>JBIJCI010000002.1:0-117822 GCA_044344715.1 Ilumatobacteraceae bacterium | reverse complement strand
GTGAACGAGAGCAGGATGGTGAGCACCGCCGGCAACCACACCAGCAACACGTGCAGGAACGTCGGTACGCCGACGAAGAACCCGAGGGTGAGACGATCACCCCCGGAAAAAGCACGTCGGCGACGATACCGCTTTGGTCTCGTCGCCGACGAACTCATGATCCGATCGACCCGGGTTGCTTGCTGCTAGCGGGCCGGAACGTGGAGCCTCAGAGCGGCGGGAGCGCGTCCCACTGCTCCTGCATGCTCTCGAGGATCTTGTTGACGTCCTTCGGATTCTTGAACCAGCTCTGGATGGCGGGGCCAACCACGGGTCCTGCGAAGTCCGGACGGGTGTCGCGGTCGAGGAACTGCGTGATGTACTTCGCCTCGGCCATGACCGCCAACTGCTGCTTCTGGAACGCGTCGTAGGTCGACGTGTCCTGACCGCTGTTGGCCGACGTCATCGGCACGCCCGTATCGAGCATCGCCTGGACGCCTTCCATGTCGCCGGCGAAGGCGAGGAAGTCCTTGCCACCTTCGCTGCTCGAACCATTCGCCGCCACGCAGAACCCGTCGATGGGTGCATCGATGGTGTCGCGTGCGTTGGCCGGGTCGATCTCCGGGAACGGGATGATCCACAGGTCGTCGTAGTCCTCCTGCGACTGCTCCTTGAAGTTGCCACCGAACCACGAACCCATGAGCATGGCGCCGGCCTTGCGCTGCAGCAGCAACTGCATCGCGCCGTCCCACTCGAGGTCGAGCACGTTGTCGTTCATGTACGGGATCAACTGCTCCCAGTACTCGAACACCTTGGCCGTGCGTGCGTCGGTCCACTTCTCGCGTCCGGCGAGGAGGTCGACGTGGTACTGGTAACCGTTGATGCGCGCGTTCAGCATGTCGAACGTGCCCATCGCTTCCCAGCCGCCCTTGTTGCCTGCGGCGAACCCGACGAGGCCCTTCGACTTCATGCCGTCGAGCATCGCGAGGAAGTCATCCCAGTTGTAGATGCCGTCCGGATCGATGCCGAGGTCGGCGAGCATCGACTTACGGAAGTGGAGACCCCACGGGTACCACGACTGCGGGACGAAGTACTGCTTGCCGTCGAGACCGGTTGAGGCGATCTTGTACGACTCGGCATACTGGCTGCCGATCTTGTCCCACACGTCGGTGAGATCGACGAGCAGACCCTGCTCCGCGAAGAACTGCATGCGGTAGCCGGCCATCCACTGGAAGGCGTCGTCCGGGGTTCCCTGCAGGTACTGCGAGAGGTTGTTCTGGAATGCGTTCGACTCGGTCGCGTTGTAGGTGACCGTGTTGCCGGTCTTCGCCTCGTACGCGGCGACGAGCGCCTTCAGCTGCTTGGTCGGTGACTCGTCGACGGTGCGTGCACCGAACGACACCGGGCCGGAGTAGGCGGCGGCAACGGTGGTCTCGGTGACCTCGGTTGCGCTGGTGTCCTCCGTCGTTGCTGCATCGTCGCCACCGCAGGCCGCGAGCAGTGCGCCCGCGCCGGCAACGCCGGCTGCACCGGCGATGAGGCTTCGACGATTCACCCGGTGTCCGAGATCGGACGGGTGAATCTTTGGATTGTCTGCTGACATGTACTTGCCCCCTTGTGCGTCGCGCATCGCACGACGAGTTGAAGTGTTGGCAACAGTCTGACGAACGGACATGAATGTGTCAAGCGCCATCTGTGCGGATCTGTGGGGTTCCGTGCGCTTGCGTGTGCTTTATGCGTGGCGAGCGACGCAATTGCGTGAAAACACGCACATGCGCGGTATTCGCACAGCGTTCATGTGCGTTTTTGTGCGAACCAACCCGCCTCTGCCATGATTGCTCGCATGGGATGGGGCGCTTCTGATACCCGCCCGACCATGCGGGGTTGGCGATGACCGACCTCGATCGGCGTCCGCTCGACACGACGGCTTCGAACGTGCGGGCGCTGGCCGCACAACGTCACGACATCATCACCACCCAGCTGCGCCTCCACGGTGCGGTTCGCGTGGGGGATCTCGCCACGCTGCTCGGTGTCTCGGAGATGACGGTTCGGCGCGACCTCGACGCACTGTCGGAGATCGGCGTCCTCGACAAGGTGCATGGTGGCGCGACGTTGCGCGACGATCGCAGCGCGTTCGAACCGGGCTTCGACACGAAGTCGCGCCGCAACCTCGGCGAGAAACTGGCGATCGGCCGTGCCGCTGCGGGTCTGGTTCGTTCCGGGATGTCCATCGGACTGACCGCAGGCACCACGACCTACCACATGGCGATGTCGCTCCTCGACGTGGTCGACCTGACCGTCGTCACCAACTGCATCCACATCGCCGAATACCTCCACCAGTTCCCCCGCTCCGACCGCACCGTGTTGCTCGTCGGAGGTACGCGGACGCCGAGTGACGCGCTGGTCGGACCGACCGCGGTGCAGACGCTCTCGCAGTTGCAGCTCGATCTCGTCTTCATGGGCGTCCACGGCATGTCGGCGAAGGGATTCACCACGCCGAACCTCGCCGAGGCCGAGACCAACCGTGCCTTCGCCAACACGACGGACGACGTGGTGGTGCTCGCCGACCACTCGAAGTGGAACCTCAACGGACTCTGCTTGATCCTGCCCCTAGCCGACGTGGCGATGGTCGTCACCGATTCGGCGCTTCGCCAGGATGCCCGGACGGTGCTCGCCCGCGAGTGCCGGAATCTCACGGTCGTCGAGGCCGACGATGACGCGGGCTCGGCCGGCGAACGTCAGTCAACCGCAGTCCGTCATTCCCACCGAGAATAAACAAGGAGTCATCATGTCGACGGTCCAACTTCTCCAGGCCACCCGCCGGTTCGCCGGGATGAACCGACCGGCGGTCAATGCCGTCGACCTGACGGCGCAGGACGGTGAGTTCCTCGTCCTCGTCGGACCGTCGGGCTGCGGCAAGTCGACGATGCTGCGGATGATCGCCGGACTCGAGTCGGTGGACGAGGGCTCGATAAGTATCGGCGGCCGCGACGTGACCGACCTGGCCCCGAAGGATCGCAACATCGCGATGGTGTTCCAGAGCTACGCGTTGTACCCGCACATGACCGTCGCGGAGAACATCGGGTTCAACCTCAAGCTCAACAACGTGGACAAGGCGGAGATCAAGCATCGCGTCGAGGAGACGGCCCGGATGCTCGATCTCTCCGACCTGCTCGATCGCAAGCCGGCCAAGCTGTCCGGTGGCCAGCGCCAGCGAGTGGCGATGGGACGTGCGATCGTCCGCAAGCCCGAGGTGTTCCTGATGGACGAGCCACTCTCCAACCTCGATGCAAAACTCCGCGTGCAGACGCGAACGCAGGTGGCGGAACTGCAGCGCCAACTCGGGGTCACCACGGTCTACGTGACGCACGACCAGGTGGAGGCGATGACCATGGGTCACCGCATCGCGGTCATGAAGGACGGCGTGCTCCAGCAGGTCGCCGCACCGCAGGAGCTTTTCTCGCGGCCCGTCAATACCTTCGTCGCCGGATTCATCGGATCGCCCGGCATGAACATGATCGATGTTCGACCCGCCGCCGGCAGCGTCTCGTTCGCCGGTGCGAGCACCTCGCTCACGGGCAACGCCGAGTCGGTGATCGTGGGTGTCCGACCGGAGGGTCTCGAGGTGGGGACCGAGGGCATCGCTGCGGTCGTCGACTTCGTCGAGGAGTTGGGCAGCGACTCCTTCGTGCACTGCACGCTCGACACGCCGGAGAAGAACCGGGTCGTCGCCCGGGCACCGGGGCTATCTCGAATCACGGCCCACTCGCGCATCACCCTCCGCGCAAAGCCCGGGTCGTTGCACGCATTCGACTCGGCGACCGGGCTGCGGATCTCCGCATAGCGACCGCCCCGTGAACGACGACGTGCGCTCCGATCCCTGGCTCGGCACGTTGGTGCACATCGTTGCATCACGGCAGAACCGACCGAACCTGCCCTCGACCGGGTGCCCGTTCTGCGTCGGCGGACTCGAGGCATCCGAACCGTACTCGGTGAAGGTGATCCCGAACCGCTGGCCGCCGATGCCCGACGAGCGCTGCGAGGTGGTCCTGTACGCGAGCGACCATGATGCGCGGCTCGGCACGTTGGCGCCCGACAACGCGGCGGAGCTCGTCGACGTATGGGCACGACGCACCGAACGGCTCGGCTCGCGCGACGACGTCGACTTCGTGCTGATCTTCGAGAACTCGGGTCGCGATGTCGGAGCGACCATCGACCATCCCCACGGCCAGATCTACGCGTTCGACCACGTTCCCGAACGGTCGCGACGGCGGCTCGCAGCCGGATGGAAGCCCGACCCCACCCGCGACCGGCTGATCGTCGAACGTGACGGTTGGGCGGCAACGGTCCCGCACGCGTCGGCGTACCCGTTGGCGATCGAGATCGCACCCGTCGAACGGCTCCCCGACCTGCCGACCATGGACGGCGGGCAGCGGGCGGCGTTCGCCGCCATCGTGCAGGACGTACTGCAACGGATCGAACGGTTGCACGGTGGTGCAACGCCGACGATGATGTGGTTCAACCAGCGTCCGACGGTCGACTCGCAACGGGCCACGGAGATCGACGGCTACGACGATGCTTGGTTCAACGTGGAGATCGTCTCACCCTGGCGCGCGCCGAAGGTGCTCCGGTACATCGCGGCGGCAGAGGTGGCGACCGGGGAGTACTTCGTTCCCGTCGTCCCCGAGGAACTGGCGGCGCGTCTCCGCGACGCTACGTAGACGCGCTGTCGCCGTTCGGCGCGCTCGACGTCTTGTTCCGCGATCCAGACGTTACGAGGAACGCGACTGCCACCGAGAAGACGACGAGCGACACCCACTGGTTGAGTCGCAGACCGCCGGCCGACTTCGCCGGGTCGATTCGAAGGCCCTCGACGAAGAAGCGCAACACCGCGTAGCCGGCGGCGTAGACCGCAAAGAGCCGACCCGGCTTCAGGGGAACACGGCGGTCGATCTGCAGGAGCACGCCGACGAGCACGAGGCACCCGAGCGACTCGTAGAGGAACGTCGGGTGAAAGAGGGTGCCCGGCTCGAATCCATCCGGCAGCTTCTTGTCGTCGATCTCCAAACCCCAGGGCAACGTGGTGGCGCGACCGAACAACTCCTGGTTGAACCAGTTACCCCACCGGCCGATTGCCTGGGCGAGCGGGAGTGCCGGGGCAACGATGGTGAGGACACGACCAAGACCCAGGCCCCGCCGTCGTGCGACCCACAACCCGACGATGGTGCCGACCACGAGTCCACCCCAGATACCGAGTCCTCCCTTCCATATCTTCAGGATGTCGATGAGACGACCGTCGAAACGCTCCCAGTCGGTGACCACGTGGTAGAGCCGTGCGCCGACGACTCCGGCCGGCACCGCCCAGATCGCGATGCTGCTCGCGTCGTCGCGCGTTCCCCAATTGCGGGCCTCGAGCCGCCGGCCAACCAACCATGTGGCGGCGACGGCACCGAGTGCGATCATCAATCCGTAGGCGTTGAGACGCAACGGCCCGAGCTCGAGTGATCCGGACGACGGACTGGGGAGCGACGCGAGCCAGTTCATGGGGTCCACGATAGTTTCACCCGTCGTGGTGGGTCGTTCGCAGGGCGTCGACTGGTCGGCGCTCACCGGATTGGCGGGAATCGTGGCGTTGCTTCCCGCCTGGCTGGTCACCACGACGCTGCTGTGGCTGCCGTTCGGGTGGTGGGGTGACGTCGACTACCGGCTCTTCGTCACCGCCTTCTTCTCGTTGTTCATCCTCTTGTTTTCCCGCCCCGTTCAGCGGTTCGTCTTGATGCGCCTCCTCGGCGCACGACGACCCACCGCCGCGGAACACGCCGTGCTGCTGGAGGCCTGGGCTCCGATCGTGCGCGGGAACGTACTGGAACGACGCAGGTTCGTGCTGGCGGTGGTCGACACCGATTCGTTGAACGCCTTCGCATGCGGCGGTCACCTCGTGATCGTCTCCTCGCACGCGATCACCCGACTCGACGTCGAGAAACTCTCCGGGGTGCTGGCCCACGAACTGAGCCACCACCTCGGATTGCACACCGTGTCCCTGACGATCACCCAGTGGATGATCCTCCCGATCACCCTCCTCTCACGGGCGGGTATGCGGCTTCGATCGGTCGCCGAGGCCGCGACGATCGCGTTCGCCCGGCGGATACCGCTGCTGCACGCCGCCGGGCTGTTCGTCGCCGCATTCCTGCACGTGGTGTCCTGGCTGCTCATGCTCAACGTTTCGCTCGCCACCTCGCTCGGCAACGCTGCGAGTCGGGCGACGGAGTTCCACGCCGACCGTCGGGCGGCGCAACTCGGGTTCGGTCACGAACTGCTGGCGGCCATGCGCGAGTGGGAGGCATCGACCGGCGGTGCATCGCGCACCAACGTGTGGGAACGCGTGTTTGCATCGCACCCCCCGATGCGGGTCCGGATCAACAAGCTGGCCGCCTACCTACGTGCGCGCCGTGGTGCACGATGAACCCCGGTCTGGTCGACGCATCTCCCGTGACGGCAACGCACCCCGCGACGTACGCGCTGTCGCTCCTCGGTGGCGTGCTGGTCGCACTCGGGATCCCTCCGCTCGGTTGGTGGCCGTCGATCGTCGCGGGCGTTGCCTGCTACGTCGTCGCGGCCGAGAGGGCCGACCGTCGTACCCGGACGCAATTCTGGATCGCGGCACTCTTCGCGTGGGGATGGCTGGCACCGGCCATGGGATGGATGTGGCAGTTGGTGCCCGCCGGATTCGTGGTGGCTCCGTCGTTGTTCGCGGCAATGCATGGTGTCGCCGCGGTGGTGGCGGTGCGGACGGTGCCGCGGCAGGGTGCCGGAGACCCGACCGCGCGGATCATGGTTCGCCTCGCCTTGCACGGGTTGGTGGAAGGTGCGAGGTTGGTCGTTCCATTCGGCGGCGTACCGCTCGCGGGCCTCGCACTCGGGGTGGCCGACACACGGCTCGCCGATCTCGTGCGAGTCACCGGACCACTCGGGCTCTCGTTCTGGATGATGGCACTCGGCGGTGTCGCCGCCGACCTCTGGCTGCGACGATCGGACACCGGTTGGCGGTCGCGACGGGGTGCATGCATCGTGCTCGGCGTGCTCGTTGCCGCACAGGTCGTGGCGCAGATCGCCCCGCACGGCCGGGGCACGGGACGAACGATGCGAATCGCGGCGGTGCAGGGGGGCGGACCGCAAGGCGTGCTGGCGATCGACAGCAATCCCCGCGACGTGATCGAACGGCACTTCGAGGCCACCCGACTGCTCGACGCCGACGACGGGATCGACCTCGTGGTCTGGCCGGAGAACGCGATCGACGTCGCCGACTTCACGACGAGCCGTGTGCGCGGGAGGATCGTCGACGAGGTACGGCGCATCGGCGCACCCTTCGCGGTCGGCGTCACGGAGGACGCAGGCGACTATTTCACCAACGCACAGATCGTCGTCGACGCGACCGGCAACGAGGTGAGCCGATACGACAAGGTGCGGCGCGTTCCCTACGGGGAGTACGTACCGCTGCGCTCGGTACTCGAGGCACTCGGCGCCCCGGTGGGCCGAATTCCGCGCGATGCAGTTGCCGGAACGTCGCGGGCGGTCATCGAGGTCGAGGGCGCGGATGAACGGCCGGTCGAACTCGCCGTCGCGATCTCCTGGGAGGTGTTCTTTTCCGGTCGTGTGGATGACGGGGTATCCGCCGGCGGTGAAGTGGTGCTGAATCCGACGAACGGCTCGAGCTACACGGGCGAGATCCTGCAGCAACAACAGGTCGCCACGTCCCAGCTACGGGCACTCGAGTCGGGTCGTTACGTCGTGCAGGCCGCGACGACCGGTTTCAGTCTCGTGGTCGACTCCGACGGTCGTGTCCTTCAGCGCATTCCGATGGGGCGACGCGCGGCGATCATCCACGACGTTCCCCTGCGAACCGGCCGCACCATCTACTCGCGGCTCGGCGATGCAACCACGTATGCACTGCTGATCGGCACCATCGTCATCTTTCGGCGGAAACGGGCACGGACACCGTGAGCGGAGTGGTCAACCTCGGTGGTCCGGTGTTCGGATGCTCGGTCGACGCACTGAACGGCGCGCGCCTCTCGTCGCTGCGGGTGGACGGCCGCGAGCGACTGGTCGTTCGCACCCACGCTGCGACCGCGATGTCGTGGGGTGCGTATCCGATGGTTCCGTACGCCGGCCGGGTACGCAACGGGCGCTTCACGCACGCAGCGGTGGAGTACCGGCTCCCGATCAACCACGACCGGCACGCGATCCACGGCACGGTCTTCGACCGGAGCTGGACGATCGTCGACAGATCGCCGGCACGTGTGGTGATGACGACACCACTCGGGCGGCGCTGGCCCTTCGGGGGCTCGGTGACGCACGAGGTCACCGTCGACGCCGAGCACCGTCGTGTGACTTGCATGCTCACCGTCACCAACACGTCGGCATCGATGCCGGCGCAGGTGGGATGGCATCCGTGGTTCGTGCGCCCGGCAACCCTGGAGATCGACTTCGCCGAGATGTACGTGCGCGACGTTGACTACATCCCGACCGGCCGTCGCACTTCACCGCCTGCGGGGCCGTGGGACGACTGCTTCGTCCTTCCGCGTCGCACAC
Organism: Ilumatobacteraceae bacterium; assembly: GCA_044344715.1. GTDB lineage: Bacteria > Actinomycetota > Acidimicrobiia > Acidimicrobiales > Ilumatobacteraceae > F1-60-MAGs027. The sequence continues at coordinate 109,254 of JBIJCI010000002.1, read as the reverse complement.
CGACGGTCGTCTTCCCCGACGGAGTGCGCCTCGAGGTGACGAGCGACTGCGACCACTGGGTCGTCTACGACATGCCGGAACACGCACTGTGCGTGGAACCACAATCGGGTCCACCGGACGGCTTCACGCTCGCACCGCACGTCGTGACCCCGGATGTCCCGCTACAACGAACGATGGAACTGATCGCCCGGTAAGTTCGGAGCGATAGCGTCAAGTCGCATGTCGGACCGCGACGTGCAGCGCGAAATCGACAGACTGCGCGAGGGTCCGTTGCGTCTCGCCTACCTCACCTACCGCGGCAAGCCCCACGTCGGCGGCCAGGGTGTCTACACACGGCACCTCACCAAGGCCCTCGCCGATCTCGGTCACCACGTGGAGGTGTACGGCGGACAGCCGTACCCCGTGCTGGACCCGCGCGTCACGCTGCACAAGTTGCCGAGCCTCGACATCTTCAACGACCAGTACCCCGGTCGTTTTCCCGCCTACTGGGAGCTCAACGACTGGCCCAACGCCCTCGAGGCGCTCTACTTCCTGAAGGGCACGTTCGCCGAGCCGCTCACGTTCAGCCTGCGTGCGTACCGGGCCCTGCGCGAGCGGACCACGGACTTCGACCTCGTGCACGACAACCAGTGCCTCGGCAAGCACATCCTGGCGATCGAGAAGATCATCCCGACGATCGTCACGCTGCACCATCCGATCACCAAGGACCGCAAGCTCGAGATGCAGCACACGAAGACGTTGTGGAAACGCTTCGGGATCTCCCGCTGGTACTCCTTCGTCAAGATGCAGGGCAAGGTGGCAAGCCGCCTCCCGCGCATCGTCGTGGTCAGCGAGAACTCGATCAACGACATCCACACCGACATGGGTGTATCGCTCGATCGCATGCGACTGGTACCGGTCGGTGTCGATCCCGACCTCTTCAAACCGTTGCCGTCGGTCGGGCGCAAGCCGTACCACCTCGTCACCACCGCATCGGCCGACGTGGCACTGAAGGGCCTCTCCTACCTGCTCGAAGCGGTCGCCAAACTGCGCACGGAGCGCGACATCCACCTGACGATCATCGGCAAGCCACGTGCCGGTGCGAGTGCCGACCTCATCGAGTCGCTCGGGTTGCGCGACTGCATCACCTACGTTTCCGGCGTGAGCGACGAGCGGATCGTCGAGCTCTACGCCGAGAGCACGCTCGCCGTCGTACCGAGCCTGTACGAGGGCTTCAGTCTCCCATCGATCGAGGCGATGAGCACGGGGATCTGTCTCGTCGCAACGACGGGCGGTGCCCTCCCCGAGGTCACCGGTCGTGACGGCGAGACCGTGCTCGCCTGCCCGCCCGCGGATGCAGGGGCACTCGCCGCGGCGATCCGTCGGGGTCTGGACGACGAGTCGCTTCGCACGCGGATCGGTGAGGCCGGCCGTCGGCGCGTCGTCGAGCGTTGGTCGTGGCGCCACTGCGCATCACTCACGGTCGACCAGTACCGCGAGGTTCTCGCGATGCCGCACAACCTGCCGAAGATCCGTCGCCGACTGGAGCAGCACCGCTCGTAGGCGGTCGCGCACGATGTTGACCATCCGATTCGACCGTCTGCCCATCTCCGAGGGCACGCTCTTCCTCGATGCCGGTGCGGGATTCGGTCGGCACGCCTACGAGGCTGCGCGGCGCGGCGCCACGGTGGTGGCGCTCGACTACGGGCACGACGAGGTGACGGCCACCCGGAACACATTCGCGGCGATGGCGATGGCCGGTGAGATAGACGTCGCGCGATTCGGCGGGGCGATCCGCGGTGATGCGACCCGGCTCCCGTTCGCCGATGCGTCGTTCGAGTGCGTGGTGACGAGCGAAGTCCTCGAGCACATCCACGACGACGAGGCGGCGCTGCGTGAACTGGCCCGGGTGCTGAAGCCGGGCGGGACGTTCGCGGCCACCGTGCCGTCGTGGTTCCCCGAGAGGATCAACTGGATGCTCTCCGACGAGTACCACGCACCGTTCGTGCCGGGCGGACACGTACGTATATATACGTCACGGGAGCTACGCGACAAGATCGCCCGGCACGGTTTGGACCCCGTGTCGACGCACCGCTCGCATGGTCTGCACGCCCCGTACTGGTGGCTGCGCTGCGCGGTCGGTCCGGCCCGCGAGGACCATCCGCTCGTCGCCCGCTACAAGAAACTGCTCGAGTGGGACATCATGGCGGCTCCCCGCGTGACACGGGTGGCGGATACCGTGCTCTCGCCGGTCATCGGCAAGTCGTACGTCGTGTACGCCCGCAAGCCCGCCCCCTTGCACACCCCGGTTGCCGCACCGGCACTGGTCGGCGGGCGCATCCGGGTACCGACCGTCGACGAGTTGCGAACCACCGCGGGGTGGATCGCCTCGCTGCAACTCCCCAACGGCATGATCCCGTGGTTCGCCGACGGCCACTGCGACCCGTGGAACCACGTCGAGACCGCGATGGCCCTCGATGTGATGGGGATGCACGAGGAGGCTCGCCGCGCCTACGAATGGTTGATGAACACCCAGCGCGCCGACGGCTCGTGGCACAACTACTACCTGAGCGACGGAACGGTGAAGGAAGCCAAGCTCGACTCGAACGTCTGCGCCTACATCGGTGCCGGCATCTGGCACCACTGGCAGTGCTCCGACGACCTGGCAGTAGTCGAGCGTTTCTGGCCGATGGTGGAGCGGGCGATGGGATTCGTGCTCAACATGCGGCGCAAGGACGGCACCATCCTCTGGGCGAAGGAGGTCGACCGTGAACCGTGGTCGTACTCGCTGCTCACCGGCAGTAGTTCGATCCGTCATTCGCTGCACTGTGCCGCCAACGTCGCCGCCCTGTTGGGCGAACCGAGACCGCTCTGGCGCGCCGCAGCCGACGCCATCGATGCGGTGATCAACCACTCCCCCTCGTCGTTCGAACCGAAGGAGCGTTGGGCGATGGACTGGTACTACCCGGTACTCGCCGGCGCACTGGTGCAGGATGCAGCGAAGCTGCGGCTCAACGATGCCTGGGACGCGTTCTACATGTCCGGTCACGGCATCCGCTGCGTGAGCGACGAACCGTGGATCACCGCCTCGGAGACCGCGGAGTGCGCCATCGCCCATAGCGCCATCGGCGACCAGCGGACGGCGCACGAGCTGCTCGCACTCACCGCACCGCACCGCAACGATGACGGCTCGTACACGACCGGAATCGTCTATCCGCAGCGGATCGCGTTCCCGGCCGACGAGGTCAGCGCATACACGGGTGCCGCGGTGATCCTCGCCGCAGACGCCCAGATGGCGATCTCACCGGCGCACCGCCTCTTCACTCACCACTGACGCACCGCAACACCCGCAGCGAGCCGGTTCGCGACACCTCCACGAAGCGTCCGGACCCGATTGCCGGCAGGTAGATCTCCTCGTACGGTGCCTGTCCGCCGTCGGACGGATGCTCGAAGACGTCGTGGATCACCAGCGACCCGCCCGGCGCCACGTGCTGCGACCAGGCGAGGTAGTCGCCGCGCGCAATCTCGCGACCGTGACCACCATCGACGAAACAGAGACTCAACGGCCGACGCCACCGTGCACCGATCTCGTGCGAATCCCCGACGCACTCCACGACCACGTCGGTGAGCCCGGCCCGACGCATCGTCGCGCGGAAGAAGGGCAACGTGTCGATGCGACCCGACGCATCCACCACCGAGGTGTCGTGCCATTCCCAGCCCGGTTGGTTCTCCTCGGAACCACCGTGATGGTCGACGGCGTGCAGCACGACCCCGAACCTCCGGGCGACCGCACCGAGCCACACCGTAGACCTCCCGCAGTACGAGCCGACCTCGACGAGCGGCAGGCCCGGCACCGCGGTACAGGCGTCGACGGCCGCGGCATACAACGCGTCGCCCTCTTCGGCGGGCATGAATCCCTTCGTCTCGAGTGCAATCGTGCGCAGATCCGGCTCGAGCATGGTGAGTCGGACGAACGCTACCGAGCATCGTTCTGCCAACATGGAGGGGTGCCGAACGCGCAACAGCCACTGCACGACCTCGTCGCGCTGCTCGACGTCGAGCCGATCGAGGTCAACATCTTCCGCGGTCGCAGCCCCGACGAGAATCGCCAACGCGTGTTCGGCGGCCAGGTCGCCGGTCAGGCCCTCGTAGCTGCGGCGCGCACCATCGACCTCGGTAACCGGAGCGTGCACTCGTTGCACGCCTACTTCCTGCGCCCCGGCGACCCCACCGTTCCGATCCTCTACGAGGTCGATCGTCTCCGCGACGGCAAGAGTTTCTCGACGCGCCGCGTCGTCGCCATCCAGCACGGCCAGGTCATCTTCAACCTGCAGGCGAGTTTCCACACCGAGGAACCGGGGCTCGATTACCAGGTGAGGATGCCGACCGACGTTCCGGATCCCGATTCGCTCCCCGACTTCAAGACACGGATGGCGCCGTACAAGGAACAGCTCGGCGAATGGTACGACCGACCGAGGCCGATCGACATCCGCTACGTCGACGCCGACCCGTTCTCGCGGGAGAACCATCCCCGACTCGGACAGCGTGTGTGGATGCGGGCCGACGGCACGCTTCCAGCCGACCACGTACTGCACACCTGCATCGTCACCTACGCCAGCGACATGACCCTGCTCGACACGGCACTCCTGCCGCACGGCATCGGCTGGACCGACGGCAAGGTACAGATGGCGAGCCTCGACCACGCCATGTGGTTCCACCGCTCCTTCAAGGCCGACGAATGGTTGCTCTACGACCAGACGTCCCTGTCCACGTCGAATGCCCGGGGGTTGGCGGGTGGCGCGATCTTCACGCGCGACGGCGACCTCGTCGTCTCGGTGGTGCAGGAAGGTCTCATCCGTCTCGTGAACAAGAAGTGACGACCGGGGCGCAACGCGTGACGACCATCGCCCTCTTCCTGGCCGGGTTCCTCGGTATGGAGGCGGTCACCTACCTCGTGCACCGGTTCGTGATGCACGGTGCGCTCGAACGACTCCACCTCAGCCACCACCGCAACGCATCGGCCGAGTTCGCCCCCGTGTCACCGGAACCCAACGATGCGTTCCCGGTGGCATTCTCGGTGTGCGCGGCCACCGGATTCTGGGCGGGCTTCAACGTGGACGGCCTGGCATGGCTGTTGCCGTTGATGTCGGGCGTGACCGTTTACGGCGTGGTGTACACGCTCATCCACGACGGCATCATCCACGGACGAATCCGCCCGATGAAGGGCCTCGACGTCGCGTGGGCGCGACGACTCGAGACGGCCCACCGTTCGCACCACGTGGCGAACGGCGAACCGTACGGAATGCTCTTCCCGTGGCTCACGATGGACCGGAATGCAGCGGATCGCGTCCGCCCCAGGATCCCGACGACCAGTACGGAGTGAACCGCGCGAACATCTCCTCGCCGTACCACTCCTCGCTCCTGGTGCGGGCCACCACCTGCACGTGCCGGGGGCCGCGTCGTGCGAATGCCGACATCGCGGCATGGTCGCGCCAGAGACTGAACGTACCGAGACGCAGGATGGGTGCCTCGCCGATACCGACGACCGCGAGGAGACCCTCGGCGGCCTGAAGCTCGCGGTCCACGATTCGTGCCTCGCGCGAGAACGTCCGCCACGCACCCGGTCGCACGTCGGCGCGGGTGATCATCGCCACCGGTCCGATCGGCTCGGGGTCGCCGGGTTCGGTGCCACGCATCATCTCCGGTATTGCGCGACCCCGCCATGCTCCGTGTCCGCCCGCGCCGCGCATCTTGACGTGCCACGATTCGACGAGTCCCCTGCGTCGGTCGACGTTACGGATGAAGGCATCCGCCAGGTGCTCGTCATCGAACAGACAGAACATCGCCGTTCGTCCCCACTGCGCACCGGGTGCGGTGCTCGTGCCCCGACCGGTGCCGAGCACGCGCAGGAATGCGGGGCCACCAGGACGTCGGTAACGGAAGCGATCGACGACCAACGCCTGCACCATGCGCAGCGGACCGTTCCATTCGAGGAGGTGGAACGTCGCAATCACCGTCTGGCCCCTTCTACAGTATGACGCAATGGCCGACGTGATCATTGCCGTCCTCGCGGGTTACCTGCTCGGTTCGGTACCGGTCGCGGACCTCGTCACGCGACGGGCCGGCGCCCCGGACCTCCGCGGGGTCGGCGATCGGAATCCCGGTTACTGGAACTCCCGCTTGGTGCTCACCCGCGGTCAGTCGTTGACCGTCTTCGTCGGGGACCTCTCGAAGGGCGTGGTTGCGGTGCTGATCGCCGAGCAGTTGTCGGACGATTGGCGTGTGTGGTTCCTCGGTGCCGGGGCTGCGGTCATCGGACATGCCTGGCCGGCGTTCGCGAAGTTCAGCGGCGGGCGCAGTGTGCTCACGTGGATCGGCACCGCGCTGATGCTGAGTCCATGGGCGGCGGCGTTCTGCATCCTGATGTTCGTGATGTTCCTCGGCGCCACGCGGGCGTTCGGTCACGCGGTTCGGATCGCCGTCGTTCTCTTCCCGTTCGCGCAGTGGTACTCCGACGGTGCCTGGCGTACCGCGGCCAACGGTGCACTGATGACGATCGTCGGGATCCGGTTCGTCATGGCCAACGGACTGCCGTCACCGGTACGTTCGATCACGCCACCGTTGCGTGCGCGTCGACACGCCCCGCACGACGGCGAGCCACGCAAGTAGGTCCGCGAGCGGCGACAACCAGTAACCAAGTCCGCGGCGCCGGTAGACGCGGGACGTGCCGACCAGCGTCCCGAGACGAATCGCCAGCAGCGCGAACGTCACCGGGGTCGCCGCGCCGGTGACGACCAGCACCGGGGGTGCAACCAGTGCGAGTGCGGTGGTGGCGAGATCGACCGACTGTCGCAGTCGGGAGTCGGCACCGGTGAGGGCGAGCGACCTCCCCCAACCACGCCAGGTGTCGCCGAAGTTCTCGAACATCCGGACCGTGAGCAACGAGGATCCGTCGAACATCTCCACCGGCCGACCCTGACGGACCAACGCCCGCACGAGTGCGACGTCCTCGACCGTCGAGCCCCGCACCTCGTTGCACCATCCTCCGCGTACCGCATCATCACGACGGAACACCATGCACTGCCCGTTGGCAACCGAGTCAACGCCCGCGCGGCCGGCACCGGCGCCGTGCCGGTACACGAGCGACGTCAGCATCGCCGCATGCAGCCAGGTTCCCGGTGCCGAGGGTGTGTCGAACCTGGCGGTCACCGTGGCCAGCGCCGCACCGCTCGCGGCGAGCCCCCGTGCTGCCGCGACCGGCAACCGTGGATCGGGCCTCGTGTCGGCATCGAGCGTGACGATCACGTCGCCTCCCGCCGCTTCGATGCCCTGTTGCAGCGCCCAGATCTTCCCCACCCAGCCGTCGGGAAGGGGTGCACCGGCGACCACCCGTGCACCCAGCCGGCGCACGATCGCCGCGGTGTCGTCCGTCGACTCGTCGTCGACGACGATCACCTCGTCGACGCCGGGTGCGTCACGCAGCGCGGTGATGCATGCGCCGATTCGTCCGGACTCGTTGCGCGCAGGAACGACCACGCTGATGCGCGGTCGATCCGCGGGTGCCCCGGCTGCCCTGACATCGTCGGGCCGGTCGTGTACGTCGAGCCGCCGCCCGCCGCGGGCGGAACGGAGCAATCGTGGGCCGACCGCGGCGAGTGCGACCAGTTCAGCCGTGAGCAGGAGCCACGACACCGTCGTGGTCACGCATGCAACGACGGTCGGCGCGACGACCAGGGCGCGGCGGACTCGACCTGGGAGGCCAACCGTATGAGCACGTCCTCGCGGTAGGGCGCGCCGACGAACTGCACGCCCATCGGCAGGCCGTCCTTGCTCATGTGCAGCGGCAGGCTGATGCCCGGTTGGCCCGTCATGTTGAACTGCGCGGTGTACTGCATGATCCCACGGATCTTCTCGGTGGAGTCGTCACCCGATAGTTCGCCGATCCTCGGCGGCGGACCGGCGAGCGTCGGCGTGACGAGCACGTCGAATCCCCGCGAGCCGTCCCGGGGAAGCCACCACGACACCACGCGTCGCGTCCACGCCTGCATCCACGTGACGGCCGACAGGTAGGCAACGACGTTCGTCGCGGCACCGAACTGGGCCAGCAGGTGGTTGCCGGCCTCGATGTCGTCGGTGGTCAGCGTGACACCGAACGCCTTCTCCAGTGCGGCGACGTCGTTGGCGATGTGGGCGATCACGACGGCGAGGAACATGTCTCCGAATTCCGCCTCGTTCAGTGCGGCGGGATGCGCGATCTCCACGTCGTGACCGAGACCCTCCAGCAGTCGACCGGTCGCGGCCACCGACTCGCGTGCCTCGGGATGATCCAACCCACCGGGAAGCAGCGGTCCGGAGAGCAGACCGACGCGCAACTTCCCGACCGGAGCACCGACCTCCGACGCATACGGGCGCGATGGCGGCGGCGGAGTGTTCGGGTCACCCGACTCGTAGCCCGACAGCACGTCCATCACCGCCGCAGTGTCGCGCACCGAGCGAGTGACGCAACCCTCGACCACGCCGCCGATCCACGACTCCCCGATCGCCGGTCCGAGACTGACCCGGCCCTTGCTCGGTTTCAGGCCGACGAGACCACACTCGCTGGCGGGGATCCGGATCGAGCCACCACCGTCGTTGGCATGGGCGACCGCAACGCAACCGGCCGCGACCGTGGCGGCGCTTCCACCGCTGCTGCCACCGGTCGAGTGATCGGTGTTCCAAGGGTTGCGTGCCGGTCCGTAGGCGAGCGGCTCGGTGGTGATCGTGCTGCCGAACTCCGGGGTGTTCGTACGACCGATCGTGACGAAGCCGGCGCGGCACAGCCGTTCGTACAGGTACGAGTCCTCCGTCGCCACGAACCCGCGGTTCTTCAGGAACCTCGTCCCGAGGTGGTACGGCTCGCCCTTGATCTGGCAATTGAGGTCCTTCACGACGATCGGCACTCCGGCGAAGGGACCACCGCGACCACCGTTCGCCTCGGCACGCGCGCGCTCGAAACGAGGATGAATGACGGCATTGATGCGGGGATTCACCCGCTCGACCGCCGCGATGGCCATGTCGACCAGTTCGCCCGCAGTGATCTGCTTGCCCCGGACGAGGTCGGCTTGTGCGGTGGCGTCGAGGTGCAGCGGGTTGCTCATGTTCCGCCACACTAGAAGCCGTGCGGGTGTTGGCGGCAGTCGACAAGTTCCGCGGTACCGCCACCGCCAGGGAAGTGGCACGCGCCATCCACGACGGTTGCTGGAGCGCCGGTCATGAGTGCACGGAGATGCCCCTCGCCGACGGCGGCGAGGGAACGCTGGAGGTGCTCGGCGGCGCCAACCGCACACTGCGGGTGGAGGGTCCGCTCGGCCATCCGGTCGATGCGGCCTGGCGGTTCCATCGCGGAACCGCGATCATCGAGATTGCCTCAGCGTCGGGAATCTCGCTGGTCGGGGGTGCGGAGGGGAATGATCCGCTCGCTGCCTCGACGATCGGCACCGGTCAGTTGATCGACGCCGCGTTGAACCTCGGGGCGCAGCGCATCATCGTGTGCCTCGGCGGCTCGGCCACCACCGACGGTGGCCTCGGTGCCGTGCAGGCGATCACTGCACCGGCCCGCTTGAAGGGCGTCGAGTTCGTCGTGGCTTGCGACGTGCGGACCGCGTTCCTCGACGCCGCGCGCATCTTCGCTGCTCAGAAGGGTGCGACCGGATCGCAGGTGCGCTTCCTCACGACCAGGTTGGCGGGCACCGCCGAGTACTACCGGAAACGGTTCGGTGTCGATGTGACGCACGTGGAGGGGGGCGGTGCGGCGGGAGGTCTCGCCGGTGGACTCTTCGCACTCGGTGCAACCCTGCGCCCTGGCTTCGAGTTGGTCGGCGAGGAGACGGGATTGTTCGACGCAATCGACGACTGCGACGTCGTGGTAACCGGGGAGGGTCGTCTCGACGCAACGAGTTTCGATGGCAAGGTCGTCGGCGAGGTCGCCGCGTTGGCGCGCGAGCACCGCAAGCGGGCCCTCGCCGTCTGCGGCGACGCCACCGCGGAAGGGATCGAGCTCGCGGCAGCGGCGAAGCTCGGGGTGTCGTCGCTTCGCGCGGCGTTCGGCGACGAGTCGGTCACGATGACCCGAACCTGCATCACGAAGGCAACCCAGCGGTTGCTGGAAACGTTGGACGACGACTAGTTCGTCAGCCGGTGGTCGTCTCGGTGACGACGGGGGCCGGAGTTGCGGCTCCACTCGAGATGATGGCCAGCGGCTTGCCGGCAAGGTCGGTGCCGAGGAGGATGAGCACGCTCGCCTCGCCGAGGCTGCCGGTCTCGGTGGGGATCGGCGTCGGCATCGGCGAGGTGGCGACCCCACCCAGCTCGCGCGCCACCTGCGCCGCCGGCGCCTCGCTACCGAGGAGGTAGTAGACGACGGTGGTGGTTTGACGGGGGGTGATCTCGCTCTTGTTGATTGCCGGCTGCACGATGTAGCCCCGGCCCTGCAGTTCGGTGGTCAGCAGTCCTGCGCTGCCACTCACCCCGGAGGCATTGGCGATCTGCACCTTGAACGCGGTCAGCACCACGGTCGGTACGGTCGTCTCGACCGGAATCACCTCGAGGGTCGTCTCGGTGACCACCTCCTCGGTCGCTCCGCCGTCGGGATTGGGCATCGTGTCGTCGTTGCGCAGGTCCCGAAGGATGAAGAATCCGAGCAGTACCGACAGCACGGCGACGGCGACGGACAGGGCGGAGTTGACCCCCGATCCGCGGGGCTCGGGCTCGGGTCGAGGACGCCTGCGCTCCTGACTCATGCCCGCAAGGCTAATCGTGGAATTCCCGAGCCGAGGGTGGGGATCGAACCCACGACCTGCCGCTTACAAGGCGGCTGCTCTGCCACTGAGCTACCCCGGCATGGCGCTACTTGCGACGCCGACCAATACTACGAGCGCTACTCGGGCCGGCGCCTGGCGCGAACCACCTCGTACGTGGCCAGGGCGGCGGCCGCCGACACGTTGAGCGACGACAACGCGCCGAGCATCGGGATCGACACGATCATGTCGCAACGTTCGCGCACCAGTCGCGAGAGACCGGGACCCTCCGCCCCGAGCACGAGACAGATGTGTTCGTTCGCCAGGTCCCCGAGACCGAAGATCGGCTTCTCCGCATCGTCGTCGAGCCCGACGACCCACACGTCGTTGTCGCGCAACTGCTGGATCGCCGTCGGAAGCCCGGGCACCACGCACATGGTGAGGTACTCGACCGCGCCGGCGGCCGCCTTGGCTGCACTCGGCGTGACATGAACGGCCCGGTGCCGGGGCAGGATCACCGCATCGACGCCCGCGCCCTCGCACGATCGGAGGATCGCACCGAGGTTGCCCGGGTCGGTCACGCCGTCGATCGCCACGAGGAACAACTTCCGTCCGTCACCGGCCGATACCAGGACCTCGTCGAGTACGACCTCCTCGAGGGGCTCGGCGAACGCGATCACACCCTGCGGTGCCTCGCTGCGCGACTGTTCGTCGATCTGTTGTCGTGTGACATGACGGATCGGAACGCGTTGCGAGCGTGCGAGGTCGACGATCTCACCCACCACGGCGTTGCGGTCGCTGTCGTCGGCCAGCAGCACCTCGCGGATGCGACGCCGCTGTGCGATCAGGAGTTCGCGCACGGCCTGGCGACCCTCCACCTGTTCGCCACCGAGCGAACGATCGCCACCCTTGGGACGCGGTGGTCGCGAGTTCCCGCCCGCTTGTCGGCGCGGACCGCGACGGGGTCGACGGTTCACGAGACGAGCAACGCGACGGCGATCGCTGCGATTCCCTCGGCTCGCCCGATGCTGCCGAGTCCCTCGGCTCGTCGGCCCTTCACGCTCACGGGTGCACCGACCACACTGGTGAGACGTTCCTGCATCGCCTCGCGGTGCGGTGCAATCTTCGGCCGCTCACAGATGACGTTGACGTCGACGTTTCCGACCTTCCAGCCCGCCGAAAGGACCTTGCCGACGACGGCACCGAGGATCTGTATCGAGTCGGCACCCCGCCACTGTGGGTCGGTATCGGGGAAGTGCTGGCCGATGTCACCCAGGCCAGCCGCGCCGAGGAGGGCGTCGCACACGGCGTGTGCCACCGCGTCGGCGTCACTGTGACCGTGCAGTCCGCGCTCGCCGGGGAACGTGACGCCGGCAAGGACGAGGGGCCGGTCGTCCTCGGCGAAGCGGTGCACGTCGAAACCCTGCCCGATTCGGACGTTCATTGCTCACCACCCTGCTGTGCACGGGCCCATTCGAGGTCGTCGCGCGTTGTGATCTTCCGGTTCAGCACGTCACCGTCGACCACCACCACCTTGCCGCCCTCCGTCTCGACGAGCGCCGCGTCGTCGGTGCCCTCGCCGAGCCCGGAGTGTGCGCGCCGCAGCACCTCGGCACGGAAGGCCTGCGGAGTCTGTACCGCACGCAGCGAACCACGGGCCGGTGTTCTCACCACCTGTCCCGTGTCGTCGACCACCTTGATGGTGTCGGCCACCGGGATTGCCGGCACGGCTCCGTCGGCACCGACCGAGACCGCCTCGATCACGCGCACGAAGTCGTCCTCGTTGGCGAACGGACGCGCGGCGTCGTGGACGCAGATTATGGTCGCGTTCCCGGGTACCGCGGCGAGTCCGCGTCGCACCGATTCGCTGCGCGTTGCGCCGCCGGCGACGCCGCCCTCCTTCTCCGCGACGTCGGGAGGAAGAACCACTACTACACCGTCGCTCGATTCGCGCGCCGCGGTGACCGCCCAGTCGATGACACGCCGATCACCGAGCATTTCGAACTGCTTGGGACCACCGAACCGCGTTCCGGAACCGGCCGCGACGACGATCGTCCAGATGACCTCGCCCGGTCTGCGCAATTCTCCCGTGGGCATCGTCGTTCAGGGTAGTACCGTGAGGCGCATGACTCACGAAGAACTCCTCGCAAAGAACGCATTCTTCGCCGCCACACCTGCCCCGTCGTTGAAGAAGATCGTCGCCGCAGGTGTCGTTCGCTCGCTGCAGCGTGGCGACGTGCTGTTCAACGAGGGTGATGCACCGGATGCGATGTTCGTTGTGCTGTCCGGTCGTATCGCGATCGCAATCGCCAACCGACCGCTCGACTCGCGCGAGAGCATGCTCGCCCTGATGGAGAACGGCGACCTCTTCGGCGAGCTCGGATTGCTCGACGAGGGTTCGCGCAGTGCACTCGCCCGGGCCCTCGAACCCTCGAGCGTGCTGCAGATCCCGTACGCCGCGGTGCGCACGGAACTCGAGGGGAATCCGACGATGCTGTGGGGCGTGACGAAGCTCCTCGCCAGCAGGTTGCGCGTCATGGACGAGGTGCTGTCGGACAGCGTGTTCCTCGACGTGACCGGTCGTACTGCCAAGCGCCTGCTCGAGCTCTCGGACGGCAACGACGAATTCACCCTCCCCGTGACGCAGGAGGAGCTCGCGGGCATGGTCGGCGCCTCACGCGAACGGGTGAACAAGGCGATCGCCAGCTTCATCCGACTGGGATGGTTGGACCAGACCGACCGCCGCTACCGGATCAAGGAGCGGGCCAAGATGAGCGCCCGCTCGTCGTAGGTCAGCCCCCGACGAGCCAGTCGCGGGTGCGGGAGAACGCGTCGGCGGCATCCTGCGGCCGGTGCGACGGACGCGAGGGATCGTGGGCGAATGCGTGATCGGCACCCTCGTACGTAACGACGTTGCATCCGACGGTGCGTAGCTCCGCGACGTCGGCAGGGGGCGTGTACGGATCCACGGTGCCGATGATTGCGAGAACCTTCCCCGCACCACCGCGTCGTAGGTAGTCGAGCGGCTCACCCTGGGTCGCCGAGCGCCAGCGCTCGGGGACTCGGATCATCCCGTAGAAGCTGGCGATGCGGGCGAATCGATCGCTCACCGACGACTTGAAGCAGTACATCCCGCCGAGGCAGAAACCGATGAGCCCGACACGCTCCGTGCCGAGGGCATCGGCGGCCTCGTGCAGGTCGCGCAGGTGCACGGAGTCATCCAACGTCGGCACCGCCGCCATGCGCGGCTCGATCTCGACGGGAATCTCGCGACCGGGGAACGGTTCCACGGCGCAGACGCGCATGTTCCAGTCGCGGGCCAGTCGGGCGACCATGTCGTCGTAGAGCGGCCGGAGCGACCAGATGTCGGGGGCGATCACCAGCCCCATCGCCGGTGTCGGCGCTGCCGTGTCGATCTCCGCGGCGGTTCCGGATGGGAGCACGATCCTCACGGTCCGATTCTTGCCGATGACGGGCGCTGCCGCGGCGCGGTGAGGGTGGCGGTGAGGGTCGTTCCCACGATCGGGGACCATGACCACATCACGAGCCACGTCCCGTCCGCGAACCAGTCCGATCACCGCACTCGAAGCCGAGTGGGGCCGACTTACCTACTGCCCGGGTGCACTCGAGGCGGTCAATGCCTGGGGTCTCGGGAGCGCCCGATTCTGGTCGCTCGACGAAGTGCTCCAGGCGGCCGGCTACCGCGGCAACAAGTGCGACCAGGTCGCCGACCAGGTACTCGCATCCATCGTCCGGCGTGCCTCCACCGATCCGCTCGCCGCGCGGATCGTGCTGCAGCGGGTGTTGCCGCCGATCGTCGCGATCGCGAGGCGCCGCGGGAAACTCCGCTCGTTCGGGTTCGATGCCGCACTCGGGCTCAGCCTCTCGCATGCCTGGGAGGTCATCCGCACCTACCCGATCGAGCGGCGTCCGGCGAAGATCGCCGCGAACATCGTGCGCGACGTCGAGTACTTCGCGTTCGTTCGCGAACACCGTCGCCGGCCGGTGAACGAGCGGCTCGACGACAACCGTACGTACGCCGACGTGCTCTACGCCACGGATCTCTCCGGGAACGTTGTCGGCCGTGCCGGCTCGACGTCCGCCGCCGCACCCGAGCAGGAACTCGCAGAGATCATCGGTGAAGCCCGTCGTAGCAACGTCTCCGAGCGATCGTTACGGATCCTCCTCGAGTTGAGTACGACGTCGATCGACGAGTTCGCGAGGTGCCACGGCATCACGCCACGGACGGCACGAACCTGGCGGCGCGACGCGGTCAACGAGTTGCGTGAACGAACGCAGTGTGCGGCGTGAGCTTCGTGGTTCGCAGCCGCAGACTGTTCAGCACCACGAAGACGCTGGAGAACGCCATCGCCAGGCCGGCCCACATCGGGTTGAGCAGACCGAGGGCGGCAACCGGGATGGCGGCCGTGTTGTAGATGAACGCCCAGAAGACGTTGGCACTGATGGTGCGCAGCGTCGCCCGGGACAGCAGGATCGCGTCGGAAACGAGCCGAAGGTCGCCGCTGACGATCGTGAGGTCGCTGGCGTGCATCGCCACATCGGTGCCGGTTCCCATCGCGATCCCGACGTTCGCCTGGGCGAGTGCGGCCGCGTCGTTCACTCCGTCCCCGACCATCGCGACGGCGTAGCCGCGCTCCTGCAGGTCGGCGACCACACGGACCTTCTCCTCGGGGAGCACTCCGGCGATGACGTGCTGCTCGTCGGTATCGATGCCGACCTGTTTGGCGACGGCGAGCGCGGTGGCGCGACTGTCACCGGTGAGCAGGATCGGCCGGAGACCGAGGCCGCGCAGCGTGGCGATCGCCGCCGCGCTGTTGGCCTTCGGTCGGTCGGCCACGACGCAAACCCCGCGAACCGCGCCGTTGACCGCGACGAGGACGCCGATGTTCCCGTCGGCACGGGCGGCGGTGAGGGCCTCGGTCATCGTCGCGGGAATGAGGATGAGCTTGCCGCGCAGTAGTTTCTCGTTGCCGACGAGCACGCTCGCGCCGTCGACGGCACCGATCGTTCCCATGCCCGGGATGTTCTCGAACGACTGCACCGGTGAGAGCGAGCCGAGTTCGGCACGGGCGGCAGAGGCGATGGCCTTGGCGACCGGGTGCTCGCTCGCGTG
Organism: Ilumatobacteraceae bacterium; assembly: GCA_044344715.1. Classification (GTDB taxonomy): domain Bacteria; phylum Actinomycetota; class Acidimicrobiia; order Acidimicrobiales; family Ilumatobacteraceae; genus F1-60-MAGs027. The sequence continues at coordinate 93,366 of JBIJCI010000002.1, read as the reverse complement.
CTCGAGTGCACCGGCGTGACCGAGCACCTCGGTGCGTGACGTGCCGGGCACGCACACCACGTCGACGAGTTGCATGGCCCCCGTCGTGACGGTTCCGGTCTTGTCGAACACGACGGTGTCGATACGGCGGGTTCCCTGCAGCACGTCGGCACCCTTGATGATGATTCCCATCTGCGCCGCCCGACCACTACCCACCATGAGTGCCGTAGGTGTCGCGAGCCCGAGGGCGCACGGACAGGCGATGATCAGCACCGCCACCGCCGCCGTGAACGCCTGAGAGAGGTCCCCCCGCAACCACCACCAACCGACGAACGTCGCGATGGAAACCCCGATCACCGTCGGCACGAACACACTGCTCACCCGGTCGGCCAGTTTCTGCACGGGAGCCTTCGTCGCCTGGGCATCGCGCACGAGCCGCGTCATCTGCGCGAACGTCGACTCCGCCCCGACCCGTGTGGCCTGTACGACCAACCGGCCCGAGAGATTGACGGTCGTGCCCGTGACGTTTGCTCCGACGGTGACGTCGACGGGCAGGCTCTCGCCGGTCAGCATCGAAACGTCCAGGGTGGAGCTGCCCTCGCGCACCACACCGTCTGCGGCGATGATCTCCCCCGGTCGGACGACCACGAGATCGCCCACCCGAACCTGCGACGCCTCGACGAGCACCTCCTCGCCGTCACGCAGCACGGTGGCGTTCCGCGCGCCGAGTGCGAGGAGGGCACGCAGCGAATCCCCCGCCCGGCGTTTCGCCCGCGCCTCGACGTAGCGACCCGCGAGGAGGAACGTGGTGACCGCGACGGCGACCTCGAGGTAGATGTGGTCGACGTCCATCGACGACATGTCCATCCCCTGATGGTCGGCAGCGTTGCCCCACACGAGTGCCCACACCGACCATCCCGTCGCGGCGACGACACCGAGGGAGATCAACGTGTCCATCGTGGTGGAGCCGTGGCGGGCGTTCATCGCGGCCGCCCGATGGAACGGTGCAGCCGACCAGACGACGACGGGCAACGAGAGCGCGAGTGCCCACCACATCCAGCCGTCGAACTGCCAGGCAGGAACCATCGACAACAGCACCACCGGGAGGCCAGCGGCGAGCGAAACCCCGAGCCTCGTGCGCAGCATGGCCACCCGTTCGAGCGTCTCCTTGTCGAGCATGTCCGGCGTGGTGTCGGCGAGGAGTCGTGCACCGTAGCCGGCACCCTCGATCCGCGCGATCACGTCGCTCGTCGAAACCGAACCGGGCATTGTGACCCGCGCCGATTCGGTTGCGAAGTTCACCGTGGCGACGACCCCGTCGATCTGGTTGATCGCCCTCTCGATCCTGGTCGCGCACGCACCGCACGTCATGCCGGAGACGGCGAGGTCGACCTGCTCGAGTTGTGCGTTCACGTGGGTCGCCCGGGGATCGAACCCGGGACCTGCGGATTAAAAGTCCGTTGCTCTACCAGCTGAGCTAGCGACCCGTGGGACGGTGCCACGCCCGATGCATCGACTGCAGGAAACGTGCCCTCCGACCTCGGAGTCAGGCTACGTCAGCAAGTGCCCAACCGCCGTGTCGTCGTGAGCGTCACACGGACTTGGCCCGTTGCGCCTCGAGACGGGCACGGGCGCGACGCTGGTTCGTCCGACGCTTCCACTCCTTCATCTTCCAGTGCCGGAATCCTCGACCGCGTGATGCACGCTCATGAGCGCGGTGGTGGTCGAGATGGTGCAGGGGTTTCCATTCCACCGCCGGCTCGTCGCACTCGTCCACTTCGCGGCTCCGTCCGACCGCCGACGCGAGCAGGTGGAGTTCGCTCTTGATGCGGTGACGTTCGGCGTGTGCGTGGGCCTGGAGCTCCTCCTTCGTCAGCGGAGTCGGATCGTTCCTTCGGTGTCGCTTGCTCACGGCTACCTCCCCGTGGTGAATCCCCCTTCGTCGCGACGGTACCCGCGCGTACGGAGAAATCAAGGGACGAACGTCGTGGTCGTGCAACGCTTCGGTGACGAACGATCACCCGAACGCACGGATCGGTCGGACATGGAACGGGTTGAACCCACCGTCGCGTCGCGGATCGCCGTTCAGCCACTTCTCGCGATCGAACTGCTGACCGTCGATCCACAGTTGCGTCCAGGCGTTCTCGTTGTTGTACTCCGACGACGTCCAGTAGAACCCGCGCAGGAAGCCGAACGGATTCGCACCGTCAAGGCCCTGGTCGTTGGCGGCCAACAGGTTGTAGAGCGAGTCGAGTTCGTCCTTGCTCGGAAGGAACCAGTCGTCGCGTCCGCCGCACACGAGCGCCGCGGCGTAGCCGGCAGCCATCGACTGGACGGCCGTGTCGGGGAGGCCGGCGTGCTGCTTCACGATGAGTGCGGTGTTCCTCGCCCCCATCCCGAGTGCCTTCGACTGCACGCGCCGGCGGGCGGCGGTACTCCACACCGGATACAGCAATGGAAGCTGCCGCGTTCCCTTCTCGGCGGCCGCTGCGATCCGCCACACCTTGCCGCTCGTCTGGCATGCCGCCGGGGCAACCTCGAGCCAACGCCCCCATGGCTGCGGGCTTCCCGCGTCGTAGAAGACGAGACCGCCACCCGGGCCGATGTCGCCCACCTGGCACGATGTCCCGGCACTGCACGTCGACGACGAACGGCCACCCGTCGGCACCGCGGGCAGCGGCGGTCGCGGTGGCAGCACCGTTCCCGTCGGCGCGAACGCGCGGATGAATGCGAACTGCATGTTCGCCGGCAGGAACGCAGAACCCTTGTGGGCGCTGCTGCGGGTCAGGTCCTTGTTGCCGGTCAAGCCGGGTACGACGCCGTTGGCATCGGTGAATTGCGTGCCGTCATGGAACAACTGGTACCAGGCGAACGTCTCGGAGGCCTCGCTCGACGTCCAGTACGGACGACCCTTCAGCGCGATCGGAAAGACGTCGCGCAGCGCAATGCCCGCCGTTGCAACGTAGTCGTAGAGCGCGTCGAGTTCGTCCTTGGACGGCACGTACCACCGTGATCCGGTCGCCGGAGTACCGATCTGGATACCGAGTTCGCGTGCCCGCCACACCGAGCTGAGCGCCGCCAGTCGCAGCGTGTTCGTCGCACCGGCACCGATCGCCTTGCCGAGGATCCGCTCCTTCTTCGCACCGTCCGATGCGTGGACCACCACCGAGTCCCAGGACGACCCGCTGCGATTCCGTCGTCTGGCAACTTCGAGGTACTGGCCCCACCACTGCGGGGTCGGCGACACGTAGAACACGGTGCCACCCCCCGGTCCGGTATCGCCCAGACTGCACGTCCCACCGGTAGCGCAGGTACCGCGTGCCGACGTTGCACCCGACACCGACCTCGCACCGACCGGCACGAGACCGGACACTGCGACGACGAGGAGGAGTGCCGCGAGGCGGCGGCGCGAACTTCGCACCGGCACACCGTAGCGATGGCGCGGGAGTCAGGTGCGGGACGTACGATGACACGCCGGGTACGCACGTACCGCGGTCTAGCCTTCGGACATGACGTACGACTTCGACCGCTTCCTGCGATACGACGAGATGGCGGCGTGGCTCCGGTCGCTCGCCGCGGCACACCCGACCCTGCTCACGCTCGAGAGTTACGGCCAGTCGCACCTAGGTCGCGACCTGCTCCTTGCCACCATCACCGACCAACGCTCGGGCGAGCACCACACCAAGCCCGCCCACTGGATCGATGCCAACATCCATGCCGTCGAGGTGACCGGTGGCGTGGCGGCTCTCTACATCATCCACAATCTCGTCACGAGGTACGCGGCCGGCGACCCGACGATCGTCGAGGCGTTGCGCACACGCACCTTCTACATCGCACCGCGGGTGAATCCCGACGGTGTCGAGGATGCACTCGCCGACCGGCCACTCTTCCACCGCTCGAGCGTGCGACCCTGGCCGTGGCGCGACGGGCACCGCTGGCCGGGACTGCACCCGCAGGACGTCGACGGCGACGGTCGGATCCTCACCATGCGGATCCCCGATGACGACGGCGGATGGATGCCGCATCCCGACGACGCACGTGTGATGGTTCGGGTGGGACCACTCGGTGCGCCAGCGGGTGTTCGCCGCTACCGGCTGCTCGCCGAGGGACTGATCGAGAACTACGACGGTTTCACGATCGATCAACCACGCGACCCGGCCGGTCTCGACCTGAACCGTAACTTCCCCGCGGGCTGGGGGGTCGACGTGCTCGGCTCGGGCGACCATCCGATGAGCGAGCCCGAGGTCCACGCCCTGGTCCGCGCGGTGAAGGCCCGACCGAACGTGTGCGGCTACAACGCGTTCCACACCGCCGGCGGTTTCATGCTGCGACCGAGCAGCAACCTGCCCGACTCGAAGCTGCCGCCCGAGGACCTGCTCATCTTCAAGAAGTTCGGTGAACAATCGACGCCGCTCACGTCGTACCCCGTCCACTCCGTGTACGAGGACCTCACCTGGGACAAGTCGCGCGTGATGGGCGGTGCCGGTGACGACTGGGCCTACGACCACCTGGGCGTGTACTCCTGGACGACCGAATTCTGGGACGCGATCTACCGCGCCACCGGGGAACACTCGCCGACCGACGTCTGGTACGTCGGACCGACGCCGGCACAGGACGTCGCGGTCTGCCGTTGGAGCGACACCCACGCGCCCGGTTCCTACGTGGGCTGGTACCCCTTCGAGCACCCGCAGCTGGGCGCGATCGAGCTCGGGGGAATCAATGCTCTATATATATGGACGAACGCGCCGTCGTCGCACCTGAAGGCCGAGGTGGCCCCCCACGCCGACGTGGCGGTCTACCAGGCCATGGCGTCACCGCGACTGGAGATCAAGCTCGCCGATGCCACCGCCCTCGGCGGGGACGTATGGCGGGTCCGACTCGGGGTGGCCAACACCGGGTGGCTCCCCACCACGGTCACGCAGCACGCCCGATCGAAGAAGCTCGTCCTGCCGGCGGTCGTCGAGATCACCGGTCCCGGCGGCTCACCGGTCGACCTCGTCGAGGGCGAGGCCCGCGTGCGCATCGGTCAACTGGACGGACGCTCGGCGTTCCTCCTCGACGGTGGTGCGATGTCGGACGGTACGCCCGACCGTCACCTGCACTCGTGGTTGGTCCGCGCACCGTCCGGGACCACGCTCACACTCACCGCTTCGCATCAGCGGGCCGGCACCGCGTCGACGTCCCTCACGTTGCGATAGCAGGCTCGGCAACGCGGCGCGACGAATGCGCACGCCAGGCGATGTACGAGGCGCTCGGTACCAGCACCAGGTTCGGGTACGAGACCACCGCATCGCCAATCGAAAGACCGTAGACGAACCAGCCGGTACCCATCGTCGCGAGTAGTAGGTACGACGTCGCCGACACCCCGTAGAGATCGGTGCTGCGAACCGCGCGCCACAACTGCGGAAGGATCGACGGAGTTCCGATCACCACACCGGCGATACCGATCACCGTCGGCGAGATCGAGACGAATACCGCGCAGAACACCGTCGTCGCAGCGAACGTGATCACGGGCTTCCACGGCGCGAGGGCGCCCTTGCGAACCAGCATCACGACGAGGGCGATGATTGCGAGCTCGATGCTCGCGTTGGACAGCGCCATCGGAACGCTCCCGGTGCCGATGCCGTAGGTGAACCACATGAGCGTTCCGGACAACCCGATCAGCTGCGCGGTCGGTGAAACCCCCACCACGCTCCGCTTCGCATACACCCGGATCACTTGCGGCCAGATGAAGGCGAACCCGAACGCGGTGGCGATGGTGCCCGCGACGGTGCTCAACGACATCGTGAGGACGCTAATTCGTCGACGGGCAACAACAGGGTCATACAGCAGTCAACCGAACCTCGTAGCGTGACGTCCGTGTCGCGGACCACGTCGAGCGGTCAATCCTGGGACGAGCGGTACGCCGAGGACGGTTTCGCGTTCGGTACCGACCCCAACGACTTCCTGCGCGAGGTGGTCGAACAGCTCCCGGTCGGTCGCACGCTGTGCATCGGTGACGGCGAGGGTCGCAACGGGGTGTTCCTCGCACAGCACGGCCACCGGGTGGTCACCGTCGACCTGAGCCCGGTCGGCGTGGTGAAGGCACGACGACTCGCCGCCGATCGCGGGGTGGACATCGACGCCCGTGTCGCCGATCTCGACGGGTTCGACCTCGGAGCGGACTCGTGGGACTGCATCGTGTCGGTGTTCTGCCACCTCCCACCGGAGCTGCGACGCACCGTACATTCGGCGGTTCCCGTGGCCCTCACCGCGGGTGGCCGTTTCGTGTTCGAGGCGTACCGCTCCGCCAACATCGGACGCGGCGTCGGGGGTCCACAGAACGCGGAGATGACCGTCGAACTCGAGGACGTTCTGGCGGACCTCGGTGCCGCCTCGGGAATGGACATCGTCATCGGTCGCGAGGTCGAGCGGGACATCGTCGAGGGCAGGTACCACAACGGCAGGAGTGCAACCACACAGGTGCTCGCGCGAAAGGTCGGGTGAACGCACGACCGGAGGTATGCCGGTCCCCCCAGCGATAACCTGCCAGCCATGTCGCGCCGCACGAAGGGCATCCTCATCGGCGGCGGCGTCGCGCTGGTCGCGTTCGTCGTGGCTCCGTGGGTGTACATCAACCTCATCCGCGAACCGGCGGCCGAGAGCTTCCTCGACACAATCTCCCCGGACACCACGGTCGTCGCGGAACCGAGCAGCGAGACGACCGTTGACGGGTCGACGACCACCGTGGCATCGTCGCTCACCGATCCGAGCGGCGCCTGGGTGGTGGCGGTCGGGTCACAGGTCGGTTACCGAGTCGACGAGGTGCTGTTCGGCCAGAAGGTCACCGCGATCGGTCGCACCGCGGCGGTGACGGGCAGCGTGACCATCGAGGGTCTCTCCGTCGTTGCCGCCGAGTTCAGCGCCGACATGACCACCGTGAAGAGCGACGAACCGAAGCGTGACGCCCAGTTCGACGGCCGGATCATGGACGTCATCAACTACCCCGTCGCCACGTTCTCACTCGCCGCACCGATCGCCCTCAGTGACGCGAGTCTCGGAGGCACGACTCCCCACCTCGCCTCCGGCACGCTCACCCTGCGCGGCACGAGCAAGACGGTCGATGTGAACCTGGTCAGCAGCATCCGCGACGGGCGCATCGTCCTGGCCGGCGAGGTCCTCATCGTCTTCGAGGAGTGGGGCATCCCCAACCCGTCGATTCCCGGGATATCCACCGAGGATTCGGGAATCCTGGAGTTCAGTCTCGTCCTGGAGCGCTGACCGATGCTGACCGTCTACGGCGTCACGCTCATCTCACCGAAGGCACGCGACGAGTCGGAGGGGTTGCGGATTCGCGAATCGGTCGGACGTCTCATCGAGCCCTGGCTCGAGGAGACCTGGCCGCACACCAAGCGCACCAACACGATGCAGGTGCAGTCGTACAACAACGTCACCGACAAGGTTTTCCGTTGCGAGGTGTCCGAGCAGCATCCGAGCGACGACGCACGTCAGGTCACCCTGGTGTCGATCTTCCCGACGCGCAGGGGTGAGTTGTGCATCGATCTCCGTCGCGAGGTCCGACCCACCGGCCCGTTGATCCTCCCGCGGACGCGCAGCGAGCGGCCGGGCGCATCGCTCACCGACCTCGTTGCACGCGTCGCCCGTGAGTTGCGCATCCGTGACGCCAACCAACCCGTATCCGGCTCACCCGTTCGGTTTGCCACATACGACGAGGGTGCGGCGGCGGCGGCACTCATCGACGCACCGTCACGACGGCTCCCGGTCGTCATCGAGTGCACGAGCACCAAGGGTGCCAACGCCGTCACCACCCCCGACACCGCGAGGGTGCTCACCGGGATCGCGCACGTCCACCACCTCACCACCCCCGAGGCCGAGAAGGGGTTCAACGACCACTACGGCGCCCGCAAGGCGAGTTCCAGCTGGGTGCTCGTTGCCTGGCCGAAGTCCGGTCGCAGCACCGCACTCGGTGAATACCACCAGAAGGACGACGAGCGACTCGTCGACGAATTGATTGCCGCAGCGGTCGGAGCCCTACCGATGCTCCCCCGGCCGACCACCAGACCGCAGAGCACGCCCGTGGTTCCCATCCAACAGGTGGTCGCGAACACCTCGTCACCAGAAGTCGGTGACCTGCGGCGAAAGAACCAGGAACTGGAGCAGCGGGTCTCGGAATTGCAGTCCGACTACGACGAACTCCACGACAACATCACGCTGACCGACCACCTCAACGCCAAGATCGTCGAGGAGCGCGACCGCTACCTGGATCAACTCACCAGCGTGCTGGCGCTGCGTGACGACACCGCTCGCTGGAGTAGAACCGCCGAGGTCGTGCAGCGAGCCAGGGCAACGTTTGCCATGCTCGACTTCCATCCAGACGTCGACGCCCGGCTCGGCAATACCCAGTTCACTCCGGCGACGAACCAGCGGATCTTCTCCAGCCTCCTCGAACTCAACAACCTCGCCGCCAGGCTCCGTCGCGGCGACATCGAGCCGCACTTGTTCAACACCTACTGCTCGGAGAAGTTCAACTTCGCCCCCTCGGTCGGTGACAATGCCATCAACAAGTTCGGCGACGACTACACCATCGTGTGGAAGGGCGCCCCGGTCCAACTCGGACCGCACATCCGCTGCAACGAGGCGCGCATCTACTTCTACGTCGATGCAACGGACCGTCGCGTCGTCATCGGCCACATCGGCGGTCACCTGCGCGACAAGTCGACGCGCTGAAGCGTCAGACGCGTCGTGTGATGCGGCGCCAGATTCGTTGCGCGGCCACCGACGCGAGGAACGGCGCCGCCAACCTGTAGATACGGCCCGGAACCACGACGCTCCGGCCCCGCACGAGCGCCCGTTCGGCTGCCCGCACGACTTCCGCGACCGGGATCCACAGGCAGTTCGGAACCGTGCGCGCGAGGTGGCCGAGCCCGGCCCGTTCGTGCAGGTTCGTGCGCACGTAGCCGGGACATACGGCCACGACCCGCACGCCCTTTCCGGCCACCTCGAGCGCCAGGCTGCGGGCGTACGCGGTGGAGTACGACTTGGCGGCCGCGTACGGACCGGCCTTTCGCATCGGGGTGAACGCGGCGATGCTCGACACGATGATCACGGCACCCGATCCGCGCGCCACCATCCTCGGTACGACGATCTCGCACAGCCTGACCACGCCGGTCGCCATCAGGTAGGTGATGGAGTCGAGTCGATCACGGTCCGTCGTACCGACGGTGGCGGCATGGGTGACACCCGCGTTGGCGACGAGCACGTCGACCGCGCCGCAGTCGGTGCCGAGTCGTTCCACTCCCGCCGGCGTCGAGAGATCGACCGTCGCGACCTCGACACGTACTCCATGGCCGCGACATGCGGTTGCGACACGGGCGAGTTCCGCCGTATTCCGTGCGGCGAGGACCACGTCGTACCCGAGACGTGCGTAGTGAAGGGCGAAGGCCTCGCCGATTCCCGAGGAGGCCCCGGTGACGAGTGCACGCTTGCGTGGTGGGGCTTCGTCCACGCTTTGAGCCTCGCACATCGGACCACTTAGGGTGAACGCCATGTCCTCGCCCATCTTCCAACTCTCCGACGCCTACATCGACCGTCTGGCCGCACTGGACCCTGGTTTCGCCACCGCACTCGGAATCCCCGGTAGCGACCATCTCATGACCGACTTCAGCCCCGCGGGTCACGAAGCTCGCGAAACGCTGAGTCGCGCGACACTCGCCAAGCTCGACGGCATCGACCAGTCGAGCGACGGCGACCGACTGGCGGCGGGCGTGCTGCGCAACTCGCTCGAGATGTCGGAACGGGAATTCGCCGCCGGTGAACACCTCCGCACCATCAGGGTGCTCGCCGGCGACGTCGACTACGCACGTTCCGTCTTCGACCTCATGCCCACGGAGACCCCCGAACACTGGCGCACGATTGCAGAGCGGATGTCGAACGTCCCGCGGGCATTCGAGGGAATGCGCGAGTCGTGGAAACTCGGCATGCAACGCAACGTCGTCGCGCCGCGCCGACAGGTGCTGGCGGTCGCCGAGATGCTGGACGGTTGGGCCGGTAGCACGTCGTCGCCGGGCTTCTTCACGGCCCTGGCCGAACAAGCCGGCGGTGTCGACGGGGCACCGATCGAGGCGCTGCGCGATGCCGCACGTGCGGCATCGTCGGCAATGTCCGACACCGCCTCGTTCCTGCGCGAAACCTACGCGCCGGTGTCGGATCCACGCAACGGCGTCGGTGAGGAACGGCACGCACTCGCCCGTCGGCGCTACCTCGGCATGGACGTCGACGCCGACGATGCCTACCTCTGGGGTCTCGATGAGGTCCGTCGCCTCGACGCGGAATTGCGCACGTGCGCCGCGGAGATCAAGCCCGGTGCGACGCTCGACGAGGTCCGCTCGTACCTCGACAACGAATCGAGCGAGGCGATCGAGGGCGAGGAGAACCTCCGGCAGTGGCTGCAGAACCTGATGGACGACGCGATGCAATTCCTCGTCTCCAACGGGCACTTCGACATTCCCGAGGGAATCCGCACGATCGAGGCGAAGATCTCGCCTCCCGGTGGTGCCGCCGCCCAGTACTACATGCCGCCCAGCGAGGACCTCTCACGGCTGGGGAGCACGTGGTATCCGGCCAACGGACGATCGCGGTTCCCGTTGTGGAGCGAGCCGACGACGGCGTACCACGAGGGTGTACCGGGCCACCACATGCAGATCGGTATGGCAATCGTCAACCGCGAGAAGTTGTCGCGCTTCCAGCGCCTCGAGTTCGTCAGCGGACACGGCGAAGGCTGGGCCCTCTATGCCGAGCGCCTGATGGACGAGCTCGGCTTCCTCGACCGCCCGGAGTACCGACTCGGGTTCCTCTACGCGCAGGCCTTCCGTGCGGCACGGGTGGTCGTCGACATCGGGATGCACTGCGAGAAGAGGATCCCCAAGGACTGGCCGTGGCACGCCGGCGAGACCTGGAACCCCGAGCTGGCGCTCGAGTTCCTGTCGGCCCGTTCGTCGAACGACGAGGCCTTCAACCGCTCGGAAATCGACCGGTACCTCGGCTGGCCGGCCCAGGCGATCTCCTACAAGCTCGGTGAGCGCGTGTGGCTGCAACTGCGGGAGGAGGCGAAGAAGAAGCACGGAGCGAACTTCGACCTGCGGGCCTGGCACACGTACGCGCTCGACCTCGGCAACCTTGGCCTCGAGTTGTTCACGCAGGAGATGGCGAGGTTCTGACCCGCTCAGCGGACGACGACGACCGTGGTTCCGGGCTTGGCCCACTCGTAGATGAACTTCACGTCCTCGGTAGCCATGCGCACGCATCCCGACCCGGCGAACGAGCCGAGTTGCGCGTAGGTCTGCATCACCTTGCCGAACTTGCGGGGAATCTCGTGGAAGCCGATGTTGCCTCCCTCGGGACCCTTGGCGAACCTGGTCATCCAGCGGAACGTGACACCCTTGAAGTCAGGGCTGTACGACGAGAGTGACTGCGACGTTACGCGGTACGTGCCCGGGTTCGGCACCCCGCGTTTCCCGGACACGGGCATCGACCGGATCATCTGCTCCCCTTCGTCGATCACCCACACCCACTGCAGCGAGTTGCTGTACACGACCCGCCTTCCGGTACCGGTGCGCTGCGGTAGGGACGGAGCGAGGCGTCGCGTCTCGGTGATGTTCGGCACGATCGACGGCAACGGTGCAACCTCGCCCTCACCGACGGTCGCCGTCCCGCTCTCACCGTCCTGGGTGGCGAGCACCGGCGCGGCGAACGAGGCCGATGCAACGGCGATGGTCAGGCACGCAATGCGGAGCTTCATTCGCCCCCACCCCGTGCGTCGTCGACCACCTCGTACCGTTCGCCGACCGAGCTCAACACACCCTGGATCACGGCCGCCGCAGGAAGACCGAGGATGGCCCCGGTCGGACCGAGGACCGAACCACCGACGATCGCCGAGGCGAATGCGACCCCGGCGTGCAGCTCCATCTTCTGGGCGGTGATCTTCGGTGCGATGAGGAAGTTCTCGATCTGCTGGTACACGACGATGAAACCGAGGACGAAGAGGGCCTTCAGCGGGGAGTCGACCACGGTCAGCAACAGCGGGAAGACTCCGGCCACGTAGATGCCGATCACGGGCAGGAACTGCGAGACCACGCCGACCCACAGCGCGAGTGCGATCGGTGCCGGGGTACCGATCGCCTGGAACGCGATCCAGTGCAGGAACGACGACACCACCGCGAGGATGGCACGCGAGGAGAGGTACCCGCCGGTCTTCTCGACGGCCAGTTCCCAGACGTCGAGTACGACGCGCTGTCGTCGTGGTCGCAGCCAACTGCAAATCGTGCGGCGCAGTCGCGGACCGTCGGCTGCGAAGTAGAAGGTGAAGAGCAGGATGGAGAACACCTGGAACAGGGTGCTGAACGCCGAGACACCGAGCTGCACCGCACGGTCGGCCTGCGAGTTGAGGAACTCGCGGACCGGACCGTCCGGATCGTCGATGGAGGCGATGATCACACCGGCGTCGAGCTCGGTGCCGAGCGTGTCGTTGAGGAAGATGACCACGTCGGTCACGTACTGGTCGCGATTGTCCGTGAGTTCACTCGCCTGGTCGGCGATGAGCGCACCCATCACCGCAACGAAGCCGGTCGCCACGATCGCCACCGCCGCGAGGATCAACCCGGTCGCGACTCCCCGCCTCATGCCCCGCCGGGCGAGGCGGTTGGTGCCGGGTTCGATGGCGATTGCCACGAACAGTGCCACGATGAGAAGGAGGAAGAACCCGAAGAGGCGGTCCCACAGCTCCTGCACCAGCACGGTTCCGAGGTACCCCAGCCACAGGAGCAGGATCGCCCGGGGAATCCACCGCGGCATCGCGGTTTCCGGCTCGGACTCGGTATTCACGACGTTCAGGGTACCGATGTGTCGCACGGTGCTTCTCCGTTCGTGTGCTGGCACCATGGGGGCGTGGATTTCCCGCGTCGCACGATCGATGATGCGGTAACCACGGTCCGCGACTCCCTCGGCCGGGCACTGCGAGACCGCGTCGCCGGACCGGAGGGCGAGACACGGATGATGCGATTGATGGACCCCTCCGAACCGCGCTGGTTCGGAGACGACCGGCCGATCCGTCGCGTGCACGCCGACGCCTCCATGTTCATCGGCGGTCTGCGGGCGTTGCTGCTGCAGTCACTGCACCCGCTGGCGATGGCCGGCGTTGCCCAGCACTCCGACTACAGAAACGATCCGTGGGGGCGACTGCAGCGGACCGCCGACTTCCTCGCGGCGACGTCGTTCGGACCGGCGAGCGAGGCACAGCGGGCGGTCGACACCGTGAACCGTGTGCACGAACGAGTGATCGGCGTCGCGAGCGACGGTCGCGAGTACTCGGCCCGCGATCCGCACCTCCTGCGCTGGGTGCACATCATCGAGATCGACAGCTTCCTCGCGGCTCACCAGCGGTTCGGCGAGTTCCCGCTCGATGCCGCAGGCTGCGACGAGTACGTGAAGGACGCCGCGGTCATCGCCAGGAAGCTCGGGGTGCCGGCACCACCCGAGTCGGTTCGGGCGTTGCGTGACCAGATCTCGTCGTACCGCGGGGAGATTCGGGCCACGCGCGAATCGCGCGAAGCGACGCGATACCTGCTCGTCGATCCACCGCTGCCGCCCGTTGCCCGCGCCGCCTACTCGCTCCTCGCCGCCGCAACCATCTCCACGTTGCCTCGTTGGTCGCGACCGTACCTGCGGCTGCCGTACCTCCCGCTCACCGAGCGCCTCGCACTCCGACCGCTCGGCGACCTGATCACCCGGGCCGTTCGTTGGGCGATGCCCCAACGAACGACGGACTAGTCAACCGGCCAGGTCGACGAAGGCGTCGTAGATGCGCTGCTGCTCGGCGTCGGTGGCGGACGTGTCCTCCGGGTGCCACTGCACGCCGATGATGCGATGATCCCCGTGCTCGACGGCCTCGAGCAGACCGTCGGGAGCACGTCCGACCGGCCGGAAGCCCGGTGCCAGCCGGTCGATTCCCTGGTGGTGGAACGATGCGCCGCGGATCCGCGTCGTCTGCGTGGCACGCGACAACCACGACCCGGCAACCAGTTCGACGTCGTGCAGCACGAACTCCGCACCGACCGGGAACTCCCCCGGTGCGTGACCGACGAGCGACGAGGCGTTCGGTAGGTCACCGAGGTGCTGAACGAGCGTGCCACCGAGGGCGACGTTGGCGAGTTGCATTCCGCGGCAGACCGCCAGCACCGGGATCTCGTTGGCGATCGCCGCCTGCAACAGGGCGGTCTCGAACCGGTCCTGGTCGGGTGATACGCCGTAGACGTGGGCGGATGCCTGCTGTCCGTACATCGCGGGATCGACGTCGGGTCCACCCATCAGCACCAGCGCATCGAAGCGCGACATCAACTCGCGGGCGTCGTCACCGGTGAGGGGCTGCGGTGCGATCACGACGGGTTCCCCGCCTGCCCGCAACAGCGAGTGCAGGTAGCGCTTGCCGGCGAAGGCCACCTCGTCGCGCGAGACGCGGCTCGGTGCACCGGTGCGCCCCGCGACGGCGATGAGCGGGCTCACCGGCACAACGCTACGAGTGGCGCAGCCAGCGATCCGCGTCGGACGACCGCCACCCGGTCGAGTTCCAGCCACCCGGCCATCGCCCGCAGACGTTCGGCAACCGGCACGGCGATGCTCGCGGGTCGCACGCCGGGCTCGACGTACGCGGCTTCGACCCTCAGCGTGCCCGACCGTCGATCGGACTTGAGGTCGAGCCGCCCGACGAGTCGCTCGTCGTGCAACACCGGCAACACGTAGTAGCCGAACTTGCGCTTGTGCTTCGGTGTGTAGATCTCGATGCGGTAGTGGAAGCCGAACAACCGCTCGTTGCGGTCGCGGTTCCACACGAGTGAGTCGAACGGCGAGAGCAGCGCGCAGGCGTCGACGCCGTCGGGAATCGTGAGACGCTTCGGCACGAAGGCCTCCTCGTCCCAGCCCTCGACCCGCGCGGGGCGGAGCTCGCCGTCCTCGACGAGCGAGTGCAACGCCGGCCGTGCATCGCGCGGCTTCTGGCGGTGGTAGTCGGCGAGATCGCCGAACGTGGCGACGCCGAGATGCGAGGCGGCACGGCGCAGCAACTCGCGCCGTGACTCGAATTCGGTCGGTGTGGGTGCGTCGAGCACGCTGCCCGGTAACACGCGCTCGGGCAGGTCGTAGACGCGCGCGAAGTCGGTGTCGCGGGCCCGGGTGGTCACGCGCCCCGCATAGAAGAGGTACTCGAGGGCTCTCTTTGCGTCGTCCCAGTCCCACCACGTGCCCTTCTTCCCGACACGTGTCGAAACGTCGGCCGCCTTCAACGGGCCGTCATCGCGCACCCGACGGTAGAGCCGCTCGACCAGCGTCTTGTTGCGCGAGTAGTAGTTGCCGAGCCAGGGATGGGGTCGTGCCATCTTCCATCGCATGAAGGGATGCAGCTCGACCGGGACGAACGACGCCTCGTGCACCCAGTACTCGAACAGGTTGCCCCTCGTCACCGACTTGGCAACGACCCGTCGGTCGTGCGTACCGAGGCGGGCGAAGATCGGTAGTTCCTGGCTGCGCACCAGCACGTTGACCGAGTCGATCTGCAGCACGCCGACACGATCGAGCAACGACGCGAAACGTGTCCCGTCGCCGCCCCGGTAGTCGCGACCGAACCCCTGTGCGGACAACGCCGCGCGGCGTGCCTCGGCGAGCGACAACTCGATGACGGAACGCGCGGGAACACCGGACCCGCGGTTGCTTCGTTCGGCGTGCGAGCCGCGCGAGCGACCCTGCGACACGGGTACTAGTCCGCGACGGTGATGGTGACCGAGTTGATGACCACGTCGGTCTTCGGACGGTCGCCCGATCCGGTCTGAACGTTCTGCATCGTCTCGACGACGTCGAGACCCTTCACGACCTGTCCGAAGAGCGAGTACTGCGGTGGCAGACGACAGCCGTCGGGTCCGCTGATGATGAAGAACTGCGAACCGTTGGTGTTCGGTCCGGCGTTGGCCATGGCCAACGACCCGAGCTTGTACTGGTTCGGCTTCGGGAGTTCGTCGCCGAACCGGTAGCCCGGACCACCGCGGCCCGAACCTTCGGGATCGCCGCCCTGGCAGACGAAGTTCCTGATGATTCGGTGGAAGATGACGCCGTCGTAGTAGTGGTGCAAGGCGAGGAAGACGAAGTTGTTGACGGTACGCGGCGCACTGATCGCGTCGAGGGCGATGACGATCTCGCCGAGCGAGGTGCTCATCGTGGCGGTGTAGCGCTTCTTCGCGTCGATGCCCATCTCGGGCGGTTCGGCGAATCGTTGCTGCTTCTGGGCCGAGCCGTCGAACGGCGGGAACTGCGTTGGCATGACGGATGACGCTAGCGGTGCAGGCCACGCGGCTCGCCCTCACCTACGCTGGGCAACGATGAGCGATGCGAACGTTGGGCACGACGAGCCCGTCGATCTCGACGCCGTCGAGGCGGAGCTGGCCGGCATCGAGCTGATGCTCGAACGGCTCGACGAGCCGAACGACTGACGCCGCGCTAGCGCGACCGGCAACCTTCGAGATGGTCGTTGACCATACCCACCGACTGCATGAACGCGTACATCGTGGTCGGACCGACGAACGTAAAGCCGCGTCGCTTCAACTCCTTGGAGAGCCGCGCAGATGACGGCGTGTGCGAGGGAATCCCGGGCGGCCTGGACCGGTCACCCTCCGGGCGGTCGGGGGCGAACCCCCACACGAACCGGTCCAGTGAGCCGAACTCGTCGACGAGTTCCATGCAGCGGGCCGCATTGTTGATCGTCGACCTGATCTTGCCGCGGTGCCGAACGATGCCGGCGTCGGCGAGCAGCCGCGCCACGTCTCCCTCGCCGTAGCGGGCAATGCGTCGGACGTCGAATCCGGAGAAGGCCCGTCGGAAGTTCTCCCGTTTCCGCAGGATCGTCAACCAACTGAGCCCCGACTGGAAGCCCTCCAGGCAGATCTTCTCGAACAGCCGCACGTCGTCGTGGACGGGCTTGCCCCACTCGTCGTCGTGATACGCCACGTACAGCGGGTCGTCACCGCACCACCAGCAACGCAGACTGCCGTCCGGATGCTCGCGCAGCCAGTCGCCCGGCACGGGTGCGGTCACCCGTGATTTCTAGCGTTCGCGCAACTTGGCGAGCAGTCGCAGCACCTCGAGGTACAGCCATACGAGGGTGACGAGCAGACCCAGCGCGGCGAACCATTCCATGCGTTGTGGCAGCGCCATCTTCTCGCCCTGCTCGATGAAATCGAAGTCAAGCGCCAGATTGAACGCAGCGAGCCCGGCCACGAAGAGACTGAACAGGATGCCGAAGCCACCGCTGCTGTTGATGAACGAGACGTTCACCCCGAACAGGCTGACGACGAACGACACCAGGTACAGCGCGGCAACGCCGAGCGTTGCTCCGACGACGATGCGGCGGAAGCGGTTGGTGACGCGGATGACCTTGGTGCGGTAGAGGAAGAGCATCACGCCGAAGACAGCGAACGTGGTGCCGACGGCCTGCAGCACGATGCCCGAGTAGGTGGCGTCGAACATCTTGGAGATGGCCCCGACGAAGAGTCCCTGACCCACGGCGTAGACGGGTCCGAGGATGTGCGACCACATCGGCTTGAACATGCTGACGATGACCGCGACGAAACCGACGATCGCACCGACGAGGGCCATCGGTGGGAAGGCCAACACACCGGGCTGCGGTTCGGCGACGGCGATCCAGCCGACTGCAGCGGAGATGAGCAGTACGGCGAACAGCACGAGGCTGGCGCTCGCCGCCCCGCCCACGGTCATGACGCCCGGGCGGTACCTGGAGACGGGTCCGTCGTTGATCGGCGGTGCCCAGGTCTCGCCGGGTGCGCCGGCGGCGGCAGCGACCGCCCACCCGGGTTCACCGGCGTGGCGCTCGCGGAGTTTGTCGAAGGTTGATTCGTTGAGGACGGGGTTGGACATGTCCCTCATAATAAGGTCTGGACACCGCAACCGCATCGCCGTGGCCCGTGCGGTCGGTCATAGGACGATGCTTGGTCGGAGGCGATGGTCGAGTCGCGGCGGTGGACGATCGCTGACCACACCGTTGTCGTTCCTGCGCGAGGTTGCGTCGCGACGCAGGTTGTGGATTTGGTCTCACTCGGTATCGTTGAGCGCGCTCGCGCCCCTCACCGGGCGCGATTGTCATATTCGGGTCACAGTTCAGGGGTGGGGGCAAGTTCATGGCCAAGGATCGCATCGACCGCGACGAGGAAGATCTCGTCCGTCTCTATCTCACCGACATCGGTCAGTATGTGCTCCTCACCAAGGAAGATGAAGTCCGGTTGGCCAAGGAAATCGAGGAAGGCAAGGCCGCCGAGAAGCAACTCGAGAACTCGGCCCGCATGACCGCGCAGCGCAAGCGCGAGTTGCGAAAGGTCGCCCGCACCGGCACGCGCGCCGAGCGCCAGTTCGTGCAGTCGAACCTGCGCCTCGTCGTGTCGATCGCCAAGAAGTACCAGGCCTCCGGACTGCCGCTGCTCGACCTCATCCAGGAGGGCAACCTCGGTCTCATGCACGCCGTCGAGAAGTTCGACTGGCGCAAGGGCTTCAAGTTCTCCACCTACGCCACGTGGTGGATCCGCCAGGCCATCACGCGCGGCATCGCCAACACCGGTCGCACCATCCGCCTCCCGGTCCATGCCGGGGACACGCTCGCCCGCCTGCAGAAGGCGCGCTCGCGACTCGAGCTCAAGTTCGGTCGCCCCGCGACACTCGCCGAATTGTCCGCCGAGGTGGAGATGCCCGAGGACAAGGTGACGGAAGCCCTGCGTTTCGCCAACGAGCCGCTCTCCCTGAGCGAGCCCCTCCGCGAGGACGGGGACGCCGAGTTGGGTGACGTGGTGGAGGACCGCTCGGTCGAGTCACCGTTCGAGGTCGCTGCAACCGCGATGCTCCCCGAGGAGGTCAGCCGCCTCCTCGCCCCGCTCGACCAGCGCGAACGCGAGATTCTCGCCCTCCGATTCGGTCTCGATCGCGGCGAACCACGCACGCTCGAGGAAGTCGGCGAGGCGTTCAACCTCACCCGCGAGCGGATCCGCCAGATCGAGGCGCGGGCGATGAGCAAACTCCGCCACCCGTCGAGCGATACCGGCGCCCGAGACCTGCTCTCGGTCTGATCACGGTCCGCCGTGCTGTGCGCGGTCGGTGACCTCATCGAGGACGTCGTCGTGCGGCTGCACGACGCGATCCACCGCGACACCGACACGCCCGCGACGATCGTGCGACGTCGCGGCGGGAGCGCGGCGAACGTCGCGTACTTCGCGGCCAAACTGACCGGCACGTCGCGGTTCGTCGGTTGTGTCGGGGGCGACCCGCTGGGCGACTCCCTCGTCTCCCGGCTCGCCCACCACGGTGTGGACGTGTGCGGCGAACGACACGGACGTACCGGTTCGATCGTGGTCATCGCCTCACCCGACGGCGAACGCACGATGCTCACCGACCGCGGCGGGGCGACCAACCTCGCTCATTGGGAAGCGGGATGGCTTGACGACGTGGAGGTACTGCACGTCCCCTTCTATTCCTTCGCCCAGGATCCGTTGGCGGGGTCGTCGCACGATGCCGTGCGTCTCGCCAAGCGGCACGGCATTCGCATCAGCGTCGATCTCTCGTCGGTCACGCTGATCGATCGGCTCGGTGCCGCGTCGGTGCTCGGCGTTCTGCGGCGCATCGAACCCGACGTCGTCTTCGCCACGCGCGGCGAGCTCGACGCGGTCGGAGCGGATGACTGGCGTGCGCTCGGCACCCGACTCCTCGTCGTGAAGGACGCCGGGCGCCCCATCCGGGTTTCGGGCGACGGCATCGACGACGGCACCTACCCGACCGGGGAGATCGAGCACGTGGTCGACGGCACCGGTGCGGGCGACGCCTTCGCAGCGGCGTTCCTCACGTCGTGGACGGCCGGACAACCCGTCCCCGCGTGCGTCGGAGCGGGTTGCGATCTTGCGGGTCGTGTCGTTCGCCGCGCGGGTGCCACGCTGGAGGACGAATGACCGAACCCGTCCTGAGCCCCGAGATCGCGGATGCGCTGCACTCCGGTCGCGCCGTCGTGGCACTCGAGTCGACGATCTTCTCCAACCTCGGCCTGCCCTCGCCGGCGAACCGTGAGGCCCTCGAACGGTGCATCGCCGCGGTTCGTGGCAACGCCGCGGTTCCCGCCGTCACCGCCGTACTCGACGGTGTCGCCCGTATCGGGCTCGAGTCGCACGAGCACGATCGCATCCTCGGAGCAGCGCGCAAGGTTGCCGAGCGCGATCTCCCCGTGGCCATCGGTGAGCGCTGGACCTTCGGCGCCACCACCGTCTCTGCATCGCTCGCCATCGCCGCCGCAGCGGGCGTTCGCGTGTTCGCGACCGGGGGCATCGGCGGCGTGCACCGCGGTGCGGAATTGCACGGTGACGTCAGTGCCGACTTGCCGGCCCTCGCCCGGCATCCCGTGGTCACGGTTTCGGCGGGCGCCAAATCGTTCCTCGACCTCCCCAGAACGTTGGAGATGCTGGAGACGCTCGGTGTTCCCGTGATCGGCCACCGCTGCGACGAGTTCCCGGCGTTCACCGTGCAGTCCAGCGGATTGCCAGTTCCCCACCGGGTGGACGACGTCGGCGTCCTGGCCCGCATCGCCGCCAGCCGCCTGCGTGCCGGGGGCGGCATGCTCGTGTGCACACCGGTGCCGGCCGGCGAAGCGATCGAGGCGTCGACCATGAACGCCGCCATCGAATCGGCACTCCGCGACGCGTCCGTGCGCGGCGTCACCGGGCCCGCCGTGACACCGATCGTGCTGGCGGCCATCGCTGCGGGAACGGGTGGCGAGGCGGTGCGGGCCAATCTCGCACTGGCCGAGAACAACGCCCGGCTCGCCGCAGAGCTCGCGGTGCACATGGCGACGCCTCGCGATTGAGCCGGCGACCCGGACACTCCTTCCGACCTCCCGCGAACGGGCACACATCCGTGCGGGCGACGACGTCGTTCCTCGGGAGGTCTCGGCGGGATGTTGGCGTGTTGGACCGTCAAGGGTGGTAGCGGAACCACCGTGTTCGCGTCGGCGCTCGCGCTCGGCCTCGCCGAACGCCACGGCGCGGCGAACATCGTCGATCTGAGCGGCGACGTACCGGCGGTGCTCGGAATGGCCGAGCCCGCCAATCGTGGCGTTCGGGACTGGTTGGCCGGTATCCACCGCGACCCGCAGGACTTCGTCCGACTCCGCCTCGCCGCCGCACCCCGTCTCGGGGTCGTACCCGCCGGGTCGGATGCGCCGTTCGACGACCACTCGCTCATCGACCTGGCCAACGTCGTGGCGGATCACACGGTCGTCGACTTCGGCACGCTCCAGCCACCGGAGTCGTTGCGGCCGCTCATTCGCAGTGACTGGCTGGTGCTGCGACCCTGCTACCTCGCCCTGCGCCGTGCAGCCAGGCTCCCGCGCCGACCGACCGGCGTCATCGTCGTGCGCGAACCGGGTCGGGCACTCACGTCGCGCGACATCCAGTCGGTCGTCGGTGCACCGGTCGTCGGCGAGGTCTCCGTTACCGGCGAGGTGGCACGAAGCGTCGATGCCGGGCTCCTCGCAACGAGGCTCCCCCGGTTGCTCGCCGACGAGATCGAGGCGCTGTTGTGACGATCGCGAAGTTGGCGGTACGCACGGTCGACCCGGTCGCCACGGCGGCGATCCCCGGCGACGACATGCCCGTCGGGTTGGCGCGTACCTCGGTGCTCACGCGATGGCTCGCCGACCCACTCGTTCGCGAGGTCATGGTCAACGCGGGTCGCGACATCTGGGTGGAACGCGAGAGTGGCGTCGAGCACGTCGGCACGATGCACGGCACCGAGCTGTCGCGCATCATCGAACGCATCCTGTTGCCGATCGGTCGACGGGTCGATCAGGCCTCGCCGATCGTCGACGCCCGGCTACCCGACGGCTCGCGGGTCTGCATCGTCATCCCACCGGTTGCCGTCGACGGGCCCTGCCTCAGTATCCGGAGGTTCCACGTCCGCGACCTTCCGGTGGGCGCCTTCGGGAGCGAAGGATTGGCGATGGTGCTGCGCGACGTCGTTCACCAACGCTGCAACGTCCTGGTCACGGGATCGGCATCGAGCGGCAAGACGACGCTGCTCAACGCGCTCTGCGCCCACGTCGCCGACGGTGAGCGAATCATCACCGTGGAGGACATCGCCGAGTTGAGGCTCCAGACGCGCCACGTGCTGCGTTTCGAGGCCCGCCCGGCGACCTACGAGGGTTCGCTCGAGGTGACGCTCGCGGCGCTGTTGCGCAGTGCCCTGCGCATGCGTCCCGACCGGTTCGTACTCGGCGAGGTGCGCGGTGACGAGGCGATCGACATGCTCACGGCGATGAACACCGGCCACCACGGGTCGCTCGCCACGTGCCATGCCAACTCGCCCGACGACGCACTCCGACGGATCGAGTCGATGGTGCTGCAGGCCGCCCCGCAGTGGCCGCTCGACGCCGTGCGCGAACACCTACAGGCGGCGGTCGACGTGATCATCCACGTCGAACGCTCACCCAACGGGCGCCGCCGGGTGCGGGAGGTCACCGAGGTCTCGATGCGACCGGACGTGCTCGGCACCAAGACCATCTGGGCGGAGGACACCCCACCGGCACGGCTGTCGCGCGGGAGATCGTGATCGACATCGCCACCGTCGGCACCATCACGTGGACGACCGCGGCGTTCGTGGTGATCCGCCACCAGGTGGATGCGGCGGCGTGGCGACGCCTGGTACTGCGGCGGCTTCCGGTGCACGACTCTCGGCAACGACCGCACATCACCCGTCCCGCTTGGCTGCCGCGCAGCAACGCCCCGACGACCGCGTCCGTCGACGGGCACGAACGGCTGGCGCACCTCCTCGACGCCGTGGGTCGGGAACTGCGCCTGGGCTCGTCGCTGCACGGGGCACTCCTCACGGCACTGACCCGCCATCCGGTCGGCGAACTGTCGTGGTTGGCCGACGTCGCGCGTGACGGCGGATCGTTGCACGATGCAGTGGCGAGCAGGTCGGCCCCGCGACCAGACGCCGCGGGCGGGAACCCGGGGATCGACTTCGTCCTACGCATCCTCATCGCGGTGTCCGACGGTGCGGATGCGGTGCACGCGGTCGAATCCGCGGCTCGCACACTGCGCTCCACCGCCGCAATCGCTGCCGATTCGCGCTCGGCGGTTGCGCACACCGTCGCATCGATCCGAGTGCTCACCTGGGTTCCGGTCGTGGTCGCCACGCTCATGGCCGTGCGCAACGAATCGGTTCGGGGGTTCTTCCTCTCCACGGCCGGTGTCGTCTGTGCCGGGGCGGGAGCGGCCCTCAACTGGCTGGGACGCAGGCTCACCGCCCGACTCACGACGCGTGCCACCCGTGTCGATTCAGAGGTTCCCGACCTCATCGACACCATCGCCGTGCACCTTCGCGCGGGTCGACCGCCGGCGTCGGCGTTCCTCCACGCGGCACGGACCGCCGTCGGATCGACCGGCGAGGCGGCGCGTTCGGTCGCCGCGGTCCTGCACGACGGCGAACGTTTCGTCGATGCATTGCTCGCACACCGCACGGACTTCGACCTGCGGGCACAACCGTTGATCGACGTGCTGGTCGACACCGAACGCGACGGCCTGCCTCCCCGGGCGATCTTCGAACGACTCGCCGACGAGGCCAGGTCGCAACGCCGGCGCGATGCGGAACAACGGCTGCGTGCGCTTCCCGTTCGGCTCACGCTTCCCCTCGTTGGTTGCGTACTTCCTGCTTATGTGCTCCTGACGGTCGTGCCGTTGCTCGTTGCACAACTCTCCTCGGTCGATTTCGGCCCGACGTGACCATCGAAAGGCACCCCATGTACGACGAACAACATCAACCCCGCAACGGCCGACGCCCGCGACGCTCCGACCCCGGCCAAGCCACCACCGAGTACGCACTGGTACTCATCGGTGCGGCGGTGATCGCGCTGTTGGTGGTGGCGTGGGCGACCGACGGCGGCGGAGCCGGGCGCATCGGTGAACTGTTCGAGAACGTCCTCTCGAACGTGCTCACCCGTTCCGAGACCACCGGGGAGTGACGCGACCAACCAGGTCCGACGACGGCCAGTCGACGGTCGAGTTCGCACTCGTGCTCCCGGTGATCGTGCTGCTCCTCGTCACGATGCTCGACGTCGCGGTGCTTGCCGCTGATCAGCTGCACGCGGATGCCGTCGCCCGCGATGCCGCACGGGTCGCCAGCACGGCAACCACCGCCGACGAAGCCCGTGCAATCGTCGCCGATGTCGTCGGTTCGTCCACCGCGCGGGTGACGTCGTTCGAGTCGGCGATCGGCAACGGCATCATCACGGTGCGGGTACGGGTGGAGCCTCGTACGTCGAGCGTCGTCGGCATCGTGCGTTGGTTCGGTCGGGTGTCGAACGTGGTCGGCGAGGCGGCGTTCGCCACCGAGTACGCGATCGACGAGCGGTAGCGTCGGCGCCGTGGCACCACGCGAGACCGTGTGGGTGTTGGGCGATCAACTGAACCGTTCGATCGGCGCGCTCGCGGGGGCCGCACCCGGGACGCACCGGGTACTCCTCATCACCGCGGCGGACAAGGTTGCTTCACGACCCTGGCATCCGGCCCGGCTCTCGCTCATCACGCGGGCGATGCGGTCGTTCGCCGACGAACTTCGCGCCGAGGGTTTCGCCGTCGACCACCGCGAGGCACCGACGATGCGGGCAGGGATTGAAGCCCACAGTGCGGAGTTCGCGCCCGATCGGGTTGTCGTTACCGAGCCGAACTCCGTCACGGCACGACGGCTCGTCGCAGACCTCGGTTGCACCACGATTCGCAGCGACCAGTTCCTCTGCCATCCCGACGATTTCGGGGCCTGGGCGGGGTCGCGAACGTCGTTCAGGATGGAGGACTTCTACCGCTGGCAGCGCCGCCGGCTCGGATACCTGATGGATGGCGACCAGCCCGCTGGTGGCGGATGGAACTTCGACGAGCAGAACCGCGAGCGACCGCCCAAGGACGGACACGACCGTTGGCCGGTACCCGTCGACGTGTGGGCGACCACGCGGGCCGGGGCACTGGAACGACTCGAGTTCTTCGTGTCGAAGGTGCTGCCGATGTTCGGCCCGCACGAGGATGCGATGCTCGCCGACAACTGGCACCTCGCCCACTCGGTGCTCTCCCCGTACCTCAACCTCGGATTGCTCCTGCCCCGCGAGGTGTGCGACAGGGTCGAGTCGGAGTACCGCGCCGGTCGTGTGCCGATCAACTCCGCGGAGGGCTTCATCCGGCAGGTGATCGGCTGGCGCGAGTACGTGTGGAACCTCTACTGGCGCTGGATGCCGGACTATGCGTCGATGAACTCACTCGGTGCCGATATGGACCTGCCACCCGTGTTCACCGGTGCGGCAACGACCTCGATGCGCTGCGTCTCGATGATCCTCGGCGACCTCCGCGCGCGCGGCTGGGTGCACCACATCCCGCGGCTCATGGTGCTCGGGAACCTCGCGCTGACCGCCGGCGTCGACCCGCAGCAGTTCACCCGCTGGATGTGGGACTCGTTCGTCGACTCGGCCGAGTGGGTGATGGTCCCCAACGTGATCGGCATGTCGCTGCATGCCGACGGCGGGATGATGGCGTCGAAGCCGTACGCCGCCGGTGGCGCGTACATCGACCGGATGAGCGACTACTGCGGGGGGTGTTCCTTCGACCGTACGAAACGTGTCGGCGACGACGCCTGCCCGTTCACCACGCTGTACTGGGACTTCATGCTCCGCCACGCCGAACGGTTCGTGAAGAACCCGCGAATGGCGACGCAGGTGCGGGCCGCGCAGAAGCTCGGTGATGCGGAGGCGGTGCGTAGCCGCGCCCGCGAGGTGCTCACGCGTCTGAATACCGGTCGCCTGTAGGGCCGTCGCCCCGACGGTGACCGTGCCGGTCCGCACGACCGGGGTGCTCACCGTTCACGATGGCCGTCGCGTGCGCCACGATCCGCGAGAGCATCGCATCGGCCTCGGCCTGCGTGAGCTTCCCGTCATCGACGCGCTGCGCGATCTCCGCTTTCTCGTCGGCGACGATCGCATCGACGACCTCCCGGACGTCGACACCTTCCGTCGTTGCGACATCGGCGAGCGACGAACCGTCCTCGAGCGACCGCTTCAATTCCTCCGGCGTCACCCCGAGAGCCGACGCGGCAACGTCGAGGTGGCGCTTCATCCGCCCCCGTGGGCCGTGCCCGTCACGGAATCCGCGCCGAAGGTGCTCACCGTTGACGATGGCCGTCGCGTGCTCCACGACCCGCGCGAGCATCGCATCGGCCTCGGCCTGCGTGAGCTTCCCGTCATCGACGCGCTGCGCGAGCTCCGCCTTCTCGTCGGCGACGATCGCATCGACAACCTTCCGGACGTCGACACCCTCCGCCGCGGCGATATCGGCGAGCGACGAACCGGCCCCGAGACGGGCCTGCAATTCGTCGGCGCTCAGGCCCAACGCGCCGGTCACGGCATCGAGATGTGGTGGCTCCCGATGATCGCGCGGACCATCCCCGTCGTGCATCGGACGGTTCGAGACGAAACTCCCCGTGCGCGGGGTGAGTCGGGACTCGCCGATCCTGGCCGACGCCACACCGGTGAACGCGACGGCCAGCACGGTGAGCACCGTGGTGCCTGCGATGATCCTTGCCTTCTTGCTGAACATGGTTTCTCCCATCGTGATTCGTCCGCCGCACCGGCGGTACCGACACAGTGTGGAGGACGAAGGTAAGAGGAGGGTGAGGAACGCCCGCACCCCGTCGAAGAATCTCCCAAGAAGTCGTTCCGTGCCGCCGATTCGAACCGACACCGAACGACCGGACGGTACGGTTCTTCGGGTGAAACCGCACGGGGCGAGGGTGCTGGTAGTGGAGGATGATCCGCACGTGCTGACCGCGGTGAAGCGGGTGTTGGAGTTGGACGGCTACCGGGTGCCGACGGCGAATGACGGGCGTTCCGGTCTCGGGCTGATCCTCGGCGGCACACCCGATGCCGTGGTGATGGACGTCATGATGCCGAACATGGACGGAATCTCGGTGTGCCGCGAGGTACGACTACGGGGCAACCGAGTGCCGATCCTCCTTCTCACGGCCCGAGTGGAGGTGAACGACAGGGTGGAGGGACTCGACGCGGGAGCCGACGACTACCTCACCAAACCGTTCGCGTCGAAGGAGCTCTCCGCGCGCGTTCGGGCACTCCTGCGACGACCGTCGGTTCCCGTTACCGACTCGGTCCTGGTGGTCGGTCCCCTGACCATCGACCGGGAGGCGCGCAGGGTGATGCGCGACCGGCGAACCATCGAGCTCACGAGGACGGAGTTCAACCTCCTCGAACTCCTCGCAGAACAGTCGGACATCGTGGTCTCCCGTGACTACATCTACGAGCACGTTTGGGGCTACAACTTCGAGACGAGCTCCAAGTCGTTGGACGTCTACGTCGGGTACCTCAGGCGCAAGCTCAACGCCCCCGGCGAGCGGGACCCCATCCGAACCGTTCGCGGAGTCGGATACTGCCTGGAGTCCACGTGACCTTCCGGACCCGGTTGGCCCTGCTCCTCGGCATCTTCACCCTCGTCCTCGTCTCCCTCACCTCACTCGCGATCTATCGCGTCGTTGACACCAACCTCCACTCGCAGGTTGACTCCTTCCTCAGGGATCGTGTCTCGTCCGTATCCGAACGCCTGGAAGCACCGAGAGGTGCGCCGTTCGGGGGCAGGAGGTTCCGAAATCCGCTCGGGGACGCGCTGTTCGATACGAGGTTCGACGTGATCAGTCAGGTCGTCGACACCGACGGAGGCGTGGTGTTCACGATCGGCGAGCACGACCTCCCCGTCGGCGACCCAGATCTCGCGGCCGCCAACGGCGGCCCGCCACGGTTCCGCGACATCGAGCTCGTCGGGTCCGACTACCGGATGTACGTCGTACCCATCCGGGGTGGCGGAGCACTGCAGTTGGGTAGGAATATCGATGAGATCGCCGAGTCCCTGGCACGAATCAGGACGTGGTTGCTCGGGGTCGGACTCCTCCTGGTCGCGGTCGCAACCCTGGTCGGTTGGTGGATCGCGCGAATCGTCACCGCACCGATCCGGCGACTGTCGAGTACCGCCGACGACGTCGCCACCACGGGTTCGCTGGACGTCACGATCGACGAGTCGGGCGCCACGGAGGTTCGTTCGTTGGCGAGGAGCCTCAACACGATGCTCGGTCGGATCCGTGAGGCGTTCGATCGGGAGCGCCAGTTCGTCCAGGACGCCAGCCACGAACTGCGCACGCCCGTGACGTCGTTGCGTGTGAACACCGAGCTCCTCGAACGCAGCGAACTCGACCGAACCGAGCGGGAGAGGATCCTCCGGGACATCCGATCCGAGGTGGATGCCCTGACGGCAATCAGTGCCGAACTGGCGACGCTCGCGGTCGATCAACGTCGTACGGAGGATCCGGTCCAGACCGATCTCGTCGAAGCCACCCAGGTGGTGGTCGAGCGGATACGACGGCGATCCGGTCGGTCGATCACGTTCCGGTCGGGGGCCGACGACGGGAAACGGCGAATCGTGCCCGTGCGCCTCTCCCAATTCGAACGGGCGCTCGGCAATCTCATCGACAATGCGGTCAAGTTCACGACGGACGGGGACCCGATCGAGGTGGTGGTCGACGGTTCGACGATCTCGGTGATCGATCACGGACCCGGCATCCCCGACGACGAGAAGACGAGGATCTTCACCCGCTTCTACCGGTCCGAGGCGACCCGGGCGCTTCCCGGTTCGGGACTCGGACTTGCGATTGCACGGCAATTCGCCGACGATCACGCGGCCACCATCACCGTCGCGGACACCCCGGGTGGCGGGGCGACGTTCTACCTGCGCTTCTGAGCGCGGAGCTGTTCGCGTTCCAGGGCGGCTTCCTCGGCGACGAGCCGGCGCATCGCCTCGAGGCGGCGGGCATCGAGGGATCCTGCGGCGATGGCGGACAGCACCGCGCACGCCGGTTCCTGCTCGTGCTTGCAATCCCGGAAGCGGCAATCGTCGGCGAGTCGGAAGATGTCGGCGAACGCCCGCTCGATACCGTGCCCGCTCGTCCAGAGACCGACGGTTCGCACGCCGGGGGTGTCGATCAGCCATCCGTGGTCGGGGAGCGCAACGAGGTCCACGGCCGTCGTGGTGTGTCGCCCGCGCTTGTCGCCGGTGCGAACCTCGCCGGTCTCCTGCGAGTCGGTGCCCGTCAGGGCGTTGATGAGGGTCGATTTTCCGGCGCCGCTGGCACCGAGCACCACCGCGGTCGTGCCGTTGCGTACGTCGCGTCGTAGGTCCGCCAGTCCGTCGCCGGTCACGCTGCTCACCACGTGCACCGTCACTCCCGGCGACGACACCTCCACCATCGCCCTCGCCGCACCGATCTCCGCCTCGCCGACCGTGTCGCTCTTGGTGAGCAGGACCACCGGCCGTGCCCCGGAGTCGAACGCCAGCACGAGCTCGCGCTCCAGCCGTCGTTGGTTCAACTCACCGTCCAGCGCGTGCACGAGGAGGATGACGTCGACGTTCGCGGCGATCACCTGCGCCTCCGCGGGAGCGTCCTCCGACGACGACCTGCGCACAAGGCGCGAACGTCGCGGCAGTACCGACACGATCCTCTCGCCGTCGGCGGAGACGACGATCCAATCTCCCACCGCGACGTCGTTGGCCAGGTTGCGGACCCGGCACTCGAGGAGCGGTGCGCCGTCGTCCATCGTCGCGACGGTCGAGCACCGGTAGGTACTCCATCCACGATCTATCCGGCTCACGCGGCCGATCCGCTGCTCCGGCGTCGTTCCGGCCAGTTTTCCGAATTCTCGTCGGGTGTACTCGTCGAACCCGAGTTCCACCAAAGCGTTGCGCACTATGACTTTGACGCTACTGAGTTGCGATTCACCCGTTCGGGTGCTTGACTGCGCGACTCGGATGCCTTACTACGGAATACCACTGCATGTCACGACCACTCGTCATCGTTGAATCGCCGGCCAAGGCGAAGACAATCGCCAAGTTGCTCGGCGACGATTTCGTGGTCGAGGCATCGGTCGGACACGTCGCCGATCTCCCGAAGTCCGGATTGCAGGTCGACGTCGAGAACGACTTCGTGCCCAACTACGAGGTCACCGAGCGCGGCGCCAAGGTCATCCGCGAACTGAAGGCGAAGCTGAAGACGGCCAGCGAGCTGTACCTCGCGACCGACGAGGACCGCGAGGGCGAGGCGATTTCCTACCACCTGGTGGAGTACCTGAAGCCAAAGGTCCCGGTGAAGCGGATGGTGTTCCACGAGATCACCCGCACGGCCATCGACGAGGCGGTCCGCAACACCCGGGAAATCGACAAGGAACTCGTCGACGCAGCCGAGGCGAGGCGGGTTCTCGACCGGCTCTTCGGATACACGCTCTCCCCGGTGCTGTGGCGCAAGGTCAACCGCGGTCTGTCCGCGGGCAGGGTGCAGAGCCCCGCAATCCGCCTCGTGGTCGAGCGCGAGCAGGAGCGCATGAACTTCGTGGTCGCCGACTATTGGGACTTGGCCGCGGTCACCGCGACCGCCCCGTCGTTCAAGGCCGTGCTCGCCACCCTCAACGGGATGCGGGTCGCCACCGGGCGCGACTTCGACAACAAGGGTGTGGCGCGCGACGGCGTCGCGGTGGTCACCAAGGAGCGGGCCGAGGAACTCACCGCCGCCCTGACCGGCAGCGACCTCGCCGTGCGCTCGATCGACGAGAAGCCGTACCGGAAGTCACCGAAGGCACCGTTCATCACGAGTTCGCTGCAGCAGGAGGCCGGCAACAAGCTCCGACTCAGTGCGGGCGAGGTGATGCGCATCGCCCAGGGTCTCTACGAATCCGGCTACATCACCTACATGCGAACCGACAACGTCGGGCTGAGCGACGATGCGATCAAGGCCACGCGAACCGAGATCGAGGGCACCTACGGCAAGGAGTACGTCCCCGCGGAGCCCCGAACGTACAAGTCGAAGGTGAAGAACGCCCAGGAGGCGCACGAGGCGATCCGACCGACCTTGCCCCTGCGCTCACCCGACACGCTTCGTAGCGAGCTGAACCCGGTCGAGCTCAACCTCTACCGGCTGATCTGGCAGCGAACGCTCGGCTCGCAGATGGGCGACGCCGCCGGCACCACCCTCATCGTGCGGCTCGGCGCGAACGCCCGTACGAGCGATACCGCCGACTGCGAGTTCAGTGCGAGCGGCACCACCATCACGTTCCCCGGGTACCGCGCCGTCTACGAGGAACTCGAGGAGGACCGCGGCGACGACGACACCGAGGCGATCCTCCCGGCACTCAAGGTCGGCGACAGCGTGTCGGTCAGCGACCTCACCGCCGTCGGCCATGCCACCAACCCGCCACCCCGCTACACCGAGCCAACCCTCGTGAAGAAGCTCGAGGAACTGGGGATCGGGCGTCCGTCGACGTATGCCAGCATCCTGAAGGTGATCGTCGATCGCGGGTACGTCTGGAAGAAGGGACAGGCCCTCGTGCCGAGTTGGACGGCGTTCGCCGTCGTGCGCCTGCTTACCCAGCACTTCTCGAGCATCGTCGACGACAGGTTCACGGCGAACGTCGAGGAGGAACTCGACGAGATCGCACGCGGCGAACGCAACCGTGCCAAGTGGCTGAAGGAGTTCTACTTCGGGAACGGCAAGGATCAGCCCGGCATCTTCCCGGTCACCGAGGCGGCCAAGGACTCCATCGATGCTCGTGAGATCAACGGATTCATCGTCGGACGCAATCCCTCAACCGGTGAGATGATCGAGGTTCGTCCCGGCAAGTACGGCCCCTACGTGCGCAGCGGCGAGCGCACCGCGGGCGTTCCGGAGGACCTCACCCCCGAGGACCTCACCGTCGACAAGGCGGTCGAGCTCCTCGATGCACCGAGCAACGACGAGCCGATCGGCACCCACGACGGGCTTCCCGTCTACGTGAAGTCGGGCCGCTACGGACCGTACGTACAGCTCGGGGACCGCAGCGACGACAAGGATGCACCGCCACCGAAGACCGCCTCGCTCTTCCCCGACATGAAGGCGGTCGACGTCACGCTCGAGGTTGCAACGAAGCTCCTGTCGTTGCCCCGCGTGATCGGTGCCGACCCAGCCGACGGCGTCGACATCACGGCACAGAACGGCCGCTACGGGCCGTACATCACGAAGGCAAAAGAGAGCCGTTCCCTCGCCACGCACGACGAGATCTTCTCGATCACCCTCGAGCAGGCACTCGCATTGCTCGCCCAGCCCCGCAAGTTCGGCCGGCGTGGACCGGCGAAACCGCCGCTCCGGGAGTTCGGCACCGACCCGATCTCGAACCGACCCGTCATCGCCAAGGACGGCAAGTTCGGCACCTACGTGACCGACGGCGAGACGAACGCCAGTCTCACGCGCGGCGACCGTCTCGAGCACATGAGCCCGGAGCGGGCGTTCGAACTGCTCGCGGCACGACGCGCGAATCCACCCGCTCCCAAGCAGAAGCGGGCAGCGAAGAAGGCGACCGCGAAGAAGTCGACCGATGTCGTTGCGCCGGTCGAGTCCGATGATGCGGACACCGCACCCAAGAAGAAGGCGGCGACGAAGAAGACGGTGGTGAAGAAGAAGGCACCGAGCCGCCGCAAGGTGTCGCAGAAGAAGTGAGCATCGGAGACGCGCGCCCTAGCGTGTGAGCGATGCCGGCCGGGTACGTCGCCTTCGAGGGGGTCGAGGGTTGCGGTAAATCCACCCACGTCACCCGACTCGCCGAGCATCTCGGTGCCGTCGTCACGCGCGAGCCCGGCGGCACCCCGATCGGTGCCACCCTGCGGGCGATGATGGCCGATCCCGCCAACACCCACCTCTCGCCACGGGCAGAGGCGCTCATGATGGCCGCCGATCGTGCCCAGCACCTGCGCGAGGTCGTTCTCCCGGCGCTCGAATCCGGCCGCCACGTCGTGAGCGACCGCAGCGTGTACTCCTCGCTCGCCTACCAGGGCTACGGCCGGGGACTCGACCTCGGCATTCTCCGTGCGTTCAACGAGTTCGCCATCGGCTCGCGGTGGCCCGACCTCGTCGTATACATACGTATCGACATCGACGTGGTGCGGAAACGACTGGCGAAGCGGGAGACCGACCGGTTCGAACGGGAGGACGACGGGTTCTTCCATCGCGTCATCGAGGGCTTCGACGCCCTGGCCGCCGCCGAGCCGGACCGCTGGCTGGTGGTCGACGGCATGCCGCCGAAGGACGAGTTGGAACTCGCCATCCGGCACGGGGTCAGGGAGCGGCTCGGGCTGTGAGCAGCGTCTGGGAATCGGTGGTCGGTCAGGCGGCGGCCGTCACCCGACTGCAGGCACTGGCGGCACGACCGACCCACGCTTACCTCTTCGTAGGTCCCGAGGGTGCCGGCAAGGAGACCGCGGCACGTGCGTTCGCCGCGCGTCTCGTCACCGGGAGCGACGGCGCCGATGGGAGGGTCGCGGAACTCGTGATGCGCGGCGGCTTCAGTGACGTCACCGAGATCGTCCGCGAAGGTGCGGCGATCGACAGCGAAGAGGCTCAGGCGATCGTTCAGGCAGCGGTACTCACCCCGACGGAGTCGCCGATCCGGGTCGTGATCGTCCACGAGGTCCACCTCATGCGCGACCAGACCGCGGCACGACTCCTGAAGACGTTCGAAGAGCCCAACGACCGGCTGGTGTTCATCCTCCTCGCCGAGCAGCTCCTCCCGGCGATGGAAACCATCGCCTCGCGTTGCGTGATCGTCAGCTTCCCGGCCCTCGACCGGTCGTTGATCGCCGACCGGCTTCGATCGGAGGGAGTGGCGGGTGAGGTCGCCGAACGTGCAGCACGCTCGGCCGGTGGAAGCCTCGACCGGGCACGGATCCTGGCGACCGACGAGGCGCTCGCGCAACGGCAGGCGGCGTTCGCGGCGGTTCCCTACCAGTTGGACGGCAGCGGTGCCGCGGTCGCACGGACGGTCGAGTCGGTGAACGCACTGATCGAACGGGCCGCCGAGCCGCTGCTCGCGCGCCAGGAGTCAGACCTCGAGACCCTCGAGGCCCGCGTCAAGCTGATCGGTGAGCGCGGTAGCGGTCGTCGGGCCATCGCCGACATGCACAAACGCCAACTGCGCAAGTTCAAGACCGACGAACTACGGGAAGGGCTGTCGCTCGTGGCGGCGGAATACCACAAGGTGATCGTCAGCCTGCAAGACGGGGTGGACCCTGCGATCTATGCGCGGGCAATCCATGACGTCCACGACGCCATCGCCGCCCTGTCCTTCAACGTGAACGAGACGCTGTTGTTGCATGCACTGTTCGCAAAGTGCCCCTCCCTGCAGATGATCGCGGGACGTCGGGATCTCATCGAAGCCTGAGCCGCCCGACGAACCCCGAGCCGGTTCGCCACGGGCAGCGTGCGGTCACCGTCAAGCGGTAGCGTGATGAGTCGCGCCCGAGTGGCTCAGTGGTAGAGCAACGCACTCGTAATGCGTAGGTCGCGGGTTCGATTCCCGCCTCGGGCTCCGCGTCAGTCGATTTCCCAGCGCACCTCGATGGTGACGCTGACTTCCTGGGTTCCGAGGTCGATGACCGTTGCGGCGTTCTCGACCGCCATGTCGGCCCTCGCCCCGGCCATCACGTTGACCGGCGCGGACATCTCCGTCAGGTACACGACATCACCAAGCTCCACGCCGAGCAGTTTCGCGTAGGCCTCGGCCTTGCTGCGGGCCTTGGCCACCGCGTCCTCGCGGGCGGCAACCGCTCCGTCGGAGGCATCGTCCACCACGGGTGTCGTCGAGTTGACCGACACGTTGGGGCCACCGCGCGACACCACCGCGTCGATCACGGAGCCCGCGTTCGCTGCGTCGCGGATGAGCACGTCGAAGTACTGCGACGCCCGGTAGCCGACGAGCTGCTGACCCTCGGCCTCGGTGTAGGTGTACTCGGGATTCACCGTGAGGGACTGGGTTGCGATGTCGGCGGTCTCGATTCCTGAATCGGTGAGCGTCGTACGGACGATGTCGGCAACGTTCGATGCCTCGGCGAGGGCGTTCTCGTTGGTGTCCGCAAGGACGCTGACACCGAGCGACACCCGGACCGCATCGGGCACGATGTCGGCGGTTCCGGTCGCCTGCACCGTAAGGCCCTGGGAGACACCGTTCTCCCCGATGTTGACGGTTTCCCCGCATGCTCCGAGCACGAGTGCACCCGCGACGACGACTCCGATTGCAGTGATTTTTCGCATGCGGTCACGCTACCGAAGTAGCATGGGTACGAATGTTCGCGGCAGTTCCCTGGCATTGGTGGCTCGGCGCAGGTTTGTTGATCGCCGGCATCGGCGCGGTTGCATCGCTCGTCGTCGGGTACCTCGGCAAGGTCGAGGCACAGAAGCATCCGTCGCGGGCCCAGCGTCGCGCACAGCACGACGCCGAGTAGACATCGAGGGGCGATGAGCGCCCTTCTCGACGAACTCTTCCGATCCCCGTCGGCTACCGGACTACTGTCCCGCTGTAGTTTCCCCGGCGACCGTCACCTGCACTGCGCGGTGTCCGGTGGAGCGGACTCGCTGGCCCTGATGCTCCTCGCCCGTCGCACCGAACTGCCGCTCACGGTGTGGCACGTCGACCACGGATTACGACCGGATTCTTCGACGGAGTTCCGACACGTCAAGGCGATCGCCGACGAACTCGGTGTCCCAGCCGAGCTGCGTACCGTCGACGTCCCCGATGGTTCGAACGTCGAGGCGCGGGCCCGCGAGGCGCGCTACTCCGTGCTGCCCCACGGCGTGCTGACGGGACACACCGCCGACGACCAGGCGGAGACGATCCTCATCAACCTCCTGCGCGGATCGGGAACCGCCGGTCTCGCCGGCATGAGGACGGACCAGCGACCGCTGATCGGCCTGCGTCGCGACGAGACGCACTCGTTGTGCCGCGAGCTGGGGGTACAACCTCTCCATGATCCGATGAACGAGCACGACAGGTTCCAACGAGTCCGGATCCGCAAGGAGTTGATGCCGCTCCTCGTCGACCTCTCGCGACGCGACATCGTCGACGTGCTCACCCGACAGGCCGGTTTGCTCCGTGACGACGACGACCTCCTCGAGGAGCTCGCCGCAATGGTCGACGTCACCGATGCCCGGGCGCTGTCCGCGGCGCCGGCAGCGCTCGCACGTCGCGCCGTACGCCAATGGCTCGCCGATCCCACGCCGCCCGATGCAGCCACCGTGGAGCGCGTGCTCGGCGTTGCACGCGGGAACGCACGGGCCTGCGACGTTGGTGGCGGGCGCGAGGTGCGTCGGAGTCGGCAGCGACTCGGATTGCACACCGTCTGGTGATGTAACATCGTCAGCCGATGTCTCAGAAGCTGCGCGGCAAGTGGGCGCTCGGAATCCAGCCCCGCGACCTGACCTGGATCATCAAGGACAAGTTGGCGATCTGCGAACGTCCCGGTGGGTTCGGAGCGAACCACCGGAAGGTGCGGCGCCAGGAAGAAGTGATCTGGTTGCGCGAGAACGACTTCCACTGCATCGTCAACGTGAGCGGGGCGCCGCACAACCTGCAGACCTACGAGGAGATCGGGGTGCCGTACCGGCACGTTCCCATCCTCGCGGGTACCGACATCGACCAGTGGTGCCGCGGCTTCTTCGCCGAATTGAACCGCCTGCTCGCCGCGGGCAACCGCACGGTCGTGCACGCCGAGGACGTCAACGACCAGCTCGTCAGCGTGATGGGCGCCTACCTGCGATGGTTGGGCGTCGTCACCGAAGCCACGGAAGCGGTCACGCTCATCGAGCGACTGGCGAACCGTGCACTCGAGCCGTCGGCGCGATCGCTGATCTTCCGCGCGCACGAACTCCGCGACAACTGACCCTCCGGGCCCCGTGCTCGCCTGGGTAATCTGGGTCCCGTGGGAGAACAACGGCTCCTCGTGGTGGGGGTCGGCAGCGAACTGGGTTCGCTCTCGACGGCGATGCTCGAACGCAACGAGCGGTTCGGCGAAATCCTCGGCATCGACGTCCACCCGCCCCGGCGACGCCTGCGGCGGACCACCTTCGTACGCATCGAACACGACGAGGCCGCCGAATTCGGGCGCAGGGTGCTCGCCCACCGACCCGATGTCATCGTGCACCTGGGTGTGTGGGAACCCCACGCCCGCCTCGGTACCGACGAGGCCCGGACCGCCACGGCTGCCTACGCCCGGGCACTCTGCGACGTACTGGCGAAGCTCCCCGGCTTGTCGCGGGTGGTCCTGCGGTCGGGACTCGAGGTCTACGGAGCGCTGAAGGGCGCGCCGGACGAGACCGCACCGGTGTCGCCCACGTCGACCTACGGACACATGCTGGCGTCGCTCGAGGAGATGGTGGCGCGGGCGGCCCCTGCAGGAGCCACCGTCACCTGCCTGCGACTGGCACCGGTCATCGGCGCGCACGTTCCGAGCCCGCTCGGCAGATTGCTGCGACTGCCCGTCGTGCCGTTCGACCCGCTGTCGCGGGCACGGTTCCAGGTCGTTGCCGACGACGACGCCGCGCGGGCGGTTGCGTACGCGGCGACGCACGGCCGGCACGAGGCGGTGAACGTGGTGGCCGAGGGTGCCGTCGACACCGCAACGGTCCTGCGCCGGGGCCGGCGCCTCGTCGCGCCGGTGATTCCGCACACCTGGTCGCTCGTGTCGTCGCTCACCACGCTCGCCGGCGCCCCGTTGCCCGACCACGTCCGCGAGCTGCTCCAGCACGGACGCCTCGCATCCTCGATCCGTCGCGACCTCGATTACCGACCCGCGCACACGACGAGCGAGGTGATCACCCGGCTCTACTCGTGGCCGTCGGTGGTTCGCATCGCCCCCAACCGACCGGCGGAGAAGGTCGCCTGATGCCCTGGATCGCGCGACCCGACGGAACGCGGATCCACTCGCAGGTCACCGGTCCGACGGGCGGCCCACCAGTGCTGCTCATCCAGGGACTGGGAATGAACAAGAACGGCTGGATGCTGCAGCGCGTGGCGATGGCCACCAAGTTCCGCACGATTGCGATGGACAACCGCGCGGCCGGACGCAGCTCGATTCCCGACCGTCCGTTCACGCTCGAGGACATGGCAGACGATGCAGCCGCGGTGCTCGACTTCCACGGTGTGCGCGACGCCCACATCGTGGGGGCGTCGATGGGTGGTGCGATCGCACAGATCCTCGGGGTGAAGCATCCCGAGCGTGTCCGCTCGCTCACGCTCGCCTGCACCGCATGCCGGAACCTGCCGTGGCGCTCGGAACTGCTCCGTCACTGGTCGGATACGGCGAACGTCCGTGGAGTGCGCCAGTGGGCCGACGAGTCGGCGCGCTGGTTGGTCGGGCCGCGCTCGTTCAGGCGTCTCGCCCCGGCGATCGGCTGGCTCGGACCGCTCGCATCGTTCCGGCCCTCGCGCGGCTTCAGTGCCCAGGTCGGGGCGATCCTCGACACCGACGATTCGATGGTGGCAGAACTCGGCCGGATCACCGCACCGACGCTGGTGGTGGTGGGCAACCAGGACATCCTCACCCCCCGTGCCGACAGTGAGGAGATCGCCGAACGGATTCCCCAGTCGGAACTCGTCGTCATCTCCGGTGCCGCCCATGGTCTCATGATCGAGCATGCATCCACCTTCAACCGGGTGGTCATCGACTTCATCGACCGTGCCGAGCGTGCGCTGCGAACCGCCGATCGCGTCGCCTGATCCACGATGAAGGTCGTCGTCGTCGGGGCCGGGATGGCCGGCCTGGTTGCGGCACGGTCGATCGTCGGTTCGGGACACGAGGTGGTCGTGCTCGACAAGGCCCGCTCGAACGGCGGACGTTGCGCCACACGACGCATCGGTTCCGCCGTCGTCGACCACGGCGCACAGTTCTTCACCGTCCGTGACGACCGGTTCGCCCGGATCGTCGACGGATGGCTGCGCGACGACGTCGCCCGCGAGTGGTGTCGCGGTTTCGGACCCGGTGACGGTCATCCGCGTTACTGCGGAACGAACGGCATGACATCGATCACCAAACACCTCGCCGTCGGCCTGGACGTGCGGTACTCGAGCATGGCATTCGAGATCGAGCGGTGCGACACGGGCTGGCGCGTTCGGCTCGACGACGGAACGTTCCACGACGGGGACCGGGTCGTCGTAACGTGCCCGGTTCCGCAGTCCATGTCGCTCGTCGTCAACACCGACCTCGAGGTTCCCGACGCGATCCGCACGATCGAGTACGACAAGACCATCGCCGCGCTGGTGGTGGTGGATGGCGACACCAAGGTTCCCGAGCCGGGCGGAATCCAGGATCCGGACGCCACGTTCTCGTTCATCGCCGACAACCATCGCAAGGGTGTGAGTCCCGTCGGTGCGCTCACCTTCCACTGCAACCCCGCGTTCAGCGAGGCGCACTGGTGGGAGGACGCAGCCGCAACCCACGACCGCGTGATGGAACTGGCGCGCACGTGGATCGGTGCGGCGAGGGTGCTGGAACACCAGCCGAAGCGCTGGCGGATGGCGACACCTCGCTCCGTCTGGCACGAGGCGTGCTGGTCGTCGCAGGGCATCACGCTCGCTGGTGACGCGTTCGCCGGACCGCGGGTGGAGGGTGCCGCAATCTCCGGACTCAGCGCCGCACGGGCGGTACTCGAGGCCTAGTCGACGCGGGTCAGGCGGTCGGTAGGTCGACGATCGCGTCGAGCAGGGCGCGCGGTGCGCGACGCAGTGCATCTGCGGCGATACCGGCGGGAAGCTTGGCGCACTCCGCCTCGGCGATCGCCGCATAGTTGCGGGCCGAGTCCAGTGCACCGGCGAGACCGGGACCGTTGCGCACGATCTTCAGGGCCTTGGTGCGCTCCTTGGCGGTGAGTGGCGAGCCCAACAGGTCGTACAACTCGCGCGACTCGGCCGAGTCGTGCGCCAGCGTGAGCAGTACCGGCAACGTGTAGACGCCCTCCTCGAGGTCGTGGCCGGCCGGCTTGCCGAGCTGTTCGTCGGTGGCCACGATGTCGAGCACGTCGTCGATGATCTGGAAGACCATCCCGTAGGCATCGGCGACGTTGGTGACCACTTCGGTGACGTTGCGATCATGACCGGCGACCAGCGAGCCGATCCGTGCGGACGTCGCGAACAGCGAGGCGGTCTTGCCCTGGATGCTCATGAGGTACGACGGGATCGTGCGACCGCGGTCGTAGGTGTGGCGCAGTTCCTCGACCTGACCCTCGCACAGACGTCCGATCGTGCGGGCGAGCAGTCCCGCCACCTCGTTGCCGAGCGAGGCCGCGATCTCCGATGCCCGTGCGAGGAGGAAGTCACCGGCGACGATCGCCTGCAGGTTGCCCCACTTGGCGTTGACCGTCTCGACGCCGCGGCGCGTGCTGCTCTCGTCCATCACGTCGTCGTGGTACAGCGAACCGAGGTGGACGAGCTCGCAGGCGATCGCACCCTGGATGACGTCGTCGGCAACCCGTAGATCCGAGCCGACCTGTGCAGCCGCGACGGCGAACACCGGGCGGAGGCGCTTGCCGCCGGCAACGATGAGATGCGAGGCGATCTCGGTGAGGTAGGCATCGGGCGTGTGCACCGCGGCGAGCAACGCCTCCTCGACACGCTCGCGGTCGCCGTTCATGAGCGGCAATTCCAGGAGCGGTGAGGCAACGTTCACGTCGTCAGGCTATGCGGATTGGTCGTTGAAGGACCGCATCAAGACACGGTTCTGCGTGAGGTCCGTACCGAAACACGTCACACGCCCCACCGTTTCGTGCGTGTTACATCTACGACGGAGTTCTCGGGCTCGTCTTCCCGGGTCGGAGAACCCCGTGGGTACACTCTGAGGCACGACGCAAGTCGTGGTCACCAAACAAGGCGGTACGGGCAGTGTTCGAACGTTTCACCGACAGGGCCAGGCGAGTCGTCGTCCTGGCGCAGGAAGAAGCGCGGTTGCTCAACCATTCCTACATCGGCACCGAGCACATCCTCCTGGGGCTCATCCACGAGGGCGAAGGTGTTGCGGCAAAGGCCCTCGAGTCGTTGAACATCTCCCTCGAGGCGGTTCGTGCCCAGGTCGAGGAGATCATCGGCCAGGGCGGGTCGTCGCCGTCGGGTCACATTCCCTTCACCCCGCGGGCAAAGAAGGTGCTCGAGCTCTCGCTGCGCGAGGCGCTGCAGCTCGGCCACAACTACATCGGCACCGAGCACATCCTGCTCGGACTCATCCGCGAGGGTGAGGGTGTCGCGGCACAGGTGCTCGTGAAGCTCGGCGCCGACCTTTCGCGGGTGCGTCAGCAGGTCATCCAGTTGTTGAGCGGCTACGAGGGTTCGGGCGGCGAGGGCAAGGGTGAGCCGGTCGGCGCGAAGGACACCCCGAGCGAGAAGGGTGGCAGCCAGATCCTCGACCAGTTCGGTCGCAACCTGACGCAGCTCGCCCGCGACAAGAAGCTCGACCCCGTGATCGGTCGCCAGCGCGAGATGGAGCGCGTGATGCAGATCCTCTCGCGCCGGACCAAGAACAACCCGGTGCTGATCGGCGAACCCGGCGTCGGCAAGACGGCCATCGTCGAGGGACTCGCCCAGCGCATCGTCGCCAACGACGTACCCGAGACGCTCACCAACAAGCAGCTCTACACCCTCGACCTCGGCGCACTCGTGGCCGGCAGCCGCTACCGCGGTGATTTCGAGGAGCGCCTGAAGAAGGTGCTGAAGGAAATCCGCACGCGCGGCGACATCATCCTCTTCATCGACGAGATTCACACCCTCGTCGGGGCGGGCGCGGCCGAGGGGGCCATCGATGCCGCCTCGATCCTGAAGCCGATGCTGGCCCGCGGCGAGCTGCAGACCATCGGTGCCACCACGCTCGACGAGTACCGCAAGCACTTCGAAAAGGACGCCGCCCTCGAGCGACGCTTCCAACCGGTGAAGGTGGAGGAACCGTCGGTCGCCCACACCATCGAGATCCTGAAGGGCATCCGCGACAAGTACGAGAGCCACCACCGGGTCACCATCACCGACCAGGCACTCGTGGCCGCCGCCAACATGGCCGACCGCTACATCTCCGACCGCCACCTGCCCGACAAAGCGATCGACCTCATCGACGAGGCCGGCAGCCGGCTGCGCATCAAGCGGATGAAGACGCCGCCCGACCTGAAGGAGATCGAGAACAAGATCAAGGACGTGCAGACGGCCAAGAAGAAGGCGGTCGAGGAACAACGCTTCGAGGAGGCCGGAAGACTCCGCGACCAGGAACGGTCGCTGCTCGAGGAGCGGGCACAGAAGGAAGCCGACGTAAAGGCGCAGGGCATCAACCTCTACGACGAGGTGAACGAGGAGGCAATCGCCGACGTGCTGAGCGTGTGGACCGGAATCCCCGTCTACAAACTCACCGAAGAAGAGACCACGAAACTCCTCAACATGGAGGCCGAGCTGCACAAGCGGATCATCGGCCAGGAGGACGCCATCAAGGCGGTGAGCCAGAGCATCCGTCGCACCCGCGCCGGGTTGAAGGACCCGAAGCGCCCGAGCGGATCGTTCATCTTCCTCGGCCCGACCGGCGTCGGCAAGACCGAGCTGGCCAAGACCCTCGCCGAGTTCCTGTTCGGCGACGAGGACGCGTTGATCTCGCTCGACATGAGCGAATACATGGAGAAGCACACCGTGAGCCGGCTCGTCGGCTCACCCCCGGGATACGTCGGTTACGACGAGGGTGGCCAGCTCACCGAGGCCGTGCGCCGCAAGC
The DNA here is from genome assembly GCA_044344715.1 of Ilumatobacteraceae bacterium. Lineage (GTDB taxonomy): Bacteria > Actinomycetota > Acidimicrobiia > Acidimicrobiales > Ilumatobacteraceae > F1-60-MAGs027. The sequence goes on along the minus strand of JBIJCI010000002.1, from coordinate 50,635 downwards.
CGTTCTCCGTGGTTCTGTTCGACGAGATCGAAAAGGCGCACGCCGACGTGTTCAACACGCTGCTGCAGATCCTCGAGGAGGGTCGCCTCACCGACGCGCAGGGTCGCACCACCGACTTCCGCAACACGGTCATCATCATGACCTCCAACCTCGGCACCCAGGACCTGCGCAAGGCCAACGTCGGCTTCGGCAAGAACGACGAGGCATTGTCGTACGCGCGCATGCGCGACAAGGTGACCGACGCGTTGAAGGTGCACTTCCGACCGGAGTTCCTGAACCGCATCGACGAGATCATCGTCTTCCACGAGCACACGATGGAGGCGATCATGTCGATGGTCGACCTCATGAGCAAGCGTCTCGTCAGCCAGCTCGAGGGTCTCGGTCTTGGTCTCGAACTCACCCAACCCGCCAGGGAACTGCTGGCCCGCAAGGGCTACGACCCGCAACTCGGCGCCCGACCGTTACGCCGTGCACTGCAGCGTCTCATCGAGGATCCGCTGTCGGAGCGCCTGCTCAACAAGCAGTTCATCGCCGGCGAGATCGTCGTGGTTGGCGTGGAGGACGACCCCGAGAATCCGGGCGACCAGCGCATCACATTCACGGCCGTCGAAGGCTTCAAGCCCCCGGTGGGCGTCGATCTCGCGGGGGCGGGCGAAGGCGGCAACGCCAACGGGGAGTGAGCGTTCGGGGCGGCTCGCGTCGCTTCATCGCCACCGTGTTCGGTGCCGTAGCGGCGGTGGCGTCGCTGTCGGGTTGTCGTGCCGACATCGCGACCAGCATCACGGTTTCCGAATCGGGCAACGGTTCAATCTCCGTCGTCGTCACCGCCGATGCCGATGCCGCACGCTCGGCGCCGGAACTGGCGGACTCGCTCAACCTCGACGACCTTCGCGATGCCGGATGGGACGTGTCGGTACAGAACCCGACACCCGCGGGCGGCCTATCGGTCACGCTCATGCACGACTTCGCCACCCCCGCGGACGGAACCGCACTCCTCGCCCGGCTCGCCGGACCGGACGGCCCGTACCGTGACCTCGCGCTCGTGCGCAACGGCGGACTGACGAGCGCCGTCTACGAGTTCTCCGGCAACGGCGGACTCCCGCAGGGTCTCGCCGGATTCGCCGACGACGAGGCGCTCGCCCTCCTCGGTGGACCGCCGTTCGCCGAGACGCTCGCCGCGAGCGGTCTTTCACTCACCGACGCGCTCGGGGTGTCCCTCCGGGTGACACTCCCTGGCGCACCGAACGCGCCGGACACGGCGACGCTCACGAGCGAGGACGAGCTCACCACCACATTCGAGTGGACCGTACCGGTCGACGGCAGCAACGTCGCCCTCGCAGCGAGCACGCAGGACCGCAACCTTTCGGCGCTCATTGCATCCATCGCCGCCGACGGTTTGCTCGTGCTGATCATCGTGCTCGCGGTGGCGGCGGTCGCCTACGTGGGATCGGTGGTATACCGACGGAGTCGCCCGACACCCGGCTCGTAGTGTTGGCGCGTGCCGAGGCTGCGAACGATCTACGTCTGTTCCGACTGCGGAGCACAACATCCCAAGTGGGGCGGGCAGTGCACCTCGTGTAACGCATGGAACACGATGGTCGAGGACGTCGTGGGCAACGACACGCCCGCGGTGTCCAAGACCGTGGCGGTCAGTCGTTCACTGAACGCACCGAGCGAACCGCTCCCCCTCCGCGGGCTCGATGCCACCGTGGCCAGCGCCCAACCAACCGGTGTCGCCGAGTTCGACCGGGTACTCGACGGCGGCATCGTGCCGGGGTCGGTCACGCTGATCAGTGGCGAGCCGGGTATCGGCAAGTCCACCCTGCTACTGCAGATCGTGGCGGCGTGGTCGGGTCGCGCGTTGTACGTAAGTGCCGAGGAGAGCGCTCAACAGGTACGCCTACGGGCCAACCGGCTGGGAGTCGGCGGTGACGATGCGTTCCTCGTGTCGGCGATGTCGATCGGCGACATCGTCGGGGCGATCGACAAGGTGAAGCCGACGCTCGTGGTGGTCGACAGCGTGCAGACCATCGCCGACGAGTCGATCGAGTCCGCCCCCGGATCGGTCGTGCAGGTGCGCGAGTGCTCGTTCCGCCTCGTGCAGGAGGCCAAGGCCCGCGGGATCGCGATCCTCCTCGTCGGACACGTCACCAAGGACGGCAACATCGCCGGCCCGCGACTGCTCGAGCACGTGGTCGACACGGTGGTGTCGTTCGAGGGCGACCGGCTGCACGCACTCCGCCTGGTGCGGGCGGTGAAGCACCGCTTCGGCACCACCAACGAGTTGGGCCTGTTCGAGATGACCGAGCACGGCCTCGTCGGCGTACCCGATGCGAGCAACATGCTGCTCGCCGACCGGCAGCACGGTGTGGCCGGATCGGTGGTGGTGCCGACCATCGACGGTCAGCGTCCGCTGCTCGTGGAAGTACAGGCGCTCACCACGAAGGTGAACCTCGGCGTAACCCCGCGGCGCAGTGCGCAGGGCATCGAGTCGTCGCGGTTGGCGATGCTGCTCGCCGTGCTCGAACGACGGATGGGAATCGCCTTCTCGTCGCTCGAGGTGTACGTATCGGTGGTCGGCGGCGTCCGCCTGAACGACCCCGGCAGCGATCTCGCCGTGTGCATCGCGCTCGCATCGGCGGCGCTCGACAAACCGGTACCGGCCGACCTGGCCGTGCTCGGCGAGGTGGGCCTGGGCGGTGAGGTGCGGCACGTGCCGCACGTGGAGCGACGCGTGAACGAGGCGGTTCGGATGGGCTTCCGCCGGGTCATCCTTCCCTCGAATGCGCGGGTGGAGGACGTCGGACGTGCGTCACTGGTGCGGGCGGCGACGCTGGCCGATGCACTCTCGGCCGCCTTCCAGGACTAGCGAAGCCGGTGCCGGCGTCGTCACAGCGACGCACCAGAGGTGCGAACGTTCGTACCTGACATCACCCGTCGTCGGACCATCGTGAGCGTCTCGTCACCGGGTGCCATACGCAGACCGGCAGCGGTGGCATCGAGCAACGGTTGTATTGCCCCCTCGTCTCCGACGAGTTCGACGACACGGTCGATCGACCGTGTAACCAACCAGTAGAGGGTCGACGTGATCCCTTCGGCATCCGCCCACGCGTAGTCGGCGGATGCGAACGGCAGGCCGCGCACCAACCCGAGCACCCCGCACAAGGACACGGCTGCCTCCCGCGGCGGTAGACGGTCCGCATTGATGAGCGCGCTGCGCAGCAGGTCTCCGTCGGTTGATACCCGTTCGTCGAGGAACAGTCGTTGCTTGCTCGCACGACCGACCGCCTCGGGTAGGCCGACGGCGGAAAGACCCCTGCGCAATTCCGAGAGGACGTTGTGGAACGTGGCGTCCCGCACGTCCACCTCCCACAGTGCGGTGCGCGCCCCGGACACGGTCGGTCGCTCCCTGTGGTACGCCAACCAACACAACAGTTCGACGGACTTTGACTTACGGAAGGTGATCTCCGAATGGTCGCGGCGCACGATCTCGACCGGTCCGAGCACCCGTACGAGCGACTCCCACGTCGGTGGTTCGGGATGGAGGGCGGATACGTCGACCTCCAGCCGCAACATCTCGCTCGTCATCGTCCTCAGGACCCCGACCTCGGTGGTCGTCGCACCGTACGGACGGAAGCTCTCACCGGTTCCCGGAATCCGCCAGCCACCCGGCTCCCTCACCACGCGAACGACGGGACGGTGCGTCCCCGCCAGGGTCGTAATGACCAACGCTCCGTGTTCCGCGAGTTCGTCGAGTCGCGGGTCGTGCCTGCTCGCCACGACCACGACACAGCCGTGGGGTCTCCGCACCAATGATGCCAGGACGACTGCACGCACGTCGTCGGGGGTGTCGGCGACCGTGACGGTGGAGTCGATGATCGCCGCCACGTCCGCGAATCCGTACACGACGACGAGCGGGGAGTCCAGCCAGGGAGCCAACGCGACGGTGTTCAGGAGGTGCCGCAGCACACGCGTTGCCTCGTTCGAATCCGCGTCGATGCTGAGCATGTCGCCGGCCCGCAGTGAAACCGAAACGAGTCGGTCATCGTCGACACCGAGCGGAATCACGAGTCGGGCCTGACGATTCGTGTCCGTGGACCCAGCTGGTTCATGCACCACCGGGGCGAGGTCCCCCGTCGATGCGGCACGTTCGAAGAGGGCGATGCCGGTGGAGACGGATGGTGCAGACGGTGCGGACAGTTTCGCGTCGATCGGTCCGGTTGCAAGGAGAGTCGCTCGCTCCCTGCGGATGTGCCCCGCCAATCCGACGGCAAGACCCGACGACGCGAGTGCGGACAGCGGTCCGGTGGAGTCATTGGTGCGGTTGCTCGGTGCCACGGGCCGGTCCGCGCCGCCGTGCTCCGACTCCACCGCACTCGGAGTCCCGGAGTCCGCCGCATCGTTCGTCGTCCTCAGGGAGGCGAGGAGACCGGTGATGACGACGACGACCGATCCCATCCATGCGGGACGACGTCCCGACCGCACGACCCTGACGAGACGCCGAAACGACGGTCGCAGGAACGACCACCATCCACTGCATGCGCGGACGAGGAGTCCCGACACCACCAACCACGCGACCGACACGAGGAGCAACCTGACCGACTCGGTGCTCCCGCTGCCAACCGGTTCGTCGGGGATACCACGTACACGACGAACGAGCTCGGCAGGTGATGACCCACTTCTGATGAGCAACCATCCCGCGGCGGTACCGAGGGGGCCGGAGAGCAACGTGACGGTCAGGCCACGACGTTCGTCGACCTTCATCCGTCAACCACCACCACGACCCGGGTTGCCGACACCGATCGCGGGCCGACACCGACGAGCGAGAGCAGCGTCATCGGCACCACCGTCGCCACGCTGACCCGAACCTTCAGACCTTCGATCTCCACCTCGCCCACGAGGTCGTGGCGATCGAGATAACGCCGTGCAGCCAACCTGCCGGACTGCGGGTCGATGCGTTCCGCTCCGAGGCGGACGTCGACGATTTCCTGTGCGGCCGCGCGGGCGGCATTGGCGGCATGGTCGTTGAGTTCCGCCCTCACCGCCACGAGGCGGGACCCGTCGAAGACGAGCGCGGCAACCGACAGCAGGCCGGCCACCAGCGACACCACGAATCCGCTCATCTGTCGGACCTCCATCGGTCGATCACCTCGGTGGACTCGGCCCGCACCTGTCTCGGAACCGGAGCGAGGAACGCGAGTCCGTTCCTGCTGAGTGAGCAGGCAACCGACACGCTGACCGTCCTCGGATCGGTGTCCTGTGCCACCCGTACGGACACCTCGAGGCTGTCGCAGGCGAGTCCGTCGGCAACCGCATTGTCCCTGGCAGCCGAGGTGCCGGTACGCACCATATGACGCGAATGGACCTGCGAGGCGACGCGCGCGGCATGATCGGCGATGGTCGACAACCTCACCTGCGTGGTGGCCAGCCGTCCGAGATGCACCACGAAAAGCAGCAGAATCACGAGCAACGGGGCGAGGAGTACCGACTCGACGCTCATCGAACCGCGGTCGTGGACGAGCCTCGGTGGCACGATGTCACCGCTCACCGAACGGTATGAATCGCTCCCGTGGCACCGTCACGAGTCGCGACACCTGATCCGGGAAGAACGGGACGGCGCGTGGTACGACGATCCACACCCGGACGGACACGTAACGCGACGTGACGTCGATCCGGGGCTGTCTCGCCAGGCGTGCACCGACCGCGGTTGCCGCACGCTGAGCCGCCGAGGATCCGCGCGAGATCCCGGATTCGTACGCTGCGGCAGCGATCGCACCCTCGGATGCGACGTGGTTGGCGATGCTGATGCCGTGCAGGACCACTCCCGCCTGCACGGCAATCAGCGCCACGACGAAGAGCACCGGCACGAGGAGCGTCGCCTCGGCCGATACCTCTCCACGGTCGGCGACCCGCTCAATCAAGATCGAGCGAGTTCGCCTTGTCCCGGACGCGACTCGTGATCGTGGCCCCGACGAACAGGGCGAGCGCGATCAGGGCTGCGGCCATCACCACGGTGGTGGCACTGACCTCTCCCCGGTCGTGGTCGCGTTCGAGCGATGCACGCAGACGCGTCGCGTAGTACTGCCAGAGTTGGCGGTTGGTGGACATTGGATGTTCCTTTCGTTTGGTTGTTCGTGGATGTGGTATTCCGTGTACGTTCCGGATCGTTCCGGTCCGGTTCGCCGGTCACATGTTCATCACCACCGTCTGCAGCGCGGGATAGCCGAGGAGGGCCATGAATCCGACGAACAGCATCATCATCGGTACGCCCATCCGCTCGGTCGCCGATTGGGCCAGGGATTCGACCTCCGCCATTTGGCGATCCCTCATCGACTCGGCACGCGCCGCAAGCGACGTTCGTATTCGCGCACCGTGGTCGCTGGAGAGCGTCATGCTCCCGGCCACCTCTACGACCTCGTCGATTCCCCACTGAACACCGAGTTTGCGGAGTTCCGTCCACGGTGACCGCCCGGACAGTCGGGACTTGCCGATCGTCGCTCGCAGCGCACCGAACGCCCACCCGTCACCCACGTCAGCGGCTGCAGTGAGTGCCGTCTCGATGCCCGCTCCGCCGGCGAGCAGGACGTTGACGAGGTCGAGGTAGGCCGAGAACGCATGCGAGAACGTCCGGCGCCGTGCGCGGGCCCGCGAACGAAGCGTGATGGAAGGGATGAGGAACCCGACGGCGCCGCCGACACCGAAGAAGAGCAGGATGAACGGACCTGCGCCGTACGCCGCTCCGACTAGCGCCGCAGTGATCGCTCCCATCGTGAGACCGAGCAACTGCCGGGTGGCCACGTCGAGCGACGTCCAGCCGACCACCGCGAGGTCGTTCGCATGCGCGCGGAGTGCCCGTTCCGCAACGAAGCGCCGCACCCTGGAGACGACACCCGCACGGCCACGGACGAGTGCATGCGATGTTCCTGGCACCAGGAGCATCGCGAGCCCGCCACCCACCAGGGCTCCCGTGACGATGCCGGAAAGGATCACGACGTCACCTCCGTGCGTCGACCGATGAACCGCTCCGGGGCCGATACCACCGCGAATCGCTGCATGAGGACGATCGCTGCGAAGAACACGAGGACGATCACCGACAAAACCACCTGCCCCTCGGGTGTCCGGTACGGCTCCAGGTATCCGGGACTGAAGAACAGCAGCCCGAGCACGAAGAGTACGACGACGGTGGCGATGATCCTGACCGCGCTGCGGGTCCGCGAGCGACCGACCCAGATTCGCGTGTACATCCGCGCCTCGGCATGTGCACACGACGCGAGGTGTCCGAGGAGCGCGCCGAGTTCGCGTACCTGTCTAGTCGCTGCGGTCGACAACGCCGCAACCACGAAGTCGGCGGTCGGATGATCGACCTCGCGTGCGAACCTGTCCAACGCCTGGTCGAGCGGAGCGTAGGACACCGACGCCACCAACCTCTCGAGCGGTCGGCGCAGCACGGTCGGCGCATGGGGGGCGGTCGCCGCGACCGCCTGCTCGAGCCCGCTGCTTCCGGCGAGCATGTCGCGCAACTGTTCCGTCCACACGGCGATTGCCTCGACGAGCATGCGATCGTCGCGCCTCCGACCGGTCGGTCCCAATGCGGAACTCGACAAGCCACCCACCACACCTGCGGTCAGCGAAACCAACGTCCAGCCGGTGGCGACCCGAACGACCACGATGACGGAGACGGCCACCGCGACGTGGCGGAACAATCCGCTGCGTGAATACCACCTGCTACCGAACATGCTCAGTCGTCCACGCCGGGCCGACACGAGTACGAACACGCCGAGTCCGATCAGCGACCCGAGACCGGCGGCGAGGATTGCGCGGGTCATCGCTCGACGCCCGCCTGATTCCGTCTCCTGAACCCGTGACGGACGAGCAACTCGTGGGTGGAAGAACGCAGGGGAAACGGCCAGACGATGGCGCCCGTCGCGGATCGGCTGACCACCTCGTTGGACACCACATGATTACCCTCGGTGCCCGCGACCTCACAGATGGAGCTGAGGCGCCGGTGGCCCTCCTGGTTCTCGATGAAGACGACGAAGTGCAGTGCGCTCGCCACGAGCACGTTCACCGTCTCGACCGGGAGTCCTGTCGACGCCATCGAAACGTAGGCGGCGATCTTGGGAAACACGGTCCTGGTGCCGTCGGCGTGCATGGTGCACATCGAACCGTTGTTGCCCTGGCTCATCGCCAACAGCATCGGGAAGGCCTCGGCACCTCGCACCTCGCCGACGATCACGCGGTCGGGATCCATCCGCAGTGCCATTCGTGTCAGGTCGGCGAGCGTGATCTCACCGCGTCCCTCGACGTTGGCACTTCGACTCTGTAGTGCGTCATAGTCGGGATGACGTTCCGCGAAGTGTTCGATACCCAGTTCGTAGGCGTCCTCGATAGTGACGATGCGCTCGACGGGCGGAATCTCGTTGATAAGTGCCCGCAGGAGCGTCGTCTTTCCCGAGCCCGTCCCGCCGACGATGACGACGTTGCGCCGGGTGCGCACCATGGCAGCGAGCAGGCTCTGGACGTCCTCGTCGAACACGCCGAGGAGTCGAAGTTCGTCGAGCGACGAGAGCTCGTAGCGGTGCCGGCGGATGATGAGACTCGGTCGGGTCGAGACGTCCATCACCGCGAACAGCCGCGATCCGTCGGGGAGTTGCATGTTCATCTCCGGGGATCCGGCATCGAATCGACGTTCGGTACGGCTGAACCGCACCCCCGCACGCCGGATCAACGCCACGAGTTCCTCGTCGCTCTCCACGACAGCCGGCCGTCTCTCGCGCCGACCGTCGCGGAGCTTCACCCAGACGGAGTCATGACCACGGATGTGGATGTCGCTCACGTCGGGGTCGGAGAGCAGATTCTCCAGACCCCCGAGCCCGAGGACGCGGGCGATCACCTCGGACACGACCGCCTCCTCGTCGATCGGTGGCCAGGCACCGACGGGGCGACCCGCCACCAGCCTGGCGAGCTCCGCACTCGCCGTGCTGCGTGCCAGCCGTAACTCGTCCTCCGGAGACGAGTGCCGTTCGCTTCCGTCGTCAAGCCGCCGCTCGGTGAGGACGTCGGCGACGAGTTCGGTCAACGACCGAACCATCTGCGGGTCGGCGATCGTCACGATGCGCCCACCTTGATGACCTGAATGCGGTCGGCTCGGGCGAGATCGACGGCCATCTCGGTCGACGTGCGGACCGTCACGTACACCTCGTTGCTGAGATCGTCCGGTGCAACCACCGCATGGACCTCCATCACCTCGGGCAGCATCTCGGGACGCGGCGCATCGTCCCCCGAATTCGTGAACGAGATGACGACCCGTACGGTGTCGCCGCTCGTCAATCCCTCGGGAACCGCACCGGTATCGAGCGCAATGGGAACGAGCGCCTCCGAGGCTGCGAGGAGCGGGACGTCGGTCGTGACGAAGCCAGCTACCGGCACCCCCGCGGGAAGGTCGACGAGTAGTCGCCGGCCGAGAAGTAAACCGGCATCCGCTGCACCGGTGACGGATTCGCTCGGGACCTGCCCGACTTCCAGCGCGGTGAGATGCTCGCGCGTGATGATCGTTCCGCGCGACAGTTGCCGCGCAGTACCAACGACGACGGCACGGGAGTTTCCTCCCTGGAAGAGTGCGAGACCGCCGACCGCTCCCCCGATGACCAGCAGGAGGCCGATCAGGAACTCCGGCGTTCGACGCTTGGCGGGGACGTTGTCGTCACCGTCCCCAAGGTCGCCGAGTGTTGAGTCGCGCAATCGAGCGCGAACCGCTTTATCCGACATCCGTTCCGCCACGGGTGCCTTCCTTTTCTCTCGTCCATCTCCGGGCACGTTGCGAGTCCGTCGATGGTTTGTGTGTGTCTCACTCGCAGTCGAACGGAAACACACGCGTGTAAGCACGACCGAGCCGAGAGATGTTCCACGACTGCGATACATAACCCGGGCACCGTTGATACCGAGCGGTAACCTCCGCCGATGGGGCGACCGCTACACGCTCGTCGAATCGGGCCCCGTCATCGGTCCGAGATTGCTCGTGTAGCGATGGGACTCATTCAGTGTGCGGTGCGCATGCCCGACGGTACACCGTGCGACGTCGCAATAGCCTGAGTTCGTGCGCTCATCCCTGCAGCCGCCGAAGGTGCTGCCAGCTGCCAACGACGCGTGCTGGTGCGGCAGTGGTCGCAAGTACAAGCGATGCCACAAGCCGCTCGAGGGCCGCGTGCTGCAGGGCATCGTCAGCCCGATGCGCGGCGTTCCCGAGCACATTGTGAAACCGCCGTACGCGGCCACCGGTCAGGTGAAGCGCCGCCCGGAGCCGGCGGTCAAGTCCCCCGACGTGATCGCCCGGATGCGCCGTGCCGGGGCCGCCGCCGCCGAGGTACTCCGCCTGGCGGGAGAGCTCGTCAAACCGGGGGTCACCACCGAGGAGATCGACGTCTTCGTGCACGAAGCGTGCATCGCTCGCGGCGCCTACCCGAGCCCGCTCAACTACCAGAGATTCCCGAAGAGCGTCTGCACCAGTGTCAACGAGGTGATCTGCCACGGGATACCCGACTCTCGGGAGCTGCAGGACGGCGACATCGTCAATCTCGACGTCACCTGCTACCTCGACGGTGTGCACGGCGACACCAACGCCACCTTCGCGGTCGGCTCGATCAGTGACGAGGACCGCCGGCTCATCAGCGTGACGGAGGAGTGCATGTGGCTCGGGATCGGCGCCGTGCGACCCGACGCACCGCTCTCCGACATCGGCCGGGCAATCGAAACGCACGCCAAGAATCACCGCATGGGCGTGGTGAAGGCCTTCATCGGCCACGGCATCGGCGAGCAGTTCCACACCGACGTTCAGATCCTGCACTACTACGAGCCGCGCAACAACATGCTCATGCGCCCGGGCATGACCTTCACGATCGAACCGATGATCACCCTCGGTTCCGACAAGCACCGCATGTGGGACGACGAGTGGACCGCCGTCACCATCGACGGCAAGCGCACCGCACAGTTCGAGCACACCATCCTGGTCACCGACGACGGATTCGACGTGCTCACCGCCCCCGGCGCGGTGTCGTCCCGCTCCCCGCTCGGATAGCTGGTTGCTGCATGATCGACGGAGGTGACATCCCGCGTTTCGAGCGGTTCACCCGCGACGAGTGGGCCGCGCTCCGCGCGCAGACACCGCTCACCATCCGCGAGAAGGACCTCGAGGCCCTGCGCGGCATCAACGAACGGATCGACCTCGACGAGGTGCAGGCGGTGTACCTGCCGCTCACCCGCCTGCTCAACCTCTACGTGTCGGCCACGCAGAACCTGCACCGCGTGTCGTCGACGTTCCTCGGCACGATCGCGCCGAAGCTCCCCTACGTGATCGGTGTTGCGGGAAGCGTCGCGGTCGGCAAGAGCACGCTCGCGCGCCTCTTGCAGGCGCTGCTCTCCCGCTGGCCGGAGCATCCGCGAGTCGAGCTGATCACCACCGACGGCTTCCTGTACCCCAACGCAGAACTCGAGGCCCGCGGGATCATGGACCGCAAGGGATTCCCCGAGAGCTACGACACGCGCCGCCTGCTCGACTTCCTCCGTGCGGTGAAGAGTGGCGAGCCGGAGGTGTCGGCACCCGTCTACAGCCACGTCATCTACGACGTCCTACCAGACACCGTGGAGACCGTGCACCAGCCCGACATCCTCATCCTCGAGGGGTTGAACGTGCTGCAGGTCGACTCGCGGGCGATGGAGTTCGTCAGCGACTATTTCGACTTCTCCATCTACCTCGACGCCAGGGAGTCGCTGATCGAGTCGTGGTTCGTCGAGCGCTTCCATGCGTTACGGCGCACGGTCTTCCAGGATCCGCAGAGCTTCTTCCGGCACTTCGCCGACCTGGGCGATGACGAGGCCTCCGAACTCGCCCACCGGATATGGGAGTCGATCAACGGCCGCAACCTGCGCGAGAACATCGCCCCTACGAAGGGGCGTGCCTCGCTCGTCATCGAGAAGGGTGACGACCACCGCGTGACCGACGTGTTCCTGCGCAAGCTCTGACCCGCCCGGGGCGGTTCAGCGGTGCAACGAGTTGAGGTAGTTGTACACCGTGATGCGTGAGACGCCCATCGCATCGGCAACGTCCTCCACGGCACGCCGCAGGATGAACGCGCCTCGTTCGTCGAGCAACCGGATGGCACGCTGCTTGTCGGCACGCGACAACTGCGCGAGTCGTCCGCCGAGTTCGCGCTCGACCGAATCGATCAGTCGGTTCATCGCGCCGTGCAGTGCGGGGAGGCGAACGCCCGCAATGACGCGTCCCTCCCACACGAGCGGAACGTCGGACTTGCCGAGTTGATCGGCGGCGACGACGCTCGCACCCAGGGCTGCGAGCAGCGGCTGCACGGTGTCGATGAGCGGGTGCTGCTTCGTCATACGACCTACCGGCGTGCCACGCTCACGCTCACGAAGGTCGCGCCGTTTGCGTAGGCGGCACGCATCATGTCCGCGACGACCGCAGGCATGACCGTTACGTCAACGAGGAAGGATGAACCGAACGGTCCGAAGTCGACCTTCACCCCGTGGCCCTCCACCGCGGCGACCGCACGGGTGACGTGGGGGCCGGGTTGGCCCTCCACGAAGGGCTCCACGGTGAATTCCACGAGGACTGAGGACATCGTCGTGGGCAAGCGTAGACGCTGCGGCTCGTTTCCCGGCGTGCGGGGAGTGCGTGCGACCTACGATGAACAAATGGCAGAGAACCCAGGGACGAATTCGGCGCGGGAGATCCACGGCACCGCACGGAACCTCTCGGAGCACGTCGATGGTTTGTACGACGGCGCAGTTGCCCTGCGTCGCCGGCTGCACGAGTGGCCGGAGGTCGGCAACCACCTGCCGACCACCCGCGAGGCCGTGCTCGAGTCGCTCGAGGGGTTGCCCCTCGACGTCACGCTGCACGAGACGACGAGCGGCATCGCCGCCCTCCTCACCGGCGGCAAGCCCGGACCCACGGTGATGCTGCGCGGTGACATGGACGCACTCCCGATGCCCGAGGACACTGGACTCGACTTCTCCTCGCGCAACGAGAACATGATGCATGCCTGCGGGCACGACACCCACACGTCGATGCTCGCCACGACGGCACGACTGCTCTCCGAGCGCAGGGAGGACCTCCCGGGTCGGGTGCTCTTCATGTTCCAGCCGGGCGAGGAGGGTCACCACGGCGCCAAGTTCATGCTCGACGAGGGCCTGCTCGAGGTTCCGCCGCTCGCCGACGGCACGCCGTCGCCGATCTCGGCGGCGTACGCACTGCACATCACCACCGCCATTCCCGCGGGATGGGTGACCGCCAAGGGAGGTCCGACGATGGCCTCGTCGGACACGTTCACGATCGAGGTGAAGGGCAAGGGCGGTCACGCCTCCGAGCCGTTCCGAACGCTCGACCCCATTCCCGTGGCCTGTGAGATCGTCCAGGCGCTCCAGATGCTGGTCACACGGCGCATCCCGGTGTTCGACCCGGCGGTGGTGACCGTGACCCAGATCCACACCGGCACCACCTCGAACGTGATCCCCGAGACGGCGTACATCAACGGCACGATCCGTGCGGTCAGCGAATCCACCCGTAAGAGGGTGCACGACGGGTTGCGGCGCGTCGCCGAGGGCATCGCGTCGACGCACGAGATGACGGCCGACGTCGTGGTGACGATCGGTTACCCCGTCACCGTGAACGACGGACCGAGCGCGGATTTCGGACTGCAGGTCGCCGATGCCCTCGTCGGCGCCGACAAGGCCGTGCGACTCCCGAATCCGGTGATGGGCGCCGAGGACTTCTCCTACGTGCTCAACAAGCTGCCGGGGGCGATGATCTTCCTCGGTGGAACACCCGAGGGCGTCAACCCGGCCAGCGCTGCACCGAACCACTCCAATCGCGTGATGTTCGACGAACGGGCGATGAAGACGGGCGTCGCCCTCTACGCATCGCTCGCGCTACGCACGCTCGGCGTGCGCCTCGACTGACGGCGCGATGTCCCGACCGCTGGAGGGAATCCGGGTCCTGGACTTCACGCGGGTGCTCGCCGGGCCGCATGCGACACGAATGCTCTGCGACCTCGGTGCGGAGGTGATCAAGCTCGAGCCACCGGCCGGCGACCTGACGAGGTTCGGTCAACCACGCCTCAACTCGTTGGCGACGTACTTCATCCAGCAGAACGTCGGCAAGTTGAACGTGTCGCTGAACCTCGACGATCCGCGCGCGGTCGACATTGCACGACGCCTCGCGGATGCGAGCGACGTGGTGATCGAGAACTTCCGCCCGGGCGTCATGCAACGTCTCGGCCTCGGATACGACGATCTCTCGGAGCGCAATCCGCGGCTGGTGTACGCGTCGATCAGCGGGTACGGTGCGACCGGTCCGTGGGTCGACCGTCGTGCCTACGCACCAGTGGTCAACGCCGAGGCCGGCATCACCAAGCACCAGGGGGACGCGCGCGGTGGGGCGTACGCCAACGATCCGTTCAGTCACGGCGACGTGTACACGGGGATGGAAACGGCGGCGGCGATCCTCGCGGCGCTGCTGGCGCGCGAACGCACCGGACGGGGACAGTTCGTCGACGTCTCGATGGCCGAGACGCTGCTGTACGTCAATGAGCACGCCCACGACCTGTTGTGGGAGGCGGACGTTCCCGCCGACTGGATCCGGTCGTTCCGACCGGCCGACTACCCCGTGCTCACCACGCGGGACGGCAGCGTCGTGGTGGTCAGCGGCCATCCCGCGTCGAAGACGAACTTCGCATCGTTCTGCGCGGCGATGGGTCGCGACGACCTCCACGATGACCCGCGGTTCCGCGACGTTCCGTCACGGCTCCGTCACCTCGACGAGTTGGCGGGGATCCTCGCGGTGTGGGCGCTCACCGTCGCGGACGCCGACGAGATCGAGCGCATCCTCGCCCGGCACGATCTCGCGACCGGCCGTCTGCGCAGTGTCGCCGAACTCGCGGCCACCGACTGGGCGCGTGAACGCGGGGCGATCACCGACGTCGACGACCGCGGGGGCGGCAGCGTGCGCATCCCGCAGAGTCCGTGGAAGTTCAGCGACGCCGACGTGCGGATCCGCGGAATCCCCAAGTACCGCGGGGAGGACAATGATGCGGTGCTCCGCGACGTCCTCGGGCTTGACGACGAGACGATCCGGCAACTGGCCCGTGACGGCGTGACGAGCAGCCACCTTCCGGGGCGCTAGCGGTCAGCGGCCGCTGTGGCCGAACCCACCACCCCGGTCGTTGTCGTCCAACTCCGCGACCACCGACCATTGCACGGCGGAGATCGCCTGCACGATGAGCTGTGCGATGCGGTCACCGCGGCGAACCTGGTAGTCGGTCGTCGGATCGTGGTTGATCATGATCACCTGCAGCTCGCCCCTGTACGCGGCGTCGATGATGCCCGGAGTATTCACCAACGAGATGCCGTGCTTCAGTGCGAGCCCGCTGCGCGGCACCACCATTCCCATGAATCCGCGCGGAATCGCCACGGCGACCCCGGTCGGTACGAGCACGCGACCTCCGTTCGCCGGGAGCAGAGCATCGGTGCGGGCATGCAGGTCGAGACCGGCATCGTCGGGGTGCGCGGTGGTCGGCAACGGCAGGCCTTCGTCGAGGCGACGGATCGGCACGACCAACGGTGAGGGCACCCCACGACGATACGACGCGCCGTAAGGTTGAGTGATGCTCGTGTGGATGGATCTCGAGATGACCGGGCTCGATCCGAACGTGGACGTCATCGTCGAGATCGCGTCACTCGTCACCGACGACCAGTTGAACGTGGTGGCCGAGGGGCCGGACCTCGTCATCCACCAGCCCGACGACGTGCTGGCGCGGATGGAACCCGTCGTCGTCACCATGCACACCGAGTCCGGCCTGCTCGATGCGATCAGGGCCTCGCGCACCACCCTCGCCGAAGCAGGCGCTGCAACGCTCGCCTTCATCAAGCAGCACGTGCCGGAACCGCGCAGCGTCCCCTTGTGCGGCAATTCGATCGGCACCGACCGGCGTTTCCTCGCCAAGTACCTGCCCGAGATCGAGAACCACCTGCACTACCGAAGCGTCGACGTGTCGAGCGTGAAGGAACTCGCGAAGCGCTGGTACCCGTCGGCGGGCATCTCGCGTCCGGCGAAGACCGGCGCGCACCGGGCGCTCAACGACATCCGCGAGAGCGTGAGAGAACTCGCGTTCTACCGCGAGTCGTTCTTCGTGCCGTCAGCGGGTGGCAACGGAGCGACCGCGCCACGCCACGCTGCCGAACAACGCTGACTGCACGGCACTGCGCGCCGCTACCACGGCGAACGTCGCCGCATGCAGGGGATACAGCACTGCACTCCCCCAACCGAAGTTTCCGGCGCGACGCGAGAGCACCCGGACCTGCACGACCGAGAGCGCATAGCACCACACCGAAGTGACCGGGCCGCCGCACAACGACGCCACCCACGCAACGACGAGGATCGCCGACCACCGGGGCACGCTCACCGCCCCGATCGCGGTGTTCTTCGTCCAGCCTTCGACCATCTGGCGGAAGCCACGCGGGTACATGCGGTACTCCACGCGGTGCGCGCCGCCGATCCGCGCGACGGACCGGGGCATCACACGGGCGAGTGCGAGATCCTCGACCACCGCAGCGCGCACTTCCGCATGGGCATGTCCCCCGACCGCCAGGTACGGGTCGCGTCGCACCGCGAGGAACGGTCCGTAGGCGACCCGTCGGCGGTCGGTCGCACCGAGACATGCGACCATCATCGACACGGTGTTGAACGTCATGCTGAGGCGCTCCACCGCCGAGCCGGTCCGGTGCCAGGGCATCACGCTCACCACCGCGTCGGGGTGTTCGTCGAGGAGCGACACGAGGTCGTCGACGGCACCCGGGCCGAGCCGCACGTCGGCATCGAGGAACACCACGACCTCCCGGCTGGCGTGTTGAACACCCTGCCAGCACGCATGGGGTTTGCCGGCCCAACCGGTCGGGAGGGCGGAACCCGACACCACCGTCGTCCCGAACTCCCGTGCCACCGCGAGCGTCCCGTCGCTCGAGTCGTCGTCGACGACGATCACCTGGTCATCGTCGCGCAACACCGAAGCCAGGTTCGGGAGCAGCCGTCGGAGGTTCTCCGCCTCGTTGCGGCACGGAACGACCACGCTGACCGCGGTCCGGCGTACGTCCGTAGTTGCGGGCAGTCGTGCGGCACGCAGGTAGCCGACCCAGCCGGCAGCCCAGCCGACGAGGAAGACGAGCGTCCCGACCACGCCCGGCGGGGCGAACCAATCGGGGGACATCTAGTCGGTGACCAGCTGCACCAACGACGCCGTTTCGGCACCGTCGATGATCCGCAACACCACCCGGTCGGATGGTTCGTACACCTGCACCCGGGGTAGGGCACCGGGTTCGACCGAACGGTGGTGCTCCACGGTCGCGTGGAGCGGTGCACGGCGCTCACGGTGGGCACCGAGGTACTCCTCGAGCGGCTCCCAGTACACGGCGTTGTTCAGGTGGCCGACGGCGTCGAAGTCGCTGAACCGCAGCGGGAAGTCGAAGGTGGAAACCACCGGTGCGTCGCCCATGTCGCGTCCAACCGAGAGACGCGCCGAGATCCTTCGGCCGGCGGCGGCCTCGCCGATCCGACGACGGAACGACTCGGTGAGTGGGAGCGGCTTCAGCGTCGACAGGTCGACGCGCACCCAGAGCGCCGCCGCCTCGATCGCCGGCACCGACGGATCCCCGTCGAGGGAAATCCGGGTTCGTCGCTCCGCCCAGTGGGAGCCGACACCGCCGCACCACGTGTCGAGCCGGAGCCCGTCGAGGTACTTCGGAAACCGGTGCACCCACATCTCCGTGCGTCGGACGACCCATCCGTGAGGATCCTCGTAGGCGCCGTCCAGTGCGTCGTCCGTCGCGATGTCCTGCAGGTACCGGGCGGTTGCGTCGAGACGCAGGCGCCCGCGTGGTGTGACGTCGCCGAGTCGCACGGAACGGCTCGCCGAGAACGTCCTTCCATCGGTCGGGAACGGCGCCGGAGGAGACACATGTTGCAGGCGCGACACGTCGACGACGCTACCCAAGGATGCATCCATCGGTAGCCTCGCCTCGTGCGGGTGCGACGCAGATTGTTGACGCGATCACTACTGACGGCACTCGTCGTCGCGGTATCCGTCGGCTGGTGGTCGTCGCGCGACGATGATGGCGCCTACGTCCTGGATTCCACCGTCGGCGACATCGCCCTGAACAAGGTGTCGGAGGGTGGCATGCTCGCAGTGGTCGACGTGACGGACGCCGAGGGTGACACCGTTTCCACGGAAACGCTCATCGGCGGACCTCTCGTCGTCAACTTCTGGTTCACCACCTGCGAGCCGTGCCGACGCGAGTTCCCGGTTCTCGTCGACGCCGCCGAACGCCACCGCGACGTCAGGTTCGTCGGAGTGAACCTCAACGACCCCGCCGGGACGGCACTGGCATTCGCCGACTCCTACGGGGCGACGTTCGAGATGCTCTTCGACCGGGACGGCAGGCTGACGAGCGCGATGGGCGTGGCCACCGCTCCCGTGACCCTGCTGGTCGACTCCGGGGGGTTGGTGCGCCGCCAACTCACCGGCGAAGTGACCGCCGAATCGCTCGAGGCGGCGATCCGCGAGGTGTTCCCCGCGTGACCGGATTCGTCGAGGGCGATTTCGCGTACTCACTGCTCCTCGGCATGCTCGCCGCCGTCAACCCGTGCGGGTTCGTCCTGCTTCCCGCATACCTGCTGTCGTACCTGGCCGTCGAGGACGCTGCGTCACCGTCCACCCGGCTGCGACGTTCGCTGGTCGTCGGTGGTTCGGTATCCACCGGATTCATCGCGGTATTCCTCGTCGTCGGGACGATCTCCCGGCTCTTCACGGGATGGTTGGAGGCGAACGCGAAGTACGCGGCACTCGTCATCGGCCTCGCGCTGATCGTGATGGGTGCGCGGATGCTCGGTGGTTGGCGACCGCGCCTGTGGATGCCGGCACTCGGCGGGTCGTCCGGTCGTCGCGGTGCGATCGGCATGGCGGGGTTCGGCGTCGTGTACGCGATCGCTTCGATCGGGTGCACGATCGGCCTACTCACAACCGTGATCCTTGGCAGCTTCTCCCGTGACGGTTTCGTCTCGGGCATCGTCAGCGTCGCGTTGTACGGCACCGGAATGGGCGTCTTCGTCACCGCACTCACCGCATCGCTCGCCTTCGCCAAGAACGCCCTGGTGTCCGCCGGGCGGCGGGTGATGACGTGGATGGGGCGGATCTCCGCCGTCCTCGTCCTTTTCACCGGCGTCTACCTGGCGTGGTACTGGTTCGTGGCGATCACCCGACGGGAGGACCCCGGCACGTTGATCGGAACCGTCGAACGCTGGCAGTCCGGGCTCGCCGGACGAATCGCCGCCGTCGGAGCGGTTCCCCTGCTCGTGGTGTCCGTCGTGACGATCCTCCTTACGATGCTGGTTGCCGTACGTCGTCGCGGCCGCCCGACGACCGGGGTTGCGTGAGCCCGCGCGACCTGCGCGAACTACTCGGTCACGCCGGGGTCGAGGAGGTGGTGGAACTCCGCGGTCGCTTCGGGTTCATGGCCTTCCACGGTGGTTCGCTCGAGGAACGGACCGATCTCGTCGCCAAACTGGCTGCAGAGCGCTGCGGTGCGTCGTACTACGGGGTGCACCAACCCACGGGGCTCCGTCAGCACGTTCCCTCCCACCGGTTCACCGCCGACCAGTCGCCCCGACTCGGCGAGTTCATCGACCATGTCGACGTCGTCATCACCGTGCACGGCTACGGACGTCGCGGGCTCTTCACCACCATGCTGCTCGGCGGCACGAACCGACGGTTGGCGAGCCACCTCGCACCATTCCTGCGACGGGCACTGCCCGCGTACCGCGTGGAGGACGACCTCGACCGCATCCCGCGTGAGTTGCGTGGCCTGCACCCGAGTAACCCGGTCAATGCCGTCCGCGGGGGCGGCGTGCAACTCGAACTGCCGCCGCGCGTGCGCGGAACGAGCCCTCTTTGGTGGGACTGGGAGGCCCCCCATCCCACACCCCACACCGCGGCGCTGATCGACGGATTGGTCGACGCCGCCAACGCCTGGTCGCCGGACGGACCGACGACCGGTGCTACGGAGCGAGGCGTTCGATCGTCCAACCCGTAGGGGTACGCGAGTAACGGAACCGGTCGTGCAGTCGACTCGGTCGACCCTGCCAGAACTCCCACTGGTTCGGAACGATCAGCCAGCCGCCCCAATGTTCCGGCCGCGGAATGGGTCCGTCGCCGAACCGTCCGCGGATTTCGGCGAGGCGTGCATCGAGTTCGTCACGATGACCGATCACCTCCGACTGCGGTGATGCCCACGCCCCGATTTGCGAGTCGCGCGGACGGGAGGCGAAGTATGCATCGCTCTCCGCAGCGCTCAACCGTTCGACCACCCCGCGAAGACGTACCTGGCGGTGCAGGTCGAGCCAGGCGAACGTCGCCGCGACGGCCGGCGCGGCCGAGATTTCACGGCTCTTCGTCGCGGCATAGTTCGTGTAGAAAACGATGCCCCGCGAGTCGGCACCGCGGGCGAGCACCACTCGGGCGTTCGCTGCACCCGTATGGTCGACGCTGGACAGCGTAAAGGCGTTCGGTTCGGCGACGCCGACCGAGGCCGCCTCGTCGTACCACGCGGTGAACTGCCGGACGGGATCGTCGTGCAGGTCCGGGCGCTCGAGACCCGCCGTTTCGTACTGGACGCGACGGTCGCGCAGGGTCATTTCGGGCCGATGATGGTGGCACCGCGCATGTACGGATGGAGCACGCGCGGAATCGACACGGAACCGTCGGCGTTGCGGAAGTTCTCGACGATCGCCGACCAGACCCGGGGAACCGCGAGCGCCGAAGCGTTGAGGGTGTGGGCGAACTCGGTGCCCTTCCTCCCCTCGCGACGGAACCGGATGTCGCCGCGCCGGGCCTGGTAGTCGGCGAACCAACTCACCGAACTCACCTCGAGCCACTGGTCGCATCCCGGGGCGTACACCTCGACGTCGTAGCTGCGGTAGTGGCTCTGGCCGAGGTCGCCGGTGCAGATCTCGAGCACCCTGTAGGGCAACCCGAGGGAGGCGATCGTCGACACGACCCGCTCAAGGAACTCCTCCAACATCGCGGGTGCCTGCTCGGGTGTGGTGACCGCGAAGATCTCCACCTTGTCGAACTCGTGGCTGCGCAGCATCCCCCGCGTGTCGCGACCGGCGGAACCCGACTCGCGACGGAAGCACGGCGAGAACGCCATGTACCGCGCCGGCAGCGTGGATTCCTCGAGGATCTCGCCGGCGTGCAGCGAGGTGAGCGGTGCCTCGGCAGTCGGAATGCACCACAGGTCGTCGCGACCGATGTTGTAGGCGTCGTCGGCGAACTTCGGGAGTTGCCCCGTGACGGTGAGCGTGGCACTGGAGACCAGCGACGGCGGCCGGACCTCCTCGTAGGCGTCGGCGTTCCGGTCGAGCGCGTACTGGCAGAGCGCCCGGGCGAGGGTGGCACCGAGTCCGCGCTGCATGGTGAACATCGCCCCGGAGATCTTGACCGCGCGCTCCGAGTCGAGGATTCCGAGCGCCGACGCGGCCTCCCAGTGCGGCACGCGCTGGTGAGCAGCAAACCCGGTCGGCATCTGCAACGGTCCGCGGACCACCCTGTTGTCGTCGCTGCCCGAGCCTTCGCTCACGTCGGGGTGCGGAAGGTTGGGGATCCGAAGCAACAGGTCGTTGAGCACCGTCTCGACCTGCACGTATTCGTCGTCGAGCTGCTTCTCCCGCCCACCGAGCGTGCGGCTCTCCGCCATCAGCGGTTCGGCGTC
Source organism: Ilumatobacteraceae bacterium (assembly GCA_044344715.1). Lineage (GTDB taxonomy): Bacteria > Actinomycetota > Acidimicrobiia > Acidimicrobiales > Ilumatobacteraceae > F1-60-MAGs027. The sequence continues at coordinate 28,804 of JBIJCI010000002.1, read as the reverse complement.
CTTCTTCTCCCGGCGGAGCGCACCGACCTGTTTCGACAGCTCGTTGATCCGCGCCCGGGCCGCGTCGCGTTCGGCGGTGATGTCGCGAAGCCTCACATCGAGGCTCATCGCTTGGTCGAGCAGCTCGAGCAGATCGGGCTTGGCGCGCCGACCCAGCGCCTGTCGGACCATCCCTGGTTGCGTTCGCAGCAACCTGACGTCGATCACGACGAGCAAGGCTAGTGCTGCAGCGTCACGTCCCGAGTTGCTGTCTACTGTGTTCGTCGTGGAAGGAGCGGGGATCCCGGTGCACGCCGAAGGTTCCGGTGCGACGGCGCTCGAGGTCCGCGATCTCGTCATCCGCTACGGCGACGTCGTCGCCGTGGATTCCGTCTCGTTCACCGCACGTCGCGGTGAGGTGACCGTGATCCTCGGACGGAACGGTGCGGGAAAGACCTCGACCATCGAGGCGTGCGAGGGTCTACGGCGCGTCGACGGCGGTTCGATCCGGGTACTCGGCGTCGACGTCTCCAAGGCCGAAGCATCGTTGCGCGCCCGGATGGGCGTCATGTTGCAGGACGGCGGGATACCACCGAATGCGCGCGTCGACCGGCTCGTTGCGCACTACTGCCTCCTGCACGGCCGCGGTACGGATGCCGACGAAATCATCCGGATGGTCGGTCTCGGCTCGCGGTCGCACTCCACGTGGCGGCGACTCTCGGGCGGCGAACGCCAACGGTTCTCGCTGGCCCTCGCCCTCGCGGCACGACCGGACATCGCGTTCCTCGACGAACCCACGGCCGGCATCGACTTCGACGGTCGCGAGACCATCCGGTCGATCATCGCCGGGCTGGTCCGCACCGGCTGCTGCGTCATCCTGGCCACCCACGACCTCGACGAGGCGGAGCGGGTCGGTCACCGTGCGGTGGTGCTGCACCGCGGTCGTGTGGTGTTGGACGACGCAATCGCCGCGGTGTGCCGTAACGGCCGGCGCCTCGAAGATGTGGTGCGGGAGGTGACGGGATGAGGATGGTGGTCGCCCAGCTGCGCTTCGAACTCGGCATGCTGGTGCGCAACTACGAACAGTTGCTGCTCGTCGTCGCCATTCCGGTCGGTGTGCTGCTCTTCTTCGGCAACGTCGACGTCCTGCCGGATTCCGGCGGGATCGACCGCGTGGTTGCCGCCGTGCTGGCGCTATCGGTGATGTCGACGGCGATGGTGAGCACCGGCATCGCCACCGGGTTCGAACGGTCGTACCACGTGCTGAAGCGCCTCGGCGCGACGCCACTCGGCCGGACACGACTGGTGTGGGCGAAGGCGGGAGCGGTTGCGGTGGTGGAGCTTGTACAAGCAGTGCTGTTGCTCGCCATCGCATCGACCATGGGATGGTCCCCGACCGCGTCGTCATGGTGGCGGGTCGTCACGGCAATGCTGCTCGGCACGGCGGCGTTCGCCGGGATCGGTCTCACCCTGGCGGGCCGTCTACGGGCGGAGGTCAACCTTGCGGCCCAGAACGGGCTCTACCTGCTGCTCATCTCGGTCGGAGGTGTCATCGTGCCGGTCGACGAATTGCCGGCGGCGATGCAGGACGTGGCGGGGGTGCTCCCATCCGCTGCGTTGGCCGACGTGCTCCACACATCGCTCGGCGGGGTGGGGGACACCACCCCCGGTACGTGGCTGGTAATCGTCGCCTGGGCGATCATCGCGCCGCTCGGCGCGGCGCGCCTGTTCCGATTCGACGGCTGATCAGTCGTCGCGGGTCGGTTCCGGCTTGGCCGGCACGCGGTCGAACTCCCGTGTGACGGCCTCGAACGTGAGCGTCGGCTCGGGCTGGCGCACGTAGCTCTGACTGCGGCCGTAGCCCGCCATGAACCGCCTGAACCAGAGGAAGACGATGATGCTCCACAGGAAGATCGAGCCGCCGACCTTCATGATCGCCCCGGCGATCTGCTGGTCGGTCGTGACGGAGAGTCCCCAGACGCGCACCGCGATGTCGTAGTGCTTGTACACCGCACCCTCGGCGAAGGTGAGCCACGCCGCGGGAACCGTCGGAATCACCGACATGAGGAAGAGGTACACCATCCGCCCGCCGTACCCGACCCGCATCGCCGGATCCGGAGCGACGATCGGTATCCACATGAGCAACGACGACAGCACGAGTCCGACGTGCAGGGAGTAGTGCAACGGTGCGTTCGACACGCTGCGATTCACCAGCGCCGGCGCATGGGTCACCATCACCATCGCGTTGAAGATCACGCCAGCCACCACCGGTTTGGCGAGCCAGGAGATCGCCCGACCGGCGGTCTGCGAACCGATGACCGCCCGGAACAACCACACCGGCGTGGAGAGCAGGACCAGCGGTGGCAGGAAGTACGAGAGCGCCATGTGCTGGAACATGTGCACCGAGTAGAGGTACTCCTCGCTGATGTCGTGCACGGGCCAGTCGGAGGTCAGCCAGAGCATCACCACGGCAAGAACGAAGAGTCGTCGTTGCCGCGACGTGACGACGGGGTCGCCCGCCCTCACTTCGGGGGTCAGTGGCCCGATGAACCTGACCGCGTACCACCGCGCGCCGACCACGAACGCCACGATCAGCCACACCTCGGGATGGCTCTGGAACCGCCAGGGACTGGCGAGCAGGTCGGCCGCTTCGGCGAACAGCGCGGCTGGCGCGATCATGCGCGTGCTAACGCAGGAAGAAGTGGAAGGTTGACAGTGCAGCCACGTATACACCGACCGCGAGGAAGAGACCGCTGTAGAACAACCACGTGAAGATCTTGTTGTCGAACTTGAGGTGCATGAAGTAGCTCACCACGATCACGAACTTGACCACCATCATGACGAGCAGCGACGGCAGGAAGAGCGGCCCGAAATCGACGTAGTACGTCGACACCTCGAGGGCCGTGATTGCGGCGAGGATCAGCGCGATGTTGATGTAGCCGCGCGTGGACATTCCGTGCTCGGCCGCATCGTGGGTGTCGTGGGTGTCGTGGGCGGGCTGCGTCGTCATGTCAGACCGGGATCAGGTAGACGAGGGTGAAGATGATGATCCAGACGATGTCGACGAAGTGCCAGTACAGACCGATCATCTCGACCGTCTCGGACTTGCTGCCCGGCACCCGGCTGCGCTTGTTGATGGCCACGAGCGCGAGCAACATGATGATGCCCACCGTGACGTGCACGCCGTGGAAACCGGTCAGCGTGTAGAAACTCGAGCCGAAGAGACTGGTGGTGAAGCCGAGGCCCTCGTTGTAGAACGCGGTGAACTCGTAGACCTGGCCACCGACGAAGGTTGCACCGAGGAGTGCCGTGATCGTAAGCCACAGGTTGGTGCCTCGGTCGTCCTTCTTGTGGGCTGCGGACACCGCGAGCACCATCGTCAGCGAGCTCATGAGCAGCACGAAACTGCTCACCGACGTGAAGGGGATGTCGTAAATCTGCTCGGGGGTCGGACCGTCGGAGACGCGGCCGCGGTACAGCATGTACGTGGAGATGAGGCCCCCGAAGAGCAGGCACTCTGAGCCGAGGAAGAGCCACATCCCGAGCTTGACGTTGGACAGCCCGGTGCTCGTCGTGTGCGAGTCGTGGGCGACGGCGGCGTCAGCCATGGCTCGCCCCTACCGCGTGTCCGTTGCCGGATGCGCCGTTCGCCGACGGATCGAAGTCATCCTCTACGGCAACCGACGGCTCGAGCGCCCAGCCATAGATGGCGTACAGCACGATGACGCCGCCGACGATGGCGACGGGAATCGAGTAGATGAGGCCGAGTGCAATGACCGGTAGGCCGGTGGCAAGGACGATCGGCCAGTACGACGGCGACGGCATGTGGATGTGCTGGTCCGCGTTGCGCTCGAGTTCGGCGAGCACCTCTTCGGCGGTCGCCACCTCGCGCATGGAGTGCGTGGCCGGGTCTTCCTCGTACTTGCGATGGAAGAACTCGTCGAGGTGGTGGACGTGCGGAATCGAGTCGAAGTTGTGCTCCTTGGGCGGGCTGGACGTCATCCACTCGAGGCTGCGGGCATTCCACGGATCGAGCGGTGCGCGGGTCTTGTTTCGTGCGGTCACGACGATGTTGATGAGGAAGAACAGGACGCCGACGGTGAGGATGATCGATCCGATCGACGCGACGAGGTTCCAGAACGCCAGGTTGAAGAAACCCTCACCCGCCCGGGCCTCGGTCCATACGTACATGCGACGGGGCTGACCCTGTAGGCCGAGGATGTGCATCGGTCCGAAGGTGAGGTTCATGCCGATGACCATGAGCCAGAAGTTCCAGGAGCCCAGCCTCTCGTTCAGCATCTTGCCGAACATCTTCGGCCACCAGTAATAGAAACCGGAGAAGAGACCGAAGATCGCGCCGCCGAAGAGCACGTAGTGGAAGTGGGCGACGATGTAGTACGTATCGGTCTGCTGGGTGTCACTCGGCGCAACCGAGTGGGTGACACCGGAGAGTCCACCGATCGTGAACAGCACCACGAGTCCGACCGCAAACTTCATCGCCGTCGTGAACACCAACTTCCCGCCCCACATCGTGAGCGTCCAGTTGATGATCTTGACGCCCGTCGGCACGGCGATGGCCATGGTGGCCACGGAGAACACGGCGACCGACACCGGCCCGAGACCGGAGGCGAACATATGGTGCGCCCACACTCCCCAACCGACGAACCCGATCGCGGCACCGGAGAAGACGACGAACGGGTAGCCGAAGAGCGGCTTGCGGCTGAACACCGGCAGCACCTCGGAGATGATGCCGAACGACGGCAGGATCAGCACGTACACCTCGGGGTGACCGAAGATCCAGAACAAGTGCTGCCACAGCAACGGGTCGGCGCCCGCGGCGACGTCGAAGAACTGCGCGCCGAACATGCGCTGGAAGCTGAGCAGGAAGAGCGCGACGGTGATGACCGGGATCGCGAACAAGAGCAGGAACTGCACGACGGTGATCATCCAGGTGAAGATCGGCATCTTCATGAGCGTCATGCCGGGAGCGCGCATGTTGAGCACGGTGACGATGAGGTTGATCGCACCGGTCAGCGAGGCGATGCCGGTGATCTGCAGGCCGAGCGCCCAGAAGTCGACGCCGTGGCTGGGTGAGAAGACCGGGCCGGAGTTGGGTGCATACATGAACCATCCGCCGTCGGCCGCACCGCCGAGGAACCAGGCGAGGTTTACGACGATGCCACCGCCGAGCACGCACCAGAATCCGAAGGCGTTGAGGCGGGGGAACGCCACGTCACGTGCGCCGATCTGGAGGGGAATGAAGTAGTTGGCGAAGGCGGCGGCCATCGGCATGACGAAGAGGAACACCATCGTCGTGGCGTGCATGGTGAACATCTGGTTGTAGAGGTCGGCGTTGAGCACCTTGCCGTCCGGTGCGGCGAGCTGCAGGCGGATGAGCACCGCCTCGAGACCACCGACGATGAAGAAGAACAGCGCCATCGCGCCGTACATGATCCCCAGCTTCTTGTGGTCGACCGTGAACAGCCACGACTTCCAACCCGTGCTGCTGACGGGACGACGCAGCGCGCCGAAGGTGCGGGTCGGTGTGATGACCGGTGCGGCGGGCGCGAGTGAGGGCACCGTGGTGCCGGGCGCCGGGCGTTCGATGATGGCCATCCGTTCCTCCTATTACTTCAGCGTCAACAGGTATGCGACGAGTTTGTCGATGTCCGATTCGCTGAGACCCAGGTTCGGCATGCCTCGATACTTGCCGTTGGTCTCGGTGAGGAGGGTCGGATTGGCGTACATCGGCTTCTCCGCCGGGGCGTTGCGCAGCCAGGCCCGCAGGTCGCTCACGTTGAGGCACGCCTCACCGACGCCCGCCAGGTACTTGCTGCCGAACTCGGCGCTCTCGGCCTTCCACACGTCGTCACGGCACGCGTCGCGCAACAAGTCGAACATCGCACCAGCGAACGTGTTTCGGGTCATGAACTTGGAGAGGTTCGGTGCGGCACCCGACCAGACGTTCTCGTCGGGGGCGGCGATGGCCAGCGTGCCGTCGGGCCGCTTCAGTCCGTCGACTTGATGGCAACGCACGCACTGGTTGAGGAACACCGCCTCACCTTCCTTGGCGAGGGTGCCCTCGGCGGGCGCACGGTAGGCGGCTTGCTGGTTGGCGACCCAGGCGGCGAAGTCCTCCTCGGACAACGCCACCGCCTCCATGCGCATGTTGGCATGGGACAGGCCGCAGAACTCGGTGCACTGACCCGCGTAGATCCCCGGCTCGTCGGCCTCGAGACGCAGCGTGTGGATTCGACCTGGCACGGCATCGCGCTTTCCGTTCAGTGCAGGGATCCAATACGAGTGGATGACGTCGCGGCTGGTTTCACGCAACAGCACCTTGGTGCCGACGGGCATGACGAGTTGACCGGAGGTGATGATCGGGCGCGTGATGCCCCACTCGTTCTGCACCGGGTAGTCGTACTCCCACCACCATTGCTGACCCGTCACGTTGATGACGAGTTCGGTGTCGTCGGTGCGGGCCAGGTCGAAGATGACACGGACGGTGAACACGCCCACCACGGCGAGGATGAGCGCGGGGATCACGGTGAGGGTGATCTCGAGTGCCGGCTTGCCGTGCGTCTGCTCGGGAATCGGCTGACCGCGGTCCTTGTAACGCCATATCACGTAGACCACGGCGACGAATACGATGATGCCGATGATTCCAGCGACCGCGAAGACGGGACGCTGGAGGTCGTCGATCATCTGGGAGTTGGGGCCCTTCGGCTGCCACGTGTCCTGCGGCGCATTGGTCGCACACGAGGCGAGAACGACGAGTGATCCGATTGCTGCAGTCGCGCGCGCGACAACCCGACGTGCCGTCATCCGCCTCACGCTAAGGCGGCTGGTCTCGTTCGTCGTGATCGTTCGCTCGTGATTCACGGCACCAACACCTCGATTGATTGACCCTCGATGCCCGGAACGGTGAGGGTGAACGGTTCGTCCTGTGCGATTGACGGCTTGTTGTAGGTGATGGTGAGTGCCTGCTCGGCACCCGTCGGGATGAGCTGCGTGCAGGTCACGTTCTTTGCACCGTGGTCGTCCTCGGCGGGCTCCTCGGTCGTCGCCGCGGCCATGAACGTACCGAGGGAGGCCACCATGCGCCGTTCCGCATCGTCGAAGTTCCGGAAGATGATGGTGACCGGGTTGGCGCGCGGGACGCTGATGGTCTGCCGTGCCCCCTCGAAGCCGTACACCTCGGCCGTCAGCATGCCGTCGCGTAGCTCGACCACTGCTGCAACGTTGCTGCGTAGCGACAACGTCTTCATCGCCTTCTTGTCGAAGTACTTCGACTTCTCGGCCCCGCACTCGCGGTGCGTGTAGTGACCCTCCTCGGCCGCCTCGACGAGTTCCGTGCGCAGACCGGCTCCCATGCCGGCGATACCACCCGCCACGATGCCGACTGCACCGACGAGGCAAATGGTGCCCACGAGGGCGGGCTTCAATCGTGGCCGGATGGCGATCATCGAGCCGACGAGCAACACCACTGCGGCGACCACCATGAACACGACCGCACCGGCACTCTTGGAGATGGCGAGCATGATCCGTGAGAACGAGAAGATGATGACGCCGAGTCCCAGGGCGGCGATGACGGGGAACTCGATCGGATGCAGCAGCCGCCGTCGGGCCGACTCGTTGTGCGCCGGGTCGTCGGATGCGGACTCGCTCCAGGACTGCACCATCCATTCGGCGAGCGCGGCCAACAGAACGACGATGCCGAGGACGAAGTACACCTGCGCCACCACGAGACCGAGTACGAAGAGCACGAGGGCTGCAACCGTGACGAGCGGCCACATCGACGCACGCAGCAGGGCCGCGTCGCGGGGCTGGACCTCGTCGTCGCCCTCGTTGGTGATCAACACCGTCGCGGTGAGCCCGACGAGAGCCGCGAACGCGATACTGAGCGCCACGCCGCCGATGGCGAGCTGCTCGACGAAGATCACGTGCGCGACGAGGTTGAGCGCAGCGAAGCCGGTGAGTCCGAGGAGGAGTTTGGAGCCGATCTTGAACATGGGTTACTTCTGCACGTAGACGACGAACCACACGGCAGTGAAGATGCCGAACGTGGCGTACCAATAGAGGGCATGACCGGCGAGCACGTCACGATCGCCGGTCCGACCGGCGAGCACACGGAACATCGCCACCAGCGAGTACACGACGGCACTGGCGATGATGGCGAACATCGTGCCGGTCACGGCGTAGAACATCGTCTGGTACGCATCGTCACGCAGGACGATGTCGATCTGCATCCACAACGCCACCTGCACGTTCAACAGGGCCAGCCCGGTGAAGAGCGTGACGGCGAGTGCGAGCGTCGTGTGCGACTTGTCGTTGCGCCGCCCGGCGTACACCGCCCACTGCGCCATGACGCAGACGACGACGAAGGTGAACATCATCGTGGTTGCGGCGACCTCGGGGATCGCGATGTCCTTCTTCAGCCAGTCCTTGATGATCGACACCCCGTCGCTGGCGGTGCGGGTTGGTGCCTTGGCCCGGAAATCGAGCCACACGGCGAGCATGCCGCCCATGAGCGACGCGACGGCGGCGGCTACGAAGGCCGTCGCGACGAAGACGGTGCTGGTTCGGCGGGCGGGCCCGGCGGTGAGTGCCGGCGTGCTCATGCGGCTGCCTCCACTACATAGCGGTCGGATGACGCGTCACCGCGGCGGGAGCGCACCACGAGTCCGACGAAGGCCAGTACGACGAGTGCCATGAGCGCATGTCCGAGCGCCACGACGACGTTGGCGATCCCTACGAGGCCCGCATCATCGAAACCGGTCGCCGCGCTCGCCGGTTGGTCGAGGAATCCCGCCACGTAGTGCGGCAACGAGGCGAGCACGGTGGCGACGAACCCGAGCAGCGCGAGGAGCAGGACCTGCACGTCGGGAAGTGCCCGACCGGTGAGCGATCCGACGTTCATCGTGACGGCACCGATCGCGGCAAGGACGGCACCGTAAACGACGTAGACCAGTGCACCCTCACCGAACACGGTGCCGACGAGACCGAGCGAGTCGATGTGCATGACCGCCGAACCAACCATCCCGGTGAGCACCATGCCGACACCGAGGAACGACGCCACGAACGCCGCAGAGAGGCTCGGGGTTCCCGCACGGAGGGCGAGCAACGAGAGCAGGATCACGATGAGCGGGGCGAGGAGCGGTACGAGGTTGAAGAGTGCGTACGGCACGAATGACCGGGCGGTGCCGAACGGTGTGTCGCCGAGGGCGAACACGTGGGCTCGTTGGGTGACCGAACCGAACACCACGGTTGCCGCGATACCGACACCCGCGAGGACGACGCCGCGCAGCGGCTGCCTGGACCTCGACGTACGTACGGCCGCGTCGGCGAGTACGCCCAGGGCGGGCGCCACGAAGAGCAACGTCTGCGGCTCACGCATGATCCAGCCGATCCACGAGTCGAGGAGGTCCGCCCCTCCGAAGGCGACGCGCGCATTGACGAAGTCGACCCACAGGTAGGCGATCGTCCCGATCGCCACCGGCAGCGTGAGCACGAGCGAGATCGCAGCAACCAACGCCGAGTACGCACTGACGGACACGTCGGCGAGACGTCGACCGTTGCGACGCGTGAGCACCGTCGTTGCCACGCTCACCGCGACGGCAACGAGTCCGAGGAGCAGGAGTCCGAGTCCGAGGAGGTACGTCTCCACGAACCGCTCGTCGCCACCGCCGGGCCCACCGTTGCCGAGGTACGACACGAGGGCGACGATGCTCCCGGCGAGCCAGGACCACCAACCGAACGCGGCCAGTCTTGGCACCGCGACGTTCGACGCATGGAGTTGCGCCGGCACCATCCACACGGCGAGTCCGAGCATCAGCGGTGCCGCGACACCGAACACGAGCGCGAACCGGTGCAGGGAGAAGAGCTGGTTGAGGGCATCGGCGTCGACGAGGGCGGCATCTGCATCGAGTCGTTCGACACCGAGCACGATTCCGATCACTGCGGCGACGACCGCCCAGATCACCGCACCCACGACGAGCGAGCTTCCGACCCGGACGTGGTCGGCGGCGGTCAGCCAGCGACCGACGGCACCCAGCGGAGCGGGGACGGCCGATCGCCGGGCGTCAGTTGCCGCATGCGAATCCACTGCCGTCGTCACCGTCACGCAAGGCTACTCATCGCCGCCGTTTGGCCCGAGTTCCCGAACCCGGACGGTACGCGGACGCCGACGGGCCGCTCCCGTTCCCGGTGCCGTTCCCGAACTAGCGCACGAGCACGTCGAGCATGACGGCGAGGAACAGCAATGTGACGTAGGAGATCGAGAACGAGAACACTCGCATCGCGGCGGCCGGCGTGGGGCTACGACCGAGACCGAACGTCAGCGCAACGAAACCCAGCCCGAGCACCACCGACGACACCATATAGATGACACCCATGTCGTTCAGCGGCACGAGTACGAACGACGCAGCGGCAACCGCGACGGTGTACCACCCCATCGTCCGTACGGTGCGCGCCGGAGTTTCGACGACCGGCAGCATCGGAACGGAGGCTGCCCGGTAGTCGTCGACGTGGCGGATCGCCAGCGCCCAGAAGTGCGGTGGGGTCCACAGGAAGATCACCAGGAACAGCACCACGGCGGACCACGACACCGTGTTGTCCACCGCGGCCCACCCGACGAGCACGGGTGCGGCGCCCGCGGCGCCGCCGATCACGATGTTCTGGCGCGACGTGCGCTTCAACCACAGCGAATAGACGAAGACGTAGAAGAGCGTTGCACCGATCGCGAGCAGTCCGGCGAGCACGTTCGACGAAACGGCGAGTACCACGAACGCAACGACCTCGAGGGAGACGGCGAAGAGCAACGCATTCCGGGGTTCAATCCTCCCGGTGACGAGCGGACGGTTCTGCGTGCGCTGCATCAATCGGTCGATGTCGCGGTCGATGAACATGTTGATCGCGTTCGCCCCACCAGCGGCGAGCGTGCCGCCGAGCACCGTCCACACGACGAGCCACGTGCCCGGCCACCCGCCGTTTGCGAGCACCATCGTCGGCACCGTGGTGATGAGCAGGAGTTCGATGATGCGCGGCTTCGTAAGCGCCACGTAGGCACCGATCAGCGTTGCAGCCGGGCGCGACCCGACGTGGGAGAAGGATCCCGTCAGCCGCGAAGGCACGAGCGGTCGACGGAGCACCACGCGCCTGAAGGCTAAGGCAACGTGGGCCGCGCGGACCCGTCGGCACAATGGAACCATGTCGACGACGACCGAGACGGCCGGCGACACCCGACTCGACGTCGACCGTCCGTGGGTGGTGATCGTGTGGAACGATCCGATCAACCTGATGTCGTACGTGACATGGGTGTTCCAGAAGTTGTTCGGCTACAGCCTCGAGAAGGCCACCGAACTGATGCTCGACGTGCACGAGAAGGGTCGTGCCGTCGTGTCCAACGGCACACGTGAGCGTGCCGAGATCGACGTGCAACGACTGCACGAGCACGGGTTGTGGGCGACGATGCAGCGGGACGACGCGTGATCTTCGAACGCGTCGGCGACGGGCTGCGACTCGCCATCGACGAGTACTCGCGCGAGGTCGTGGTGCACCTGCTGGGCGAGCTCCGCACCGAGGTGCAGTCGGCGAGGGACGCGGCACACGACGAGCTCCCCGCGCACATGAAGCGTCTCTTCCCGACCGCGTACCACGCCGACCACGCCCTCAACGAGGAGTACCGTCGGCTCACCCACGGCGACCTTGCGGATGCACATCTCGCGGCGATCGAGGATGCGACGACGTTGCTCGCACCCGGGTGCGAGTTCGCGCCCGACGACCTGGCCCGATTCGTGCGGGCGATCAACTCCATGCGTCTGGTACTCGGCACGCTGCTCGACGTGAGCGAGGCCGACCACGACGACCCACCCGAGGACGACCCGAGCGCTCCGCAACGGCAGGTCTACGACTACCTCGGCTGGCTCCTCCAGGAATCGCTCGACGAAATGCGCGGCTGACGGGCCAACACGACCCGGATGGTCGTGTTGTGGAGACCCGGAGGTTCGGTCGCACGACGCTGGTAGATTTCACATGCTCTTCCAACGAGATAGCAATCCTTGCCCCCATCGTCTAGAGGCCTAGGACACCACCCTTTCAAGGTGGCGGCACGGGTTCGAATCCCGTTGGGGGTGCGAAGATCAGTTTCGACAACGAATCTGGTCCCGTGGTGAAGTTTGGAGTTCACGCCGGCCTGTCAAGCCGGAGGTCGCGGGTTCAAATCCCGTCGGGACCGCGAGTCGGTGGCAACACCGAGTCATGGTCGGGTAGCTCAGTTGGCAGAGCACGCGCCTGAAAAGCGCGGGGTCACCGGATCGACGCCGGTCCCGACCACGAGGAAAATTTTCCGTACCGCAAAGTACGCTGGCAATAGTTTGACGTACAGGGACACTTATGGTGCTGCCGCCACCTTCGTCGGTTTTCTGACGGTTGTGTCGTTGAGGGGGTGGTCGGGCCTCGACCAAATCCCGAGCGATCCGGGATATGACGCGCTGGAAGAACGAATCGGTCGCGCGTGGCGAATCGTTGAGTTTGATCCCTACCTGCATGCCGATCAGACAATGGTCGCGTCACTCGCATCTCTGTTACCTCGAGAGATTCACGGTTTCTTCACTACGACCTCCTCGCATCTCATCTGGAGTTGCTGCGCAGTCGTGATGGTCATGGCCTTTCGCCGACACGGATTCGGATCTCTCGTCGCCATCATCGCCGGTCTGCTACTGGTCATGAATCCGTGGGCATCTCAATCGGCGATCGGCAACTACGGAAACATTCGTTGGCCGATCCTGGTTGCCGCGGCGGTGGTGGTTTCGCTGGAGTCAGTCGCCCGAAATCCGCACCGCGGGTGGCTCCTGGCCACGTCTGCGATTGCGGCGATTTCGAACCCGCTTCATCCCCTTCTGCTCCTACCCCTTGCCGTTGGATTTCGACGCTCTTCGCGGACGTCTCGATCGACCTATCTCATCGCCACGACACCACTGGTCGTCGGATTGATCGTGAACGTGATCAATTCTGACGAAGTCGGTCACGCCACGAAACTAAGGGCCTTCTGGCCGGGCGCAGGTCTCTTCTGGACCTCTGGGCAACTGCTGCCTTCGCTGATTGCACTGCTTGGAATTGTGGTCGGCAGCTACACGATGCGGGCGTCACGAAACCGCCAACTTCTGGTCTTGCTTCTCTTCATTCTTGCGATCGCATTCGCTGGCGCGGGCTATGTCCTCGGCGGAATCGCTGACCGCTACTTCGTAGCACCATCCGTGCTGGCATTGATTGGTGCACTGATCCTCGTCACGGACGCCATACGCGGCGAAATTGCGTGGAGTCGCGTTGGTGCTGTGACTCTGGCTGTTCTGCTGCTGGTTCCAACCATTCGTTGGTTCTTCGTCTCGCCCTGGCTGAGGACTGGTCCTGCGTGGTCATCACAGGTGAGGTCTGCACGGGCTGGCTGTGCCGACGGGTCCCGGCTGCGAGTGGAGCTGACGACGAGCAACGGTGAGACCCGGACGGTTTCGATCCCGTGCCGCGACTTCTGAGATTCGACAACGACGGGTTGCGGAACGTCAGGAATTGAAGTCGTGTCCGAGTTGCGGCGCGGTGAGCATCGGTTCGTAGGCGATCCCCGCTTCACCGGCCATCGCTGCACACGTTCCACCCCGGTCGACGATCACGGTGATGAAGACCGGGTTCGCGCCGAACGCCCGGACCACCTCCACCGCCTCGAGGATCGACGTGCCGCGAGTGACGGTGTCCTCCACGATCGCGACGGAGTCACCCGGTTGCAGCGCTCCGGCGATGCGACCCGTGACACCGTGATCCTTCGCCTCCTTGCGGACGCTGAAGCTGCGCAGAGGTCGACCGCGTTGTGCGGCGATTGCGGCGATGCCGAAGGCGACGGGATCGGCCCCCATCGTGAGTCCGCCGATTGCCGTGACTTCAGCAGGAATCAATGCCAGGGCGACGTCGGCGACGAGCATGATCCCATCGGGGCGGCACGCCGTCTGCTTCGTATCGAGGAACCACGAACTCCGCCGTCCCGACTTGAGTACGAAGTCGCCGGTCTTCAGCGAGTGCTCGAGCACGTGGCGGCGCAGCGACTCCCGTGCGGTGTCGAGTGCGGGAAGGTTCGTCACTGCGTCAATCGAGTTCGTCGAGTGCATCGACGGCGAGTGATGCGTGTCGCAGCGAGTGCCGCAGGTCGAATGCCGCCTCGAGTACGACCGGTCGCAGGCGGGCTTTCACCTCCGGCATGTCGGAGAGCACGTCGCGCAGGTGGGACGATGTCTCGCCGGCCCGTTGGGCGGCGTGCTGCACCAGCCGGTACGCCTCGTCGCGCGCTACACCCGCCTCGACGAGCGCGAGCAGCACCGACTGGGAGAAGATCGCACCCCTCGTGAGCCCGAGGTTGGCCGACATGCGCTCGACGTCCACCTCCCAGGTGTCGACGAGTCGTGCGAGACGCTTCACCATGTAGCAGGTGAGCGTCGCGGTGTCGGGCAGGATGATGCGCTCGACGGAAGAGTGCGAGATGTCCCGCTCGTGCCACAGCGCCACGTTCTGTAGCCCCGCCTGGAGGTTGCCGCGCACGACCCGCGAGAGGCCCGACAACGTCTCAGCGGAGATCGGATTGCGCTTGTGCGGCATGGCCGAACTGCCCTTTTGCCCGGCGGAGAATCCCTCCCGGACCTCGGAGATCTCCGTGCGCTGCAGGTGCCGGAGTTCGACGGCGATCATCTCGACCGTGCCGGCGATGCTCGCGCATGCGGCGAGGAACTCGGCGTGGCGGTCACGACCGATCACCTGCGTGGCCGGCACCGCCCGCAACCCCATCGCGTTCGCCACGTGCCGTTCGACGCGCGGATCGACGTTGCCGTAGGTACCGACTGCTCCGGAGAGTTTGCACACCGCGATGGTGTAGTGCGCCGCCCGCAGCCGACGGCGGTCGCGGTCGACCTGTAGCGCCCACAGGGCGACCTTCGACCCGAAGGTGGTCGGCTCGGCGTGGATGCCGTGCGTGCGCCCGACCATAGCGGTGCCGCGGTGGGCGCGTGCCTCACGCACGAGCACCGTGACCAGCTCGCCGAGTGCCGAGTCGAGCACTCCCGCCGCGTCGCGCAGCATCGCACACCACGCCGTGTCGACGACGTCGCTGCTGGTGAGGCCATGGTGAACCCAGGCCGCTTCGGCACCACCGATGCGGTCCTGCACCACGTCGACGAAGGCGGCAACGTCGTGGTTGGTGACGGCCTCGCGCCCGGCCACGGCCCCGACGAACTCCGTGTCGACGCGCGGTGCCCGTGCCCGGCACGCCGCGGCGGCGGCAACCGGCACCGCACCGATGGCGGCCTGTCCGTCGAGTGCGTGGAGTTCGATTTCGAGGTACCGCGCGAAGCGGGCGACGTCGGAAAAGATGGCGTCCATCTCCGGGACCGAGTAGCGCCCGATCATCGGCTGGCTCCGCGCACCACGACGTCGTCGCGCTCCGGCCCCACACCGACGATGCTCACCGGAACCCCGATGGTGCGTTCCACGAGTTCGAGCAACTGCATGACCCCGGCCGGTAGGTCCTCTTCCCCGCGGATCCTGCGCAATTCGCGCTTCCATCCGGGGATGTCCTCGTACGTGCATTCGACGCGTCCGAGGATCCCGGCGTCGTCGGGGAACGAGTCGATGGTTCGACCGTCGAGGCGGTACCCGGTGCACACACGGATCGTCTCGAAATCGTCGAGAACGTCGAGCTTCGTGAGCGCCACCTCGGTCAACGAATTCACCCGCACCGCGTGCCGCAGCATGACGAGATCGAGCCAACCGGGTCGGCGGCGACGACCCGTGACGGTGCCGAACTCGTGTCCGATGTCGACGATGCGGTCGCCGAGCTCGCCGTGCAACTCGGTCGGGAACGGTCCCGAACCGACGCGCGTCGCGTACGCCTTGGCGATGCCGACGACGCGCGTGATGTCGCGCGGTCCGAGACCGCTGCCGGAGCACGCACCGCCGGCGGTCGGGTTGGACGACGTGACGTACGGGTACGTGCCGTGGTCGATGTCGAGGAACGTCGCCTGTGCACCCTCCAACAGGATCGACGCCCCGCCCGACAGCGCATCGTGCAGCAGGTTGACGGTGTCGTCGAGGTAGGGCACCAGTCGCTGCCCGAGATCGTCGAACCGCTCCACCGTCTCGTCCACGTCGATCACCGGTTCACCGAGCGAGGCGAAGACCGCGTTCTCCTGGGTGGCGCGTTCCCTCACGTGCGCGCGGAAACCGTCACGGTCCCGAACGGCACCGGCACGGATGCCGACCCGTCTCACCTTGTCGGCGTAAGCGGGTCCGATCCCCTTCAACGTGGTCCCGAGTCGGGAATCTCCGCGTGACGACTCGCTGATCGCATCGTGACGTTGGTGCCACGGAAAGATCAGGTGGGCAAGGGTGGACACCTTCAATTTGCTGCACGAGATCCCGCGCCGCTCGAGGGTGTCGATCTCCGCGAACAACGTCGGTGGGTCGACCACCACGCCGTTACCGATCACCGGCGTGACGTGCGGGTACAGGATTCCGCTCGGCACGAGTTGCAGGGCGTACCTCTCCGCACCGACGACCACCGTGTGGCCGGCGTTGTGACCACCCTGGTAGCGAACGACGTAGCCGTGGGACCCTGCGAGGAGATCGATGATCTTCGCCTTGCCCTCGTCACCCCACTGGGTGCCGACTACGACGGTGACGGGCATTGACGCTCCTGGCTCGAGGGAACGTTGAGAAAGCCTACTCGTGGAATCGAGCGAATACCGAAGAAATCGCGCCGGTCCACGGGTAGGTTCGTGACGTGCACGTCGTGCTTCGTCGACGCGACTGGGCGACCATGGATGCCGCCGAGCGCAGCACGATTGCCGGACGTTCGCTGCGTCACGTGGTGTCCGATCGTCTCCGCGACGAGATTACGGCGTTGATCGAGGACGTACGCAGGAGGGGTGACATCGCCGTGTGCGAGGCGACGGGCCGTTTCGACGGCGTCACGCTGCGACCCGACCAGTTGCGCGTTGGCACCGAGGAGATCGTACGGGCCACCGTCGACGGCGCTCTGCACGCCGCGCTCGTCGATGCAATCGACCACGTGCGTCGATTCAACGAGGTCGTTCGCTCGAGGATGGGCGACTGGTCGATGGAAATCGAACCTGGCGCGCGGGTCGGCGAGAAGGTCACGCCCATCGCGTCCGTCGGCCTCTTCGTGCCGAGCGGGAAGGCGAGTTACCCGTCGGTGGCCTACCAGTTGGGTGTTCCCGCCGTCGTGGCGGGTGTTCCACGGATCGCGCTGGTGGTACCACCGATGCCCGACGGATCCGGGCGTGTCGATCCGGCGGTGCTCGTCGTGTGCAGGTTGCTCGGTATCGACGAGGTCTACCGCGCCAACGGACCCGCCGGAATCGCCGCACTCGGCTTCGGAACCGCGACGATCGAACGGGTCCGCAAGATCGTCGGTCCCGGTAGTCCCGCCGTCACCGCAGCACAGGTGGAGATGCAGCGTCACGGTGTAGCAACGATGATGGTGCTCGGTCCGACCGAGAGCATGGTCGTTGCGGACGAAACGACCGACCCGCGGCGTGCCGCCCTCGACCTGTTGATCGAGGCGGAACACGGCGACGACTCGACGGTCGTACTCGTCGCCACCGACCGCCGTGTCGTCGACGCGATCGACGACGAGCTCCGTTCGGCGTTGGAACGACTACCCGAGGTACGGGCGCGTGCGGCACGTGCCGCGCTCGGCACCAACGGTGGGGCGGTACTGGTCGGATCGCTCGCCGAGGCCTGCGACGTGGTGAACGCCTTCGCTCCGGAGCATCTGCAGTTGGCGGTGGATGCCACGGATGCCGACGAGATGGTCGACCGCATCCACCACGCCGGCGAGATCCTGGTCGGACAACACACGCCCTTCTCGGCGGCAAACTTCGTGCTCGGAGTGCCGGCGTCACTGCCGACGACCGGCTTTGCGGCCGTCTCCTCGGGCATCACGGCTGCGGCATTCCTGAAGACCACCGCGGTCGCATCATCGTCGGAGCACGCGCTGCGACGGATGCGTGCGACGATCGAGGCACTCGCCGACCACGAGGGCTTCCCGGCGCACGGCAATGCCCTGCGCGAACGCTTCGACTGACCGACGTCGAGCCGTGAATCAGCCGGCGTCGGACGGGTTCACGCTGAACTCGCCGTCGACGAGGTCGACGATGATCATCGCGTTGCCGCTCGACTCGGTGACCTTTCCCTCGAGCAGCAGGAGTGCGGCCGGGTCGGCGATCGTCCGCTGGATGAGCCGCTTCAACGGTCGTGCACCGAATTCGGCGTCGAATCCGCGGTCGGCGAGGGCGAGCCGCGCCGCAGGCGTCACCGCAAGGGTGATGCGCCGCTCGGCCAGGCGGTCGATCAACCGCTGCAACTGGATCTCGACGATGGCCCCGAGGTCCTCCCTCGAGAGCGTCTCGAACCGGACGATCTCGTCGATGCGGTTGACGAACTCGGGCTTGAAGTACTCGATCGGCTCAACGGGGAGGTTGCTCGTCATGATGAGCACCGTGTTGGTGAAGTCGACCGTCCGGCCCTGGCCGTCGGTCAGGCGACCGTCGTCGAGTACCTGCAGGAGCACGTTGAACACCTCGGGGTGGGCTTTTTCAATCTCGTCGAGCAACACGATGCTGTAGGGACGCCGGCGTACCGCCTCGGTGAGTTGGCCGCCCTCGTCGTAACCGACGTAGCCCGGGGGTGCTCCGACCAGGCGGCTCACGGAGTGCTTCTCGGAGTACTCGCCCATGTCGATGCGAACGATCGCCTTCTCGTCGTCGAAGAGGAACGCGGCGAGGGCACGGGCCAGTTCGGTCTTGCCGACACCGGTCGGTCCGAGGAACATGAACGATCCGATCGGACGGTTCGGGTCGGAGAGCCCGGCGCGGCTCCGTCGGATGGCATTGGCCACCACCGTGACCGCCGCATCCTGGCCGACCACCCGTTGGTGGAGCAGTTCCTCGAGGTGCACCAGTTTGTGCATCTCGCCCTCCATCAACCGCGTCACGGGGATGCCCGTCCACTTGGCGACCACCTCGGCGATGTCCTCTGCGTCGACCTCCTCCTTCAGCATCCGCTCCTCGCCGGTCGCCGTCTCGGTACCGGTGGCGGCAATGATCCGTCGCTCCAGTTCCGGGATCCGTCCGTAGATCAACTCGGCCTTCTTCTCCAGGTCGTTCTCCCGCTCCGCCTGCTGGCGCAACGCATCGAGTTCCTCCTTCAGCGTTCGCACCGCGGAGATGCCCTGCTTCTCGGCCTCCCAGCGCTGCTTCATCACGGCCGAGCGTGCGTTCAACTCCGCGAGTTCGGCCTCGAGCATGGCGAGGCGCTCCTTGCTGGCGGGATCGGTTTCCTTGGAGAGTGCGACCTTCTCGATCTGCAGTTGCATGATGCGACGTTCTACGACGTCGATCTCGGTCGGCATCGAGTCGATCTCGATCCGCAGTTTGCTGGCGGCCTCGTCGACGAGGTCGATCGCCTTGTCCGGCAGGAACCTGTTCGTCAGGTACCTGTTCGACAACACCGCGGCACTGACGAGCGCATTGTCCTGGATACGCACGCCGTGGTGCACCTCGTAACGCTCCTTCAGGCCGCGGAGGATGGCGATGGTGTCCTCCACCGTTGGCTCGCCCACGTACACCTGCTGGAACCGTCGTTCGAGCGCTGCGTCCTTCTCGACGTGCGTGCGGTACTCGTCGAGCGTGGTCGCACCGATCATCCGCAGTTCGCCGCGGGCGAGCATCGGCTTGACCATGTTGCCGGCATCCATCGCACCCTCCGCACCGCCGGCTCCGACCAGGGTGTGGATTTCGTCGACGAACGTGATCACCTCGCCACCGGCGTCGGTGATCTCCTTCAGCACCGCCTTCAGGCGCTCCTCGAACTCACCGCGGTACTTCGCACCGGCGAGCATCGCCCCGAGGTCGAGCGAGATGAGACGCTTGGTCTTCAGGCCCTCCGGTACGTCGCCGGAGGCGATGCGCTGGGCCAATCCCTCGACGATCGCCGTCTTGCCGACACCCGGTTCGCCGATCAGGATCGGGTTGTTCTTGGTGCGCCGAGACAGCACCTGCACGACGCGGCGGATCTCCTCGTCCCTGCCGATGACCGGATCAATCCTCCCGGCACGGGCCCGCTCGGTGAGGTCGACTCCGTACTTCTCCAGCGCCTGGAACTGGTCCTCCGGATTCTGCGACGTCACGCGGTGCGAACCGCGCACCTCGCGCAACGCTGCGAGCAACTCGGCGTGCGGTACCCCGATGATCCCGTGCATCGCGAGCGCGAGCAGCTCGACCGACAGGTAGTCGTCGCGGAACTCGGCCTGCGTCTCTGCGGCTGCGGCGAATGCCGCCGCGAGTTCGCGGTTCAACCGCGGCTCGGAGCCGCCCTTGGCACCGGGAAGTTTGGCGATCGCGGTGGCGCACCGCTCGGCGACGAGGTTGACGGGCACGCCCACCTTGGCGAGGAGGGCGGCAACGATGGTTCCGTCCTGCTTGACGAGCTCGGCCATCAGGTGGTGCGGTGTGAGCTCGGGGTGACCGGCGACGGTCGCAGCTTGCATGGCGGCGGACACCGCCTCACCGGTCTTGGTGGTCCACTTTCTGGGGTCGAGGGTCATGTGTGCCTCCAGGTCAGCGTTCGCCGAGGAATCCGGAACGTCGGGTGAATACGGACAACACCTGGCGGGTCGGTACGAGTTCCCCGCGCGAGGCCCGCTGTGCGGCGAGGTGCTGGCGCAGTGCCTCCACCTCCCTGCGAAGTTCGGCGACCTCGTTCTCCAGTTCCAGGACGTGGCGGATGCCCTCCAAGTTCATGCCCGAGTCGACGAGTTGGGCGATCCGGTGGAGGCGTGCGATGTCGGCCTCGCTGTAGCGACGGTTGCCACCCCGTGTGCGGGCCGGGCGCAACAATCCGACCCGCTCGTAGTTGCGCAACGTCTGCGGGTGCATGCCCGAGAGTTCGGCGGCCACCGAGATGACGTACACCGCCAGCCGGTAGTCGTCGCGTTCGGAATGCTGGCTCACGAAGGCTCCTGTGCCGCATAGGCGAGCAGTGCCTCGCGTTGTCCCTCGGTGAGCGTCGTCGGCACGACAACTTCGACGGTGACGATGAGGTCGCCGGTCGACGCATCGGTGGCGATACCGCGGCCCTTCACGCGGTGGCGACTTCCGGGTTGCGTCCCGGCGCGCAACCGCAGCATCACCGTGTCTCCCTCGAGCGTCGGAACGGGTACGTCGGCGCCGAGCGCCGCGGCGGTGAACGACACCGGGATGCGCACCGTCAGGTTCCGTCCGTCACGGGCGAAGACGGGATGCGGGGTCACCCGGCACACGACGAAGAGGTCACCCGGCGGGCCACCGTTGCGACCCGGCGCCCCGCGGCCCTTGATGCGGATCCGCGAACCGTCGTCAATCCCCGCAGGAACGCGCACCTTCACCTCCCGGTCGCGCATCTCGACACCGGAGCCGCGGCACGTGCCGCACGGATGTTCGACGACCGCACCACGACCCGAACATTGCGGACACGGAACGGAGAATGCGAAGCCGCCCTGGTTCATCTCGCCGACCCCGCGACCACCGCAGCGCGAACAGCGCTTCGGTGTGGTGCCCGGCCGCGCTCCGGATCCGTTGCACGTCGAACACGCGGCCTCCGACGTGAGGTGCAGGCTCGTGGTGAGACCGCGGGCGGCATCGACGAACTCGAGCGTGAGTGCCGCCTCGAGATCGGAACCGCGCTGCGGACCGACCCCGGCCCCGCCGCGGCGACCGCCGCCGAACATCTGACCGAGCAGGTCCCCGAGTCCGCCCGCGCCGGCCATGTCGCCCACGTCGAAGCGGACCGAGCCGTTGCCGGGTCCGCCGAACGCTCCCGGGCCGAGGCGCCGCACCTCGTCGTATTCCCGCCTGCGCTCCTCGCTACCGAGCACGTCGTAGGCGGCGGAGATCTCCTTGAAGCGTTCCTCGGCGGCGGCGTTGTTCGGGTTGGCGTCGGGGTGGTACTGGCGGGCGAGCTTGCGGTACGCCTTGGTGATGTCCTTGGCCGAGGCGTTCTGCGGCACGCCGAGCACGGCGTAGTAGTCCTTCTCGAACCACTCTCGTTGTGCGGTCATGTCGTCCTTGCCCCGGGAGTCAGCCCTTCACCTTCACCATGGCCGCGCGTACCACGCGACCCTTCCAGCGGTACCCGGTACGGAGCACCTCGACGACGACCGGGCCGTCCTGCCCAGCACCGCCCGGCTCGTGCACGACCGCCTCGGCGGTCGTCGGATCGAACGGCTTGTCGGCGAGGTCGAGCGCCTCGAGACCCTGTTTCTGTAGCGATCCGAGCAGGGCCGACCAGACCGATTCGATGCCCTGTACGCCGTGTGCCGCCGCCGCTTCGCACGCATCGAGGACGGGGAGAATCGACTCGACGAGTTTGCCCGTCGCGCGATCCACGTCGTCGACCAGTTGCGTCGCCACGCGCTTGCGGAAATTCTCGAAGTCCGCCTGGAGTCGCAGTGCGAGGTCCCTGAACTCGTCGCGCTCGCGGGTGACCGCGTCGAGCACCTCGCTCACGGCGAACGACTCCGGGTTGTCGTGCGTCGAATCACCGGAGGGCGCCAGGTCGGCGTGAGGGGTGGCGCCGTCGGCGCCCTCCGGATTCGATGTGGTCGTCTCGTCGCTCATGGTCGTTCGGTTCGGGGCCGGTTACTTCTCGTCGACGATCTCGGCGTCGACGATGTCGCCGTCGTTGCCGCCGGTTGCACCCGACGCCTGCCCGCTGGCGGACGTCCCTGCGGCGTTCGCGTCGCGCGATGCCGCCTCGTACAACTTCTGGCTGAACGCCTGGCTGGCGGTCATCAACTTCTCCGTCGCGTTCTTGATCGTGTCGACGTCGTTGCCGGTCAGCGCCGACTTCAGGTCGGCGAGCGGTTGCTCGACCGCCTTGCGCTCGTCGTCGGTGACCTTCTCACCCTGCTCGCGAAGCACCTTCTCGGTCTGGTACACCAGCGAGTCGGCGTTGTTGCGTACCTCGGCGTCGGCACGACGCTTGCGGTCCTCGTCGGCATGGGCCTCGGCGTCCTTCACCATCTTGTCGATGTCGTCCTTGGAGAGCGACGACTGACCGGAGATCGTCATCGACTGCTCCTTATTCGTCGCACGGTCCTTGGCCGACACGTGCACAATGCCGTTGGCGTCGATGTCGAAGGTGACCTCGATCTGCGGCACGCCGCGCGGTGCCGGCGGCAGGTCGACGAGCTGGAACTTGCCGAGCGTCTTGTTGTACGACGCCATCTCCCGCTCGCCCTGCAACACGTGGATCTCGACCGACGGCTGCATGTCCTCTGCCGTGGTGAACGTCTCGGTCCGGCGCGTCGGGATGGTGGTGTTGCGCTCGATGAGCCGCGTCATGACACCACCCTTCGTCTCGATGCCGAGCGAGAGCGGTGTCACGTCGAGGAGCAGGATGTCCTTCACGTCACCGCGGAGCACGCCGGCTTGCACCGCGGCGCCGACCGCGACGACCTCGTCCGGGTTGACCGTGCGGTTCGGTTCCCTACCGGTGAACGACTGGACGAGATCCTGCACCGCGGGCATGCGGGTTGATCCACCGACGAGGATCACGTGGTTGATCTGGCCCTTCGTCAATCCGGCATCGGTGATCGCCTGTTCGAACGGCTTGCGGCAGCGCTCGAGCAGGTCGGCCGTCATCTCCTGGAACTTCGCCCGCGAGAGCGATTCGTCGAGGTGCAGCGGGCCGTTGGCCGTGGCCGTGATGAACGGCAGGTTGATCTGTGTTTGCTGAACCTGCGAGAGTTCGATCTTCGCCTTCTCTGCCGCCTCCTTCAGGCGCTGCGCAGCCATGCGGTCCTTTGCCAGGTCGACACCGTGGGCGGCCTTGAACTGCGCCACGAGCCAGTCGATGATCCGCTGGTCCCAGTCGTCACCGCCGAGGTGCGTATCGCCGTGCGTGCTCTTCACCTCGAACACACCGTCACCGATCTCCAGCACGCTCACGTCGAAGGTGCCGCCACCGAGGTCGAAGACGAGGACGGTCTCCTCCTTCGATCCCTTGTCGAGACCGTAGGCGAGCGCCGCCGCAGTCGGCTCGTTGATGATGCGCAACACCTCGAGACCGGCGATCTGTCCGGCCTCCTTCGTCGCGGTGCGTTGGGCGTCGTCGAAGTACGCCGGGACGGTGATGACCGCCTGGGTGACGGTGTCGCCGAGGTAGGCCTCGGCGTCGCGCTTCAACTTCATGAGGGTGCGGGCGCTGATCTCCTGGGGCGTGTACTTCTTGCCGTCGATGTCCTCCGACTGCCACTTCTGACCCATGAAGCGCTTGATACTGCGGAACGTACGGTCGGGGTTGGTGATCGCTTGACGCTTTGCCACCTCACCGACGAGCACCTCGCCGGACTTCGAGAACGCGACGACCGAGGGGGTCGTGCGGGCACCCTCCGAGTTGGGGATGACGACGGGTTCACCGGCCTCCAACACCGCGACGACCGAGTTGGTGGTTCCGAGGTCGATTCCGACTGCCTTGGGCATGATGGTCCTCCATGTTGTGGGACCGACAGCCTAGGGGCGACCCTCCAAGGTTGAGTCGCCTCGGCTCAGGATGTTTGTCACATCATTGGAAGGTTGAAGAGCCTGCCTTGGTGATCTAGTACACGAAGGCAATGTTCAGGTTCCAGCTGCGCAGGACGGGGAGCGGGAAGCCCGTGCGTCGCACGCGGTCGTTGGCGAACACCTTGTCGAGGATTGCCATCAGCGATCCTGCGTGGTTGCGGTGCGACAAGGCCATGAGGAAGTCGTAATCGACGCCGTGCGTGCGGGCCCGACGACGCGGTCCAACCCGGCGACCGAGACGCCAGAGCAGCCCGGGGTCGCACGACAGGAAGATCGTGAGCGAGCCTCCCGGTCGCAGGGCGTTCCTCCACTGCGACACGGCAGCGAGTGGATTCGTCACATGGTGGCGCAGGCACGTGGAGATGATCCGGTCGACCGACTCGTTGGCGAACGGCAGCATCTCGGCATTCGCCAGCAGGAACGGTGTGCGCGGATCGTTGCCGGAGGTCCGACCGTAGTCACGGATGTCGGTCATCAGGTACCGGTCGTAGGAGTGGCGGACATGACGAATATGCCCACCCGACCCGGAGCCGACCTCCACCGTGAGCGGGAAATGGTGGTTGCCGGTGAACGGTCTCTCCATCATCGTCTGGATCCGACCCATGACGAACCCCGATACACCCGAGTGGAGGTCGGCGTCGTAGTTTCCGGTCGAGTAGTAACAGCTGAAGAGTTCTGCGTCCAGCTCCATCGCCCGAATGTAATCGGCGACCCGCGGCGCGGTTCAGGAAACCGGACCTTGCGACGCCAGTACGGCGACGACGGCGTCCCAGCGCGGCAGGGACGGTACGGCGCCCTTCACCAACGTGGCGAGGGCGCCGGCCACGGTGGCGGCACGCAAGGCGGCGGGGAGTGCGGTGAGGCCACCGTCTTGCGCCAGTCGTGCACTCAAGGTGCCGCAGAATGCATCGCCGGCCCCGGTGGTGTCGAGGGGAGTCACGGGGTACGGGGCGATCCGCGACTCGCCCGAGCGGGTGACGAGTCGTGCGCCGCGTGCACCCTCGGTGACGACCACGGCCCCCACCCCGCGGTCGAGCAGTGAACGCGCTCCGCCGAGGAGCCCCACCTCGTGCTCGTTCGGGGTGATCACATCGACGAGTTGCAGGAGTCGGTCGGGCAAGTCCGCGGCCGGGGCCGGATTCAAAACGACGATGGTGTCGTTGCCGGCGAGCTCCGCGGCCCGGTGTACGACGTCGAGCCGCACCTCGAGTTGCATGAGCAGCACCTTCGCCGCCCCGATCACGCCCGACGCGGCACCGACATCGTCGACCGAGAGCGCATGGTTCGCACCGGGAACGACGATGATGAGGTTCTCTGCATCGTCGGAAACACCGATGAGTGCTCTTCCCGTTGGTTCACCGGACACCGAGAGATGCCGGATGTCGACGTCGTCGGCAACGAATGCAGCCCGCAGCGTGTCGGCGGCGGCGTCGCGTCCGAGTGCGCCGACGAAGGCAGTGCGTGCACCGGCCCGCGACGAGGCGATGGCCTGGTTGGCTCCCTTTCCGCCGCACGCCTCGAAGTAGCCGTGCGCCGACACGGTCTCGCCCGGGTGCGGCAGACGCTCGGTGAGGGCCACGAGGTCGAGGTTCGCGGAGCCGACCACGACGACATCGAACCGGTTGTCCTTCGACACTCGTGCATCCTTTCGCGGAGAATCCGAGACCTAGCCTTGCCGCGTGGACTCCCCGACGCAAACGGACACCCGCACCATCGGGACGCTCGTCGTGCTCCGTCACGGCCAGAGCACCTGGAACCAGCTCAATCTCTTCACCGGCTGGCACGACGTTCCCCTCAGCGCGCAAGGCGAGGCGGAGGCCGACGCCGCGGGTCGCACGTTGCGCGAAGCCGGAGTCTCCTTCGACATCGTGTACACCTCGCTCCTCACCCGCGCGATCGAGACCAACCGTCGGGCCCTCGTCACGCTCGGGCAGTCGGACGTTCCGATCGTCACCGACTGGCGGTTGAACGAACGCCACTACGGCGCACTGCAGGGTCTCGACAAGAAGGAAACGACGCGGCTCCACGGTGCGGAGCAGACCAAACTCTGGCGCCGGAGTTTCGACGTCCCGCCACCACCCGTCGACCGGTCGAGTCCCGAGCATCCAGCCAACGACCCGCGGTACTCCCACATCGACGCCTCACTGTTGCCCGCCACCGAATGCCTGAAGGACGTCGTGGGCAGGGTCGTGCCGTTCTGGCGCGAGGTCCTCGTTCCGCAGTTGACCGCCGGAAGGCACGTCCTCGTCGTGGCACACGGCAACTCGCTGCGCGCACTGGCAATGCACCTGGAGAGGATCAGTGAGTCCGACATCGCCGGGATGAACATCCCGACCGGTGTGCCGCGGCTGTACCACTTCGTTACCCCGACCGCGGACGATCTGGTGCGGCACGAACTTCGTGTGGCGAACGTCGCCTACCTCGGCGATGCCGCCGCCATCGCCGCGGCAACCAGTGCCGTTGCCGGACAAGCAGGAGCCTGAGACAACCTTCACCAACGATTTGTGCATCTTTGCACGAATTCGTCCCTACCGTGTTTGGTATGCCACGCACGGTCAATCCCCTCACCACGCTCCATCACGTCCCGCTCTTTGCATCCTGCTCGAAAAAGGACCTCGCCCGCATCGTCAAGGTTGCCGACGAGGTCTCGTTCAAGGCCGGCAAGGTACTCATCGAACAGGGTCAGCCCGGTCGCGAGGCCTTCGTGATCCTGAAGGGCAAGGCCACCGTCCGCCGCAGCGGCAAGAAGCTCGCCTCGATCGGGGCCGGTGCGATGGTGGGCGAGCTGGCGCTCCTCGACCACGGACCGCGTACCGCCACCGTCACCTGCGACACGGACTGCGACGTGCTCGTCATCAGCCAGTCCCACTTCCACGGGGTGCTGACCGACGTTCCGGTACTGGCGCACAAGCTGCTCTCGACCCTCGCCTCGCGGGTTCGCGAACTCGACCGCGCCGTCGTCGGCTGACCACCGGGGACCGACCCGCCCGACGGTGGTCCACTGCCGCGCAACTAGCGTTGCTCCTTGATGAAGGGGGATGCCCGTCCAGGGTCGCGCACGGGACGACTGAAGCCCTACCAGCTGTCGATCATCCTCGGGTGCGGTATCGGCATCTTCACGCTGGTGTCCGGCATCATCCCGACGATCACCGGCTGGGAGAGTGACTCACCGGTTCATCGGGAGGTGTTCGGCGGCATTCCCGGTCCGCTGAAGCTCGCGTTCTACACCGTCATCCCCGTCATGCTCGTGTGGGGTTCGCTGCGGTTCGCCGACCGCATCCGCAACTGGGAGCGCGGAGCGCCCGACGACCGGCGCACGACGAAACGGAACCTGAAGCGCCGTCTCGCCGACTTCCGGGCCGGTGTCTACATGCGCACGCTGCTGCGCGACTCGGCGGCCGGACTCATGCACTCGATGATCTACTTCGGATTCCTCGTCCTGCTCGGGGTCACGACGGTGCTGGAGATCGACCACCAGATGCCACCGGCACTCAAGTTCCTGCACGGCGACGTGTACCGCGGATACGCACTCGTCGGTGACGTAGCCGGCGTGGTGTTCACCGTCGGGGTGGTGTGGGCGATCCTGCGCCGTTACGTGCAACGCCCCTACCGCATCCGCATCAAGTCCAAACCCGAGCACGCGTGGATCCTCGGAGTGCTGCTCGCCATCGGCGTGAGCGGCTTCGGCACGGAGATGTTCCGCATCGCCGCCGAGCAGGCAGCGGGCAGGAACGTCGACTACGAGCGCTGGAGCGTCGTCGGTTGGCCGCTCGCCCAGACGGTGAACGGCCTCCCGCTCGACACGCTGCAGCTGTGGCACCAGGGGTGGTGGGTGTTCCACGTCATCACGTTCATCGCATTCCTGGCACTGCTCCCGATCACGATGCTGCGCCACATCTTCACCTCACCACTCAACATGTACCTGCGTGACCGCGAACGTCCGAAGGGTGCCATGCGTGCGATGCCGAACCTCGCCGAAACCTCGCTCGAGTCCTTCGGCGTGAGCACGGTGGAGAACTTCACCTGGAAGCAGCTCCTTGACCTCGATGCCTGCACGATGTGCGGACGGTGCACCAGCGTTTGCCCGGCGCACGCAACCGGTAAGCCGCTCGACCCGCGCGAGATCGTGCTGAAGAGCGGTGAAGTGATGGCTGCGACCGCTGCAC
>JBIJCI010000082.1:0-3443 GCA_044344715.1 Ilumatobacteraceae bacterium | reverse complement strand
CCCGAACGTACGACGTCCTCGTCTCCACCACGGTCATCGAGGTGGGTGTCGACGTTCCGAACGCGACCTGCATGGTGATCCTGGACGCTGATCGATTCGGCATCGCCCAGTTGCATCAGCTGCGCGGGCGCGTCGGTCGTGGAACCATCGCGTCGCATTGCTGGTTGGTGCGTCAGAACGAGCACGTCGGTAGCGAACGCGTGGAGGCCCTGGTCGAGTCGACCGACGGTTTCTACCTCGCCCAGGTCGACCTCGAGTTGCGCGGTGAGGGAACGCTCATGAGCACGGCGCAGAAGGGAGTGAGCGACCTCAAATTGGCGTCACTGCGCCGAGACGGCGAGTTGATCACGTCGGCGCGTGCCGCAGCGTTCGAGATGATCGACGCCGACCCGACGCTCATCCGTCACGCAGGTCTCGCCGACGAGCTCACGTTGCTCCTCGCCCCGGAGGACAAGGAGTTCCTCTTCAAGGATTGAGCGGTTCCGACGAGGCACTCCACGGGTCCTCGAGGACGATGTCCCAGCGGTCCCGGCAGTCCTCGCAGCGGTAGGCCACCGTGTCGCCGAGCATCCACACGTCGTCCTCGTTCGCCGCGGTCAACAGGTGGGCGGTGCCGCCGCAGTCCACGCAGGGAATCGTCGCCGCGGGAGGCATCGCCCGGGACTCATCGCCGACGCCTGCAACGTGATCTTCCACGGCTCCATCATTACCGTGAAGGCATGCGAGTGGTTGCCGGCACGCTGCGCGGTCGGCGCATCGAGTCCCCCGAGGGCAACGTCACCAGACCGACCACCGACATGGCGCGAGAGGCCATCTTCAACAGCCTCGGCAGTCACTACGACCTCAGCGGTGCGCGGATCGTGGATTGCTTCGCCGGAACCGGGGCCATGGGAATCGAGGCACTGTCGCGCGGAGCCGGACACGTCACGTTCATCGAGCGCGACAAGATGGCGCTCGACGTCCTGAGGACGAACCTGGAGACGCTGGAACTGGGGGATCGCAGCACCGTCGTACGGGGTGACGCACTCGTGCAGGTGGCCCAGTGCAAGGACGCCACGCTGGTGCTCGCCGACCCGCCGTATGAATTCGCCGATTGGCCGGGATTCCTCGCCGTCGTACCGTGCAACCTCGTCGTCGCAGAAGCAGCGGCGCCTGTGGCGGCCCCGGCGGGGTGGGAGGTGTTGCGGGAGCGTCGCTACGGGCGCACCCATGTCACCTTCCTGCGCCGCATCGCATAGCACCGCAGTGCAGCAAGCCGACACGCAGGGACGGGTACCGTAGAAGGCGATGGCAGCGCAGCAGGTGGTGCTGTACCCGGGCAGTTTCGACCCGTTCCACCTCGGTCACCTCGACGTCGCCGCGCAGGCGGCGAGCATCTTCGGACGCGTGGTCATCGCAGTCATGCACAACCCCGAGAAGTCGGGCGGAATGTTCGCCATCGACGAGCGGGTTCGCCTGGCCAAGGAGTCGACGGCGCACCTCGCCGGGGTCACCGTCGAGTCGCACGGCGGCCTGGCGATCGACGCCGCGAAGAAGGTCGGAGCGACCTGCATCGTGAAGAGTCTGCGCAGTGCCACCGACTTCGACGTGGAATCACAAATGGCCCACACCAATTACACGGTCTCGGGTGTGCGAACGATGGTGCTCTTCGCCCTGCCCGAGCACGCCTACATCAGCAGCCGCTTCGTCAGGGAGATCGCACACTACGGTGGAGATGCGTCGGCGATGGTGCCACCACCGGTCGTCCACGCGTTGGCGAGCCGCAATCGCCGCTGAGATCCCCGGAGCCACTTCATGACCGACAACGACGAATTCACCACCGAGGAACTGCCCGAGGTCCGGATGGGCGACGCCGAGGAGATCCTCCTCGACCTCATCGAATTGATCTCCAAGGCTCCGAACGTGCCCCTGTCGAGTACGCCGCGTATCGACCGCGAGGAAGTGGTGGCGCTGCTCGAGGACGCAATCGCCTGCCTGCCCCAGGAGGTTCGCGAGGCGAGGTTCCTCCTGCGCGAGAAGGAGAGTTTCCTCAACCGGTCCCAGCGCGAGGCCGACGAGATCATCGAAGCGGCGCGCACCCAGGCCGAGCGGATGGTGCAACGCACCGAGGTGGTGCGTGCTTCCGAGGCGCGTGCCCGCCAGATCATCGACGAGGCGGAGTCGACCGCCAGGCGTCTGAAGAGCGAGACGGAGGATTTCCTCGACCGTCGCCTCGGCAGCGTCGAGATCCTC
Organism: Ilumatobacteraceae bacterium; assembly: GCA_044344715.1. Classification (GTDB taxonomy): domain Bacteria; phylum Actinomycetota; class Acidimicrobiia; order Acidimicrobiales; family Ilumatobacteraceae; genus F1-60-MAGs027. The sequence continues at coordinate 1,211 of JBIJCI010000082.1, read as the reverse complement.
ATCGACCGCCTGATGAAGACGATCAAGCACGGTCGCGACCGCCTGTCGATCACCGGCATCCAACAGGCGAACGACCAGATGGGGCAGGAAGCCCCCGACATCTCTGGCGAGTTCTTCGACCAAGAAGTCGACCGCACCCGCGACCTCGATTGATGAGCCCGGTCCCCGGGCGCCCGACGAGAGGTACGTCGCAATGAGTTCCACGCTCGTGGTGAACGTGCTCGACCTCCTTCGTCGGGCCGGGTCGGAAAAGAGCGTGTCGGTCGTCGTCAAGGCGTCGGAGTTCGACTTCGCGGATTCACGCATCGACGACGAATCGGAGGTCGCGGTGGCGATTGCACTCGAGAGTTCATCGACCGGAGTCCTCGCTCGAGGCTCTGCATCGGTGGCATGGTCGTCGGTGTGCCGGCGGTGCCTGCGCCCGGTCTCCGGTGTCGTCGTTGCCGAACTCGACGAGTCGTTCTCGCGCGGGGTCGCCCATGCGCATGTTCCGAAGGGGGACGGCGCGGGGGATGTGTTGAGCGAATCGGAGCCGATCGTCGGGGACCAGATCGACTTCACGTTGCCGGTTCGCGAGGCCGTACTGCTCGCCGTTCCGGCGGCTCCACTGTGCCGAGCGGAGTGCCCCGGGCTCTGTCCTCAGTGCGGGGCCGATCGTTCGTCGACGACGTGCTCGTGCGTGGTGCGAACCCGCGACGAGCGCTGGGCTGCACTCGATGCCTTGCGCGACCAGCTGGACGACACGGTAGAGTGACGAAATGGCCGTACCAAAGAAAAAGCGCTCCAAAGCCCGCGGACGCACCAGCCGCTCCATCAACATGCGCCTCAAGACCCCGGCCAAGAGTTCATGCCCGCGCTGCGGCACGGCCAAGAAGCCGCATGTCGTCTGTGGGAACTGCGGTTGGTACAAGGGTCGAGTCGCCTACGCGGTTGACTGACCAACGCTGCGATACCAGGATCTGACGATCGCGCCATGAAGCCGGTCGCCGTCGACGCAATGGGGGGCGACAAGGCTCCCGCCGAGATCGTGGCCGGAGCGCGGCAGGCTGCCGCCGAGGGCATCCCCGTCATGCTCGTCGGGCCCGCCGACCTTGCCGACCGTGGTGACCTCGAGTTGCTCGTCGCCACGGAGGTCATTGGCATGGACGAGGATCCCGCCACGTCGGTGAAGAAGAAGAAGGACTCCACGCTGGTCCGTAGCGCCGAAGCCG
>JBIJCI010000081.1:0-3446 GCA_044344715.1 Ilumatobacteraceae bacterium | reverse complement strand
GTCGTTCGTGATCCCCGCGACGCCGGTGCAGTTGCCGAACGTCTGCGACAGCTCCTCGGCGATCCGGCGCGGCGAAACGCCATGGGAATGGCGGCACGCGAGCGGGCGGTGGCCGAGTTCGATTACGGAGTGCTCGTTGCGCGGCTCGCAACGGCACTGCACGTCGGATGACGGGACGACGCTCACCCGGTCGACGTGAGGTCGTCAACTAGCCTTGCCTCCGTGATCGACCAAGCGACCGAAACCGAACACGTCGCAGCGAGCCCCGAGCGTTGCTACGAGTTGGCGGTCGATTTCGAGCGTTATCCGGAGTGGGCGCGCGACGTCAAGGAAGCGAACGTGCTCGAACGCGATACGCACGGTCGGGCAACCAAAGTGGAGTACCGGGCGAGTGCGCTCGGTCGCAGCACCCACTACACCCTTGCCTACGACTACTCGCAGGCACCGGAGCGACTCTCATGGTCGCTCGTCGAGGGCGACATCATGCGTGTGATCGACGGTGCGTATTCTTTCGCGCCGAACGGTGCCGGTACCGACATCACCTATTCGTTGAGGATCGAACTCATCGTCCCGCTGCCCGGATTCGTGAAGCGCCGTGCCGAGGTGCGAATCCTGCATACGTTGAAGGAACTGAAGTCCCGCGCAGAGTCGTGACGCGCGCGGCGGGAATCGACGTCGGCGGCACCAAGTGTCTCGGAGTGGTGATCAACGCCGGTGACGGCGTTGCATCCGAGCACGACATCGTCCGCGAGGTGCGCCATCCCACGCCGCATGCGTCGAAGCTCGTCGACGCACTCGAGGGGTTGATCGGCGAACTCGGGGAGTTCGAGACGATCGGCGTCGGCGTTCCCGGGCTCATCACACTCGACGGCGTCATGCGTGCCTCGCCGAACATTCCCGGGTCGGTCGATGTGGAGGTTGGCCCCGAGCTCTCGAAGCGGCTCGGACGCAGCGTCCTCGTGGACAACGACGGGAATCTCGCAGCACTTGCCGAGTGGCACTACGGCGCCGGGCGGGGCGCGCGGAACATGTGGATGGTCACCCTCGGAACCGGCATCGGTGGCGGACACGTGGTGGACGGCGTGGTGCAACGCGGGGTGAACGGATTCGCCGGCGAGATCGGGCACATGGTGGTGAACCCCGACGGCCCGCGATGCACGTGCGGACGAAAGGGATGTTGGGAGGTGTACGCGTCGGGCCGGGGACTGCGGATGCTGGCCTCCGGGGAACCCGGGGAGAGCGTGATCGAGCGTGCGCGACGCGGCGACGCCGATGCCGTCACCGTCATCGAATCGTTCGCCCGATGGGTGGCACTCGGGTTGTCGAACCTCACCAATATCTCAGACCCGGACGTGATCGTCATCGGTGGAGGAGTGTCGGAGAATGCCGACATCGTGATGCCGATCGTGCGGCGGTGGTTCGTGGAACTCCTCTACTCTCCCGAGCAGCGTGCCCATCCCGACTTACGGATCGCGGCACTCGGCGAGCACGCCGGTGCAATCGGTGCCGCACTGCTACCGCATCAGTCTTCGGCCACGTCGCCCCGTTCGTAATCGCACAATCCGTGCGGTGACGGATGTACGTGGTCATCGGTATGGACCACAAGTACAATGCTCGGGCCATGAAATCTGCCCCCAGGTGGACGTTGCTTCCCGCGGTTCTCGTACTCGGTGCATGTTCCACCTCCGCGGCCGGCGGTGCCTACGACTTCGCCTGCCCGGACGTGCCACTCGTGCAGCTTTCGATCATCGACATCTCCGAGAGTGGTCGCGACGAGAAACTGGTCGGAGAACGCCTCGATGCCGTGCAGGCCGACGCCGAATTCGTCACCGACTGCGATGGGACGCTCGTCGTTACCGCAGGTTCGGGTTCCGTCGCCAACGCCGACGTTCTCTTCTCGGGCCGACTCTCCACGAGCGGGGCGACGGAGATCGGGCGTGATCGCAAGATCCCGAAGGCCGTTGAGGCGACGATGGAGGAGATCCGTACCGCCCTCAACGACGCCCTCGCGAGCGGTGACCCGCAGGGCAATGATCTGACCTCGATGTTCGCCCTGGTTTCCGACGTGGCGACTCAGTTCGCCAACGACGACGTCGACCTGCGATCCACCCTCTATACCGATGCCATCTCCACCACCGGTGGAGCTGCCATCAACGAACCGGGGCTCGACCGGGCGGCAGTGCTGGAACTCGTTGCCGCACAGCAAGTGCCGCGCCTGGAGGGTGTGAGTATTTCCGTACGCGGGGTGGGTCGGGTCGGCGGCTCGGTGCAGCCTCCGCAGGATTTCGTCCAGGTGGTAACCGATTACGCACGGGGCTTGTGCGAGGCGACGGGTGCTTCCTGCACCGTGCTCACGAGTACCGCGGCCGTCCGCTAAGGCCGGCATCCCCGTGGTCCGAATCGGCGACGCCTGTGGATTTCTTCCGGGCCCACCCGTAGCCTGATTCGTCGGAAAGACCGACTGGGGGTCATCAGCATGGCGTTCTGGAACGCACGACGTTCGTCGTGGGGAACCGGTACTACGGGTGCTGCGGCGCCCAGCCTGCCCTCGGTCGAACGAAGCTTCGAGCGCGACCATGTCGAGCAGTTGTCGGCGGTTCGCATCCGCCCACCGCTCGCGGGAGAGGCCACGGAGATCAAGCCCGGCGAGATGCTGCACGTGGTGGCCCAGTGCCTGGCCGAAGGACGTGCACAGGTGGCCGAGTACGCGGCTGCCGCGAGTGCGGCGGTGCGCGAGACGCTCGCCGAGGCGCGTGCACGCCGGTTCGAGGCAGTGCAACAGGGCAAGGCACGGCGCATCATGTTGCAGAGCTACCGCGAGGCACTGCAGCGCCAAGCCGACGCCACCCGAATTCTCGGCCCGCACGTTCGGTACGCGGGTGGAAACAGCCGGATGTTCTGGATCACGCTGTTCCTCGTCGGAGACACCGCAGGAATGACGCTCGCACTCACCTACGGCGGTGAATCGCCGATCATCGCCGCGCTCATGGCCGTGGCCATCGGTGCGGCAGTCGTCGTATGCGGAAAGACCGCCGAAGATCTGCGGCGCGAATCGCTCCTCAAGAACCTCGAACACTCGGGCGACTCCGAGGCAGCGCGCTTCGTCGACGCGGTGTTCGGGGTGAGTGAAGTAAGCAGGGCGCTCAACCGGAGGGTGCTGGCTTGGTTCATCGGTGCATCGAGCCTCGCGGGTGTCGCCATCGCCATCTATCGTGCGAGCGAGGAGAGTGTGTTGCACGGTGTTGCGTTCGGATTGTGGGCATTGCTCATCTCCGCCGGATCGTTCGCGGCCAACTGGGTGTTCTACGACCCGGCCACTACCTACATCGCACTCACCGAGGATGCCGTTGCGGCCGCCGAGGACATCTGGCGGGCCACCGACATCGATGCGATCGAAGAACACAACGCTGGTCTCGAAACCGCCAAGCACATCGTGGCTGAGCATC
>JBIJCI010000012.1:0-38954 GCA_044344715.1 Ilumatobacteraceae bacterium | reverse complement strand
AGCTGGCTGGGCCTCGACGATGCTCCAAGCGAACATCTCTGCTAACCGTGATGTACTTGGAAGTGATGTAGGAAGGCTCCTCAATTTCACGGACAACGTGACATTCACGTTCATCACAGGAACTACAAACTTCACCGGAAAGCGCTTCGAATTCTTCAACTCGGACTCGTCACCGGCAACGATCAAGTTCGCTGAGAACGTAGTCGTAAATGGTCAGGTCGCTGGTCCATCTGGTCTTTCGATATCGCTTGCACCTGACCAACACGTCACCGTAATGGGTATTGACAACGAGGTCTATATCGCGTGGGTCAGCGATCCTGTGTCGCTGTCTTCGTAGTAGTTGTCTACTTGTAAATGACAACGTCAACAAGCAAGGATTCCGAGGTGTCCACGATGAGTGAGTCGAAGCCCGTTAACGACAAGAAGCGCCAAGTTATTGGTGGCATCATTGTCATCCTTGTCATCATCGGAATTGGGCTCGTTGTTCGTAACAGCAACTCCGACTCGAACAGCAACAAGATTCCGACCACACTTGAGGAAGCCGACGAGTCGATTGCTGCAAATCCGCAGAACCCGCAAGCGTGGTACGTGAAGGGTGTCATTCAGCAGACCGAAGTCGGTGACATCGAGGGTGCGGTCGAGAGCTACACGCGCGCGCTCGAGTTGAACCCCATCTTCCTTTCTGCGCTGTTCAATCGGGGCTTGGCGCTCCGTGAGTTGGATCGCCTCGACGAAGCAAAGGTCGACTTCACGCGCATCGTGGGGCTCAAGCGTGGCGAAGCACCACGGGCACTTTTCAATCTTGGTCTGATTGCGATCGACCAGGGTAACCCCGAGTTGGGCGAGCGCTACCTGCAGCGTGCATACGAGCAGGATCCGTCACTGCGTCCCTAGACGTGCAGCGTAGGAGCCGTCAACACGATGAGTGACAAGGTTCCGTCGGAGCAACAACTCGTGGCTGCTGCCACCGACCCCGACTCCTTCGGGGCTGCGCAACTGGCACACATCCTGAATGCCAACAGCGCCGAGAGCGGCTGTCAATCGGCGTTTGACTGCCTTGAGCTCTGGGGTAACTATCCGGACCATATGGAGCCGCTATATGCAGCCGCGAATTTGTTTTATGAGAGCGGAAACTCGCACCTCGGGTTGATGGTCGCGGAATATGCCACCACGATGCGCGAGCGGCCACGAGGTAACGCACAGTGGCCGCTGCACGACGAGGCGACCGGTTGGCGGCTAGACCTGCTCTACGCCCGTCTGCTGGTGCAGGTGGGCCGAGTTGCCGAGGCCATGGCGCACTACGGCAGCGTGCTCGCCAGCTGCGAAGTCACGATGCGGCGGGAGCTCGCCGACGAGGTGGCGTCCGTCGCCCGTCGACTACCGCTCTGTGACGTGCGCTCCGCGTGAACGTCCGACTCTCGCCGAGGGCGGCCCTCCTTGCGTCTCTCGGCGTACTTTCGTCACTTATCGCCGCGTTCACGTCGGCAGAGAACCGCGACTATGTGGCGGACAAGATGCTGCTGCGCCGTAGCTACCAGGAGTGGATGCCGCTCTGGGCACCTGATCTGAACGTTGCGTACTACACCGATGCCCACCGACAGGGAGTGGTCGATTCCTACGGGTACACGTTCCACTATCTGAGCCATCTCGTCTCCCGACTCGTTGCGGTGTTGCTCGGAGAGGATTTTCGCGCGCTCGGCGCCACCTCGGTGAATACGCAGAATGCGTTGATTGCCGTGGTCGGGGTGCTCGGATGCTGGGCGGTCGGGCTGGTATGTCGTGTGACGTTCCAGTCACGGCGTGCCGAGTTCGCCGGAATCATCGGATCATTCCTGTTGCCGTTGTGGCTGGGGCACAGCTGGATGAACCAGAAGGACGTGCCGTTCGCGGTCGGCTTTGCATGTGCCACGGCTGTGGCCACGCTGGCGGCGAACCTTCCGCGTAGCGGGACGGTGCCCCGCGCAATCGTGCGGGATCTCGTGCTCGCCACCGTGCTCGCAATCAGCCTCACCTTCGGCACCAGGCCCGGTCTGGCGGTGCTCGTGGTACCCCTGCTGGCCTACGGCGCGTGGCACGTCCGTCGTATGGGTTCGGAGGTGCACAAGCCCCTTATCACCGCAGCATTCGGTGCTACGGCACTGGTTCTGGTCACCAATCCGGCATCGATCCCGAACCCGGTTGGCTGGGTGTGGAACGGCATCGCCGTCGGTCGCGACTTCGTCGGATACGCCGGTGACGTTCTGTTCGACGGAAGGTTGGTGCGCTCCGCCGATCTCGGCTGGTGGTTTCTCATCAAGTCGTTCGTCGCATCACTGCCGCTCGTGGCACTCGTCGGTGTGGTCGCGGGTGCCGTGTTCCTGGGTCGCACGGCCCTTCGGAAGCAGTGGGGACTCGTGCTCCCCGTTTGCTACCACGCGATCGTCGTCGCTGCGGTGGTGATTGGTCTCAGTGGCAACAACTACAACGCGGGTAGGCAGTTTCTCTTCGTCGTTCTCGGTTGGCAGATGGTGGCAATTCTCGGTCTGTGGTGGCTGGGAAACCTGCCCGGAAGTCGTTGGCGCCGGGTATCGCGACTGGGGATCGCCGCACTGGCCGCACTCCTCATGGTTGATCACGTGAGCATCTTCCCCTACCAATACGTGTATCGGAATGAGATTGCCCGCCGCGCCGACGACTTCGCTGATCGCGGTGAATTCGACTACTGGGGAATGGCCGGGCGCGAGCTGGTATCGGCAATTCCAGATCAGCCAGGGCTCGTGGTGTACTTCGGATCGGGGGATCGTGTCGGGCGCGGCAAGTACACGCCACAGAGTGGATGGCCGTTCCTTCCTGCCGGGACGATATGGCTCGACGACGCGACGGAAGGCGTCTGGAAGTCCGACGCCGGCGTGGTTCAGGTGGACTACGTGCCGTGGCTGCACTACTGGCCACCCCGACTCGATCAACCGTTCAGAAGTTCGTTGTCGAGCTGCGATGTCGTGCATTCCGCGTACGCGGTGATGGCACCCCAGCGGGTACTGCTGGGGCGGCTCTACAAGTGCCGGTAGCCCACGGCGTTTAGCACTCCGCCGCTAGGCGCGAAACGCCCGCACGCTGCGCCGTACGCGCCACAACGAGAGCACCGACGTCAACCCCTGGCGAATCGTCACGTTGGAAGCTGGAACGTCGCGCCAGTTGCGCAACGGTGTTTCGACGACACGACCCGGGAACACGCCGAGCCTTCCGAGCCGTCCGAACAGCTCGACGTCGAACGACCACCTGTCACAGAACGGTACGGCCAGTGCACGGGCAAGCTCGGGCGTCGAGCGGAAGAACTTGGCCCCGGCCTGCGTGTCGTATACGTGGGTACCCAGGGTGCGCGCAGCCAGGTGTGCGAACAGGCGTCCGACGATGTGACGACCCTCGCGTCGCTCGATTCGGCTACCGCACAACCGGATGCGCGAGCCGAAGAACACGTCCAAGGACGAGTCATCGTGGTGTTCTTCCCAAAGTCGTTGCACCTCCTCGGGTGGGGTGGCGAGGTCGGCGTCGACGTAGGCCACCCAATCCGGAGCTTCAGCGAGGGCGGCGAGCATGCCACGTCGGATGGCCTCGCCCTTGCCCATGTTGGTCGGCAGTGACGTGACCGTCACGTGATCGGGTGCGGCGGCGGCGAAGAGATTGAGCACCTGCAGGGTTCGGTCGGTTGAGCCGTCGTCGACGAGCCGCAGCCCTACCCCGGGAATGAGCGAGAGGAGCCGCCGGAACTGGTCGGCATTGAACCTCGTCGCTTCGTTGAAGCACGGAACGACGATGGTGAGCGTCACTTCGCCCCGAGGTACAGATTGAGGTTGCGCTGGGTCACCTCGCGGATGTTAGCGGGTAGGTCGGGCCGGGCCAGCAGCCACTCGCATTTCGCGCGACCGGTCTCGAACTGGCCCACGTACCAGGCGGCGATCGACTGCTCGTAGGTTAGGCGCCAGTCATAGACCTCGGATTCCACGAACAACTTCGTTGGGTCGATTGTTCGCTGTAGCCCGTCGTTGACGAACAACCATGCGAGGTTCCACCAATGGTGTTCACGCGAGAGTTCGGCGATGTAGTGCTGGGCCTCCGCGCGCGTCGGGTCTACCTGGTACGCCATCATGTACATGTGCAGGCGCATCCGCACGTTGGAGTACTGCGTCTGCGCCAGGTGGCCCATGCGTAGGAACGAGACGTACACCTCCTGGGTGAACCCCGCCGTCTGCCTGGTGCGGTCACCGTAGGCCTGCACCGCCTCGGTGAGTCGACCGGCTGACTGCAGCGAGGTGGCGAGGTAGAAGGTGTAGCGCGAGGCCAGGGCCGGTTCGTCGCACGTGAGCAGGGCTTCCTGGATGAGCTGCACGTCGCGGGCGTACTTGGTCGATTGATCCTTGTTGCGGTCGCTGACGCCGGCCCCGTTGTAGTTGATGATGAAGCCGTTGATGTGGTTGCCGCCGCTGGCGGTCGGGTCGACGGCGAGGAACTCGTGCACCACGCCGCGGAACGACGCGGTCACCGAGCTGCGCAGAATCAGCGGTCGGTGGTACAGCGTCGACCCCTGACGGAACACCACGTTGTGCACGTCGGCCACCAGCTGGTTGCGGAACTCCGCACCGTCGATTGCTGCTTCGACCACGTCGTCGGCATCGCAGATGAAGACGTACTCACCCAGCTGCCGGGCGATCTCCAGCGACAGGTTGCGGGCCGTGGAGAAGTCGCGCCAGTCCTGCGGAGTCACCACACCGGGAAGGTGCCCGAGGTGCCGCTCGATCACGGCGAGGGTGTCGTCGGTGGAGCCCGTGTCGACGATGGAGTAGCAGTCGATGAACGGAAGCAGCGCTTTCAGGGTGGTGGGGAGCACCGTGGCCTCGTTGCGCACGATCATGGAAAGGCAGACACGCTTGTTCATGGGACGTTCAACTCCATCTCTTGGCCCCGAAATCGGAGCGGGTTTCCACGTACAGCGGGTGCTGCCGTAGATCGGCGTACGGCACCTCGACGAAGTGCCGGTAGGTGTGCTTGTGGCGGTCCCACAGCTCGTACTTGATTTCGGCGATGGGGCGCTGGTCGCCGTCGGGGATCGCGAGGTGCCGTCGCTCGAAGCCCTCTTCACGCGACCCCCAATTGATCCGGCGTTGCGATGCCACGATGTCGTCGACGTTCCTGCGGCACACCACTGCAACCGCCGACGTGAAATCGTTCTGCAGGTCGGCGAGGTGGTGGAACAGTGCCGGGGCCTGGGCGACCCAACTTTGCGAGCGCGACGCCACCTCGCGGAATTGGGCATAGTCGAACGTCTGGAAGTCGACCTCGTCGATGTGTTGGATGCCGAGGTCGTAACTGATGGCATGGGCGAGGAAGGTGGTGCCGGAGCGTTGCGGTCCGGTCACGAAGTAGCGCCCACCCGCACTGGTTGCACCGACGGCGAACGTGGTGGACCCGTGCGCTGCATGTTCGAGGTACATGTGGCCCCGGCCGTGCGTCGGACCATCGAGCACGAGTACTGCCCGGGTGGATTGCGGTGCGAATGCGTCGAGGTTGATTGAGCGACATGCGGGGAGCCCAGGCGCCTGCGTGTCCTGCACGGCAGACGTTCCGGCTTGCCAGCGTTCGGCGAGTCCGAAATTGGAGCGGAGGGTTGCCACCGGAACCCGTGCGGCAAGGGGATCGGTGGGCTTGCTACGTGCGTGTCTCTTGATGATCTTGGTGGTCTGTACCTGGGTGATCAGCTCATCGCGGGTGGTCCGCCGTGCGTCGATGGAGCCCGTGAGCAAACGGGAGTGCAGGTCGGGCAAGGTGGTCGTCGCATCGGCGTCGACCACCCGGATGGCCCCGTCGACGATGCGCACGCTGCGGATGTGCGGCCATGCCACACGAATCACGTCGACTCGCCCCGCACGCGGGACTGCAACCACCAACAGGTCGTGTTCCGCGACTGCTGCGGCAACCACGAGACCGTGCTCCATCAGGTGTCGCGCGAAACGACCGTCAACGGTGACGATTGCGGCGTTCATCACGCGACCGTGACGGGGTTGTAGTCGAGGTTGGCCTTGATCGGGCGATTATCACCGCTACCAGGACCGACGAGACGCGAGTCGCGTACGTCCAACTGCTGTAGCCGGAGCCGGATGTCGTTCTCGTACGACTCGGCAATCGCCTTGACCGCCGAGTGGATGCTCGGGTTTCGGGTGAACTGCGTATTGGAGTAGTCGGAGCGGAAGTGCTGGATGTACGAGCAGTGGTGAAGGTGCACGATTCGTGTGGCGAGGAACGACCGCAGCGTGAGTTCGTAGTCGTCGGCGGTCGGCAGGTTGGGGTTGTGGCCGCCGATCGACCGGTAGAAGTCGGTGCGCCACGCCCGCAGGTGGTTGGGCATCGACACGATGTGGCGCACGGTGTGACCGTTGAGCTCGGGCGACACCGCCACCAATCGCCGCACCCCGTCGACGTTGCGGGTGACGTAGTGGCCGAACCCGTAGGCGAAGGTTGCCCCGTACCACTGGGCGTCGACGCCGTCGACAAGTTCGGCCCAGTCGGTGTAGAACATGCCGCACTCGGGGAACTGCAGTGACGCAGTTGCCATGTGCTGGAGTGCCGTTGAGGTGAGCTCGTCGTCGTGGTCGAGCTCGAGAAGAACGTCGCCACTGCACAGGTCGGCGACGTGTTTCTTCAACTGTCCGATTCGTCCGGTGCGCCGTGTGCTCGATACCGCACGCACCCTGTGGTCGGCCCCGGTCAATTGGTGGATCATCTCCCGAGTTTTCGAGCAGGCATCGTCGGTGTCCTCCATGAGCACCCACTCCCAGTTGTCGTAGGTCTGCTTGCGCAGCGACCGGTATGCGCGCAGGAGGAACGTTGCGGGGCCGTTGGTGGGGGTGAAGATGGAGAGCAGTGGCCGCCCGGCCGACACAGTCGGGCTGCCATCCAGTGCAGCCAGCCACACCGACTGCACGAGGGTGGCGAGTGTTGATTGGCTGGCGCCTGCTACATCCGGTGCATCGATGAACAAGTGCGGTGTACGAGTCGTCTCGCAGGCCCGCTGGATACGGTTCGACTCCCACGATTGCAGCGAGGTGGTCGAGGCGACCGCCAGAGGCCGGGCCGAGCGGACTCGGGCCTCGATCTCGGCCCATCGGAAGTGCACGAACCGCAAGCCACCCTCGGAAACCGGCTCGGGAAGCGGACCCGAACGATCCAATTCGCCCACCGCGATGAGCACGTCGAGTTGATTCACCACACCAATAGGAATAATCCTATGTCCGGTGTCAGCGCTTCCTTACTGGCCTGCTGTGGTTGGTGTTACAGCCACTCCCGTGCCAGGGTGCCGGCCCGCTCGCGCCACTCTTCCACCGTGAAGCCGAAGCGGTCGTGGTCTTCCCACACGCCGTTGATCTCGAGGAATCGCTCGGCTCGCCCCTCGTTTCTCCACCGCAGCTTCTCCACCACCCGGAGACTATTGGCGTTGCGAGGAATGATGCAGATCTCCAGGCGGTGCAGGTGCAGCTGCTCGAATGCATGGCGGCTGAGCACGACCACCGACTCGGGAACGTAGCCGTGGCCGGCTTTCGCCCTGTCGATCCAGTAGCCGATGGTTGCCGATTGCATGGAGCCCCGGGTGACACCGTTCAGGTTGATCTCGCCGCAGAACGACGAATCCACGAAGATGCCGAACGTGTAGGCGCTGCCAGCCGCACGCTCGCGGTCGCGCGCCTCGCATCTCCGAACGAACGCCTCGGGATTGACGGCCGGGTCGCCGAGTGCCGCGGGGCGCAGGGGCTCCCAATCGGTGAGCCACCGACCGTTGCGGTGGCGCACCTCGCGGAAATCGCTGAAATCATCGGGAACGAGCGGTCGCAGCATCACACGTCGGCCGAGCAGGCGCAACGATCCGGCGGACGATGCTGACGGGTGGTCTACGCCCGACCTGCCACCAACTTCACGCTTCATGGCGTTGCACCACCGCCGGCGAGCGTTTCGCGCACCACACCGTCGAGCAGGTTGTGCGTGCTCACGACGATTTCGTTCAGCCGCAGTCGGCGCATGATTGCAACGAGCAGGCAGCAACCAGCCACGATGACGCCGGCGCGCTCGGCCGGTAGGCCGGGGTTGTGCAGGCGGTCGGCGAGCGACTCCGTTGCGAGGGTGCGGAAGACGTCCTCGGCGGCGTCCTTGGTGAGCACCATCCCGTGCAGTCGACCCGCATCGAAGTGGTGCAAGCCCAGTTCCACCGCCGCAATCGTGACGATGCTCCCGGCCACACCGACGACGCGGGATGCCTGCGCGAGTATCGGATGCTCGATCACCGCGTTGTCGACGGCATCACCGACGATCGAGATTGCATTCGAGAGTTCCTCGGCGCGTGGTGGGTCGCGGTGCAATTCGGCCTCGGTCAGACTGACCACCCCGAAGGGGAGCGAGACGCTCTCGCGCACGGTGCCGAGGCCGTCACGACCCAGCGCTCCGACCGTGAGTTCGGTCGACGCACCACCGATGTCGACAACCATCGTGTCGCCTTCCGCCGGGGGAAGGCTCGCTGCCGCACCCGTCCAGGCCAAACGCGCCTCCTCGAGCGGCGAGAGCAGTCGCGGCACCACGCCGGTGGCGGCCTGCACCAGGCCGAAGAACTCGGCGGTGTTGGTGGCCATGCGACAGGCGGCGGTACCGGTCACCTGCAACTCGGCTCCGTGTTGGCCGACGATCGTTGCATAACGTTCGATCACGCGGAGGGTGCGCTCGACTGCGGCGTCGGAGAGCACCCGTGTGGCTGCCACGCGCTCGCCGAGTGCCGTGACGTTCACCTCCCGCACCACCTCGTTGCCGTCGGCGTCGACCACCAACAGGTTGGTGGAGTTCGATCCGATGTCGATGGCGGCTCGGAGGCGTCGCGTGTTCATGCGGGGGCCTATCGCGTGGCGTTGCCGGCCGATGCGGGGAGATGATCGGCCACCCATTTACCGACCGGGTCGTCGTTACCCACCAGCCAACTGGCGTAGTGGGCGTGCAGGCACTTGACGCCCCGTCGTGTGCCCGCCACGCCGCCGTAAGGTCGCGGACCGGTGTGACCCTCCGCGATTACTGCATCACGCTCGGATGCATACGCACGGTGTGCCGTCGCCAGGGCTGCGGCATCAACCTCGGCCTCGGCCTGGTCGACTCCGCCGACTGCCTCCAGCCGCGACACGGCCGTCACGTCCCGCGGATCGACTAGCCAGTAGCGGGTCGGCATCGGCGTACCGTCGTGCAGCAGGGGAGCGTTGCGCACCACCCGCGGATCACCGTTGTTACTGCGAAGCACCACCTCGAAGTCACCCTGGGGTCGACGACCGAGTAGTTGCGTGACGCGTTCGACGTCGTTGACTGCGTTCGGGCTGGTCACGCGCTGCTCAACGGAAGACGAGAATCACACCGACGACCGCGGCGACTACGACGAGCACGGGGATGAGGCGCTTCAGGATTGCTCCACCCGCAACGTCGAGCAGGTCGAGTGCTTCTGCCTCGGTGGTTGCCGTGGTGGGAGTTGGCGACGCCACACCGTCTCCTCCGGCCGAGGTCGAAGCGCCGCCGGAGGCGATCAGCGCGTTGAGATTGTCGACGAATTGCAGGAGCAATTTGTCGCTCACATCGGCCAGGGCACCGCGTCCGAACTGGGCCACCTTGCCGGTGATATTGAGGTCGGTGTCCACCGTGCACGTGGCGCTCGTGTCGCCCGTGGGGCGCAGTACGGCCGTGATGGTCGCCGAGGCGTTGCCCTTGCCCCCGGTGTCGCGACCCTCGGCCTTCAGCGATGCGGTGTAGGCGGCATCGTCGCGGGTGACGAACGAGGCTTGCCCCTTGAACTGGGCGACGATTGGTCCCACCTTCACCTTCACCTGACCGCGGTACACCTCGCCCTCCACGTCGGTGAGCTGGGCCCCGGGTAGGCAGGGGGCCAGACGTTCGAGATCGGTGAGGATCCGCCAGGCGTCGGCCGCCGGAACGGGCACGGTGAACTCGTGGTGCAGGTTCATCAGGCGTCCTCTCCTTGACCGGCGAGCGGAACCCGCCACCGCGCCACATCCTCGACGGTGTCGATGTCGTCGGCGCTGCCTTCGCAGGCTACTTCGGCGACCAGATCGGAACGTTGGCGAACGAGCGAGCGTGCACCCTCGTCACCCTCGTGCGGAAGGAGGTTCCACAACTCGGCATGGATTCGCACGGGATTGCGCCGATGGCCGCCGTAGGTGGCAACCGCGAGCGGGGCGGGGGTGTCGGCCACCGACCGCCACGCAGTTGCGGGAACGCCGGGTTGGTCGCCCAGGCCCACTACCACGGCCCCGAGACCGCGGGTACGCGCAACGTCGATGGCCACCTGCAGCGAACTGGCCATGCCCGAACGCCAGCGAGGGTTGTCGGCCACCACCACCTCGGGATTTCCCGGCAAGGGTTCAACCAGCACCTCCGAGAGATCAACGGCGCCGGTCACCACGATGATCGGCGAGAGCCCGGAGAGCGCCACGGCCTCCAGCACCCAGCGCACCACCGGACGATTGCCGAGGGGGGCGAGGAGCTTGTGGTGCGCACCGAAGTACCGACTCCCTCCACCGGCAGCCAGGACCACCGCCCCCGGTGCGCTGCGATGTACCACGCTCACAGCCTCGCAGTTGCGGGCAAGCCCCCGCTCACCCGCATGAATACTGGGTTTGAGCAGGAAATCACGAATACACGATTTATTACATTTTCATTACAGGTGGGGGTAGGATGTGTGTACCCACTCCCGACTCGGCGATGCACCCCCTGCATCGCCCGGAGGTCCCGATGTCACCACAACAGTTCGCTGCAACAGCGTTTTCGCAGTTGCGCGCCAATGTGCGAACAAGCGTTCGGTACCGACGACACGGTCGGGGAGCGCTGGCGTCGCTGGTCTTCGCCGTTGCCCTCACCTTCGGTGTTTCCGTTGCAATCCCGGCCGCACAGGTGGGCGCCGTGCCGGTCAACGAACGCACCGCTGCCTGGATTTCGGTAACCGCCCGTCGCGTGGCGCTGGAGCTTCGGGCGGTTCGCGACCTCCCCGAGGTCGAGACCCGCAACGTGGCCGGACGCCAGATCGACGAACTGGCCAGCCTCGTTGCCTTCCTGCTCGAGTCCGACGCTGCAGCCCTGCGTCAGGTGTGGCTCGACGCACCGATCCAGCGGAAGATCGCCGTGTTCTCCGCCCTCAGTCAGGTGGGTGTGCCCTACCGCACCAACGCCGATGCGCCGTTCATCGCCCTCGACTGTTCCGCGCTCACCAAGTTCGCCTGGGCACAAGCCGGGCTCAACATCGACCGTGGGTCGCAACAGCAGTTCGATCGCTCGGCGCGTATCGAGCGAGACTTTGTGCAGGCCGGCGACTTCGTGTGGTACCCGGGGCACATCATGATGTCTCTGGGGCTCCCCGAGCTGATCGTTCACGCCCGCTCCGGTGACCGTGCGGTCGAAGTGCACCGCATCGCCGCATCACGCTTCTCCGGGATGCGCTGGGTAAGCCCGATCGGCTGACCATGCCAGCCGAGCCGAGATCGGTTGCGGCAGGAGTCAGAGGTAGATCCACGCATAACGCGTGAAGAGGCTGGCGACGGCCACCACCGACCACACCAGTGAGGCAGCGGCGAGGGTGGCCAACCAGATGCGTCGTCTGCCCCGAGCCGTCGACGACCAGTACGTGGTCGATAGTGCTAATCCCGTTGCGACCAACGGGTAGAACTCACCGAGATAGCGGGCTGTGATTGCAGGAAGCGTGACGATGAAAATCAGCGACGATGCCGACGTGACGAGCAGCCACAGGTGACTCGAGCGTCGGCGTCGTACGGCCATCACGGCAACGAATGCCGTTGCGAACGTGGCAAGTGGCATGGTGGTGGAGATGCTCGTGTGTTCCTCCGGGTAGTAGCCGACGAACGACGTTCGTGGCCACACCAGCGTCGGCGCGTCGGCGCTGCATTCGGAGAATCGGAATCGCACCGGGGACGCTTCGAGCACCACCCGTGCCGAGTCGGGTCGGAGATAGGCGAAGAGATTCGTCGGCAGGTTCTCGGGTGCAGGGCGGCCGCCTCCCACCGCCCGGCAGACGCCGGGTTCCGAGATCGAGGATTGGGCTGCGCCCTGATACGCCTCCAGGGGCGTGGAGAACTGCCCGAACTTCAGGTACAGACCACCCAGCGACAACATGGCGGGTGCCACCACCAGTGCCGCCACCGATGCCAGCAACCGTCGATTCGCAAACAGTGCGGTTCGCCACTTGAACGCGACCGCTACGGCAAGCAGTGGCCCGACGAACATCGTCGTTACACGGGTACCGGCCGCAGCGGTGCAGGCGAGCACCGTTGCTGCGAGCAGGACGTTGGGGCCGCCGTTCCACCAGCGCCAGAACAGGTTGACTGCCACCATCACGAAGGCGACCGACCAGATGATGGCCTCCTGGTAGACGTAGGGGTCGGCGAGCAACACCAGCACGCTGCCCGGGCCGAGGGCCACGGCGGCGATGCCCATGAATACGTTCGCCTGCATCGGTGCCAGATCCGCGGTCTGCCGACGACACAGGTCGAGTGCCGCGTACACGGCGATACCCGCAGCGATGGGAATCATGATGTTGGCCAGACTCGCGGTGAACGACGTGAAAAAAAGCACCACCGGGATACGCAGCAGGCTCGGGGTGAGCCCGAAATACCCGTAGCAACGGTCACGGATCCAGAAGCACTCGTTGCCGTCGGGGGTCCACGCCCCCGGACTGAGCGCCGCGGGATCCACCCAAAGTCGCCCGCGCAACATGGCGTCGGCCTGGGCGGTGAAGAACCAGTCGTTCGGTAAACCGAACTCCCGCGTCGGATTGAAGGTCCAGCGGGTGATCCAGCCGAACACGTACACGACGAAGAGTCCGGCGATCCCGGCGACGAAGTCCCTGCTGGCGAGCGCGGGTGCGGTGGGCCGGCTAGCCACCGTGGATTGCCCCGGTCGTGGTGGACAGCGAAGCTGCCCCGCGACCCGTGCGGCGGGCGATGATCTCGCCGCAGATCGAGATGGCGGTTTCTTCCGGTGTGCGCGCGCCGATGTCGAGACCGATCGGTGACATGACGCGGGCAAGGTCGTCGCCGCGGAGTCCCGCCTCGGCCAGGCGCTCGAGGCGTTTGGCATGGGTCTTGCGGCTCCCCATCACGCCGATGTATCCCACGTTGGTACCCAGTGCACCTTGGATCGCTGGTACGTCGAACTTGGGGTCGTGGGTGAGGATGCACACGGCATCGCGTGGCCCGAGTGATGCACCGACCGTGGCGAACACTTCGTCGGGCCACGCCACCATCACCTCGTCGGCCATCGGGAAGCGTCGCGCGGTGGCGAACACCTGGCGCGCGTCGCACACCGTCACGTGGTACCCGAGCACCTTCGCCACGCGACCGAGCGCACCCGTGAAGTCGACCGCACCGAAGATCAGCATCCGTGGAGGTGGTGCGAACGACTCGACGAACACCCGCACGGTGGGCGAGTCGGCGAGATCCTCGGGGGTCGTCTGTCCACGCGGACCGTAGTGTCGCACGCCGGTGCGACCCGCCTCCAGCTCGCCCAATGCGTCGCGGGACGCCACGCGGTCGAGGTCGGCGTTGCCGAGCGAGCCCACGGCGGGTACGTCCGGTGTCACGAGCATCGCCGAGCCGACGTGCGGGCCGTCGATCACCACGACGAGGGCGGTCGGCGCGTTGGCGCGCAATCGCGCGGCGAGGATGTCGTAAACGGTGTCGGTCACCAGTCGAGCTCCTGCATGAACACGTGGATCGTGCCACCGCAGGTGAGCCCCACGGCGAAGGCTTCGTCGTCGGAGTATCCGAACGACACCACCCTGGCGGGTGCGTGCGACCGCAACATCTCGAGTGCCTCGGCAACCACCGCACCTTCCACGCATCCGCCGCTCACCGACCCGATCACCTCGCCGTCCTCGTTCACCGCCATCGCGGCACCCGGATCGCGCGGCCCCGAGCCCTCGATGCCCACCACTCGGCCGATCACACAGCGCCTGCCCGACGTGCGCCAACGGTCGATGTCGTCGAGAAGGTCGCGCATCGTCAGACCCGTAGCCTCACGCCCGTACCGTGAGGCGTTCGTCGCCGTGGATCACCCGGGTGAGTCGTTCCAGTGCCTCCAGCGAATGTCCCTCGACGAAGGCGTCCACGTGGGGGAGCGCGGCCGCCATACCGCGGGCGAGCGGTGCGTAGCCGGGTGTCACCTTCAGCGGGTTCACCCACACCACGCGGTGCGCTACGCGCCGTAGTCGCTGCATCTGTTCGGCGAGCACCTCCGGCGTTCCGCGGTCCCACCCGTCGGACAGCACCACCACGATCGCCCCGCGCGCCGTGCCCCGCACCCCCCAGCGGTCGTTGAACGCTCGCAGGCACTCGCCGATGCGGGTGCCGCCACTCCAGTCGGCAACCTGGCGTGCAGCGTGGGCCAGTGCCTTGTCGGGGTCGCGGTGCGAGAGTTCGCGGGTCACGCGGGTGAGTCGCGTTCCGAGGGTGAAGGCCTCCACGCGCCGGCGCCCGACCATGGCGGCGTGCATGAAGCGCAGGAATGCCCGTGCGTAGGGCTCCATCGAACCCGATACATCGAGCAATACCACCAACCGACGCAGACGCTCGCTCGGTTCCCTCCACTCACGTCGCACCGGCTCGCCGAAGTGGGCGAACGAGGTGCGAACCGTACGCCGGACGTCGACGCTTCGGCCGCGTCGCCGCGATGCGGTGTGGCGCAGCGACGAGCGGGGCGAACCGGCGATTCGGAGCCGCTGCATGAGTCGGTACGCCTCTGCGAGTTCGTCGTCGGAGTAGTGGGCGAAGTCCTTCTCGCGGAGGGTTTCGACGGCCGAGAAGCGCAGCGTGACGTTCGGCTCGCGCGCATCGTCGACCATTGTGTCGTCGCCGTCGATCGATTCGTCGACCCCGAGCATGGTGGCATCGTCGCCGATCGTCCCCGGGTCGTCACCCGCCGAGAGTTGATCCCAGAACACGGCGAACGCCACGTTGAAGGCCTCGCGGTCCTCGGGGCGCCGCACGAGTGCCGCGTGGGCGGCCCAGTACACGCGGTTGCGATCGGTGACGCCGACCGCGTCGAGGCACTGCACGAACGTGAGCACCGAGTCGAGCGGAACGCGCAGCCCCGCCCCGCGCAACACCCGGCCGAAGGCGACGGCGATGCGTTCGGCGCTCACTCGTTGATCGTGGCGCGCTCGAGGGCGTACTTCACGAGGTCGCCGACGCCCTGCTCGTCGACCCGCTCGTGATCCTCCCGGTACTTCAGCACGGTGCCGAGCGTGGAGCGCACCACTGCATCGTTGAGTTGCGTGGTGCCGAGCGTGCCGAGGGCGGTGGCCCAGTCGATCGTTTCGGCGACGCCCGGCGGTTTGTAGAGATGCATCGTGCGCAAACGTTCGACGGCACCCGCAACCTGTCGGGCCAAGCGTTCGTGCACCTGCGGGACGCGCAGACGGACGATGTCGACCTCTCGCTCGAATCCCGGGTGCTCCACCCAGTGGTACAGACAGCGACGCTTCAAGGCGTCGTGCACGTCACGCGTGCGGTTGGAGGTGAGCACCACCAGGGGAATCTCCGTTGCCCGGAACGTTCCGACCTCGGGCACGGTGACCTGGAAGTCGGACAGCACCTCGAGCAGGTAGGCCTCGAACTCGTCGTCGGCGCGGTCGATCTCGTCGATGAGCAGCACCGGGGCCACGCCGTTGCGGGGTTCGATCGCCCGCAGCAACGCACGACGGATGAGGAACCGCTCGTCGTACAGCTCGTGCTCGAGGCTCTCGGTGTCCCTGCCCTTGGCCTCGCCGCTCGCCTCGGCGGCACGGAGGTGCAACAGCTGGCGCGAGTAGTCCCAGTCGTACACCGCCTGACTGGCATCGATGCCCTCGTAGCACTGCAGGCGGATGAGTTCGCTGCCGCGTACCGTGGCGAGCACCTTGGCCAGCTCGGTCTTGCCGACGCCGGCCTCGCCCTCCAGCAGCAACGGCCGCTTCAACGACAGCGCGAGGAAGACCGCCGTCGCCAGGCCCTCGTCGGCGAGGTAGCCGGCGGATTGCAGGGCATCACCCACCGCACCGACCGAGGCAAGGGATGCTCGCGGGGCCGCCACGGCAACAGCCTACGAAACACGCATCGTGGCGGACCCGTCCGATGAACGGGGCTGCGCTACCGTTCACTCGTCATGGACCTCGGCATCGGTGGGCGAACCGCAGCGGTCGCGGCCGCCACCGCCGGGCTCGGGTTCGCGTCGGCCAAGGCCCTCGTCGATGCGGGTGTGCGGGTGGCGATCTGCGGTCGCACGAACGAACGTGTCGATGCCGCCGTCGCGGCGCTGGGTGGCGGCGCGGTGGGCGTCGTGGCCGACGTGTCGAGCGCCGACGGGGCAGCCTCGTTCGTGGCGGCGGCACGGGAGCGCCTGGGGTCGGTCGACATCCTCGTTGCCAACGGTGGTGGACCGAAGCCCGGCAACTTCGCCTCGCTCCATGTCGACGACTATCTCCCGGCTCTGCAACAAAGCCTGCTCTCGGTGGTGGCCATGTGCGAAGCGGCGGTGCCCGCGATGCGCGAACGCAGGTGGGGTCGGGTGGTGGCCATCACCTCGGTGGCGGTGCGCCAACCGATCGCCAACCTCATCCTCTCCAACACCGCGCGTGCCGGCGTTACCGGATTCCTGAAGACGCTTGCCCGCGAAGTGGCAGCCGATGGCGTGACGGTCAACTCGGTGCAGCCGGGCATCCACGCCACCGACCGCATCACCCAGCTGTACGGAGCACGACCCGACGCGACGCAACTCGGAATCCCGGCCGGCGTGGTGGGCGACCCCGCGGACTTCGGGAGGATCGTCGCCTTCCTGTGCGGCGAGTCCGCGCGGTTCGTCACCGGCGTGCACGTGCCGGTGGATGGCGGAAGCTACGCCGGGCTGTTGTAGCCCGTTACTTCGACGCGTCCTCCAGCGCCCGACGCACCAGCACCTTGGCGAGGTGCGTTCGGTACTCGACGCTGGCATTCAGGTCGGACTGCGGGTCGGCGTCGTCGGCGGCCAGCGCCGCTGCGTCGGCGATCGACGCACCCCCGGCGAGTGCAGCGCTCACCGCCGATGCCAGGACCGGCGTGGAGCCCATGTTCACCAGTGCCACACCGCTCGCGCCGTTCCTGCGCCAGGCGGCCACGCCGACGATCGCCCAATCCTGCGCACGGCGGTTGAACTTCTGAAAGCTCCAGCCTGCACCGTTCATCTTCGGCACCTTGATCTCCACCAGCATCTCGTCGGCTGCGAGTGCACTCTCGAGGAAGCCCTTGAAGAAGTCCTGCGCCGCTATCTCCCGCCTACCCTTCGGGCCCTGCACCACGTAGGTGGCACCGAGCGCGAGCGTGGTGGCGGGCAGGTCGCTCGCCGGATCGGCGTGGGCGATGGAGCCGCCGATGGTGCCGCGGTGGCGCACCTGTGCATCGCCGACGTGACCGGCGGCGTGCGCGAGCAACGGCACGTGTTGCTTGAGCACGGCCGAGGTTTCGACGTCCATGTGGCGGGTGAGGGCGCCGATGGCGACGTGGTCGCCGGCATCCTTCACGTACGAGAGGTCCTTCACGCGACCGATGTCGACGAGCACCGCGGGTTGTGCGAGCCGCAGCTTCATGAGCGGCAGCAGGCTGTGGCCGCCGGCCAACAGCTTGGCCTCGTCGCCGTACTGACCGACGAGCGAGATTGCTTCCTCGGCGGATGCGGCGCGCTTGTACTCGAACGGTGCCGGAATCACGGTCGGTTACTTCTTCGCCGCGGCCAGCACGGACTTCACGATGTTGTGGTAGCCGGTGCAGCGGCACAGGTTGCCCTCGAGACCGAGGCGCACCTCTTCCTCGGTCGGATCGGGGTTCTCCTTCAACAGACCGATCGCCGCCATCACCATGCCGGGTGTGCAGAAGCCGCACTGCAGACCATGGTTCTCCATGAACGCCTTCTGCATCGGGTGCATCTCGCCGTTCTTGGCCAGACCCTCCACCGTGGTGACCGAACCGCCGTCGGCCTGTGCGGCGAGGATCGTGCAGCTCTTCACCGCTTCACCGTCGAGGTGCACGGTGCAGGCACCGCAGCTGGAGGTGTCGCAGCCGACGTTGGTGGCGGTGAGACCGGCATGCTCGCGGATGTAGTGCACCAGGAGGGTGCGCGCCTCGACGTCGTGGTCGTATCGCTGGCCGTTGATGGTGATCGTGACCTGCATGGCGCTCCTCGTCACCCCTGTTCTACTACGACCCGCACGGAGGCCAACCTTCGGGCCGCCCTAGTTGGAGAGCCGTTGCAGGCTGCGCACGGCGAAGACGAGGCTGAGCCCGCCCATCAGTACGACGGCAACCAGCCCGCCCCACACGGCGTTCCACGACAGATGGTCGGGGCTACCCACGTCGACCAGACCCACGCGGGCCAGCCGAAGGATGTTGGTGGCCGGGTTGATACGGGCCACGCTGTGCAGCCAGCCCGTCATCACGTTGAGCGGCACCTGTGCCGAGGAGAGGAACATCACGAGGAAGATCGACAGCTGCATGATTGCCGCCGCCCGCATGTCGCGGAAGCGGAAGGCCAGTCCGAGACCCCAGCCGGCGCCGATGGTGGACAACCCCAGTGCGGCGAGGTACAGGCACAGTACGCCGAGCACGCCGCCGGTGAACCGCGCGCCGAGTGCCACGCCGATCACAATCACGATCGAGGTCATCATCACGATGCGCACGAGCGTGCCACTGAGCGGTCCGAGCACGAGCGAGAGCCTCGACGTCGGGGTCATGCGCAGACGGTCGTAGAAGCCGGTCTGCAGGTCGCGGATGGCCGTGAAGCCCAGGCCGACGCCACCGAATGCGGCACCCATCATGATTCCGAGCGGCATGTACCAATTGATCGAGCGATCGGTGGGGAAGCCGGGTATCTGCGTGACGGCGAAGAACGTTCCGGCGAACACGATCATGTTGAAGATCGGCATGGCGAGCGCGGGGAAGAACGCCGACGGTAGACGGCGGATGTTGCGGATGCTGCGCTTGGCGAGGATCCCGATGCTGCGTTGGGTGCTCATCGCGCCGCCAACCTAACCGAGAGTTGCCGCAGTGCGAGCAGCGTGGTGAGGATCGCGAGGCCGGTCGGAATGGCGAGCGTCTGCAGCATGGCGGCTGCCGACAACCCGTCGATGGAGAGCGATCGCTGGCCCTCCACCATGTACGAGATCGGGTTCAGGTCGGCGATGCGTCGGTACACGCCGCTCATCGTCTCGCGCGGGAAGAAGGCACTCGAGAGGAAGAGCAGGATGAAGAGTACGGGGAACGTGCCCTGCACGGCCTCGGCGGATCCCGTCTTCAGGGCCACCACCGACATCAACGCTCCGACGGCGAATGCAGTGATGAACCCGGCGAGCACGATCGCCGCGTAACCGACCACGCCCGCCTGCACGGTCACGCCGAACGGCAGCAGCGCCAGCAGGAAGACGAGCGCCTGCATCGCGCCGAAGAGCGAACTTCCCGCCAGTCGCCCGAACAGGATCGACGTGCGCGACGTCGGCGCGGCGAGCAACCGGTCGAAGAACCCGTCCTGGATGTCGGTGGCCAGCGCCGCTGCCCCCGTCACCGATCCGAACAGCACGCCCTGCGTGACCGTGCCGGCCAACGTGAACTGCAGGTACGAGTCGACCTGCGGAAAACCGGGCAGGCTGATCGCCCGGCTGAACGCCGACGAGCCGAGCGCGGCGAAGAACAACGGGAAGATCAGCGACGGCCCGACGAGTGCGGGCTGCCGGAAGATCGCCAGTGTCGAGCGTCGGGAGAGTGCGACGAATTGTCGCGCCGTATCAGCGGGCCTGCGGGGCATTGTCGGCGCCCTCCAATCGGTAGCCCGTCGCCTCGGCGAACACGTCGTCGAGGCTCGGCTGGTTCAGCTCGAGGTGTTCGACGATGATCCGCGCCTCGTCGAGTGCACGCACCACCTCGGCCACGCGCTCGGCACCACCCTTCAGGCCGACGCCGAGCGTTCCCTCGGCGGTCGGACGCATGTCGCCGAAGCGGGCGAGCACACCCTTGGCGGTGTCCGTGTGCTCGCGCGACACGTTGATGAGCAGCGTCGGATCGCCGACCGTGCGCTTCAGGTCGCTCGGTTTGCCTTCGCGCACGATGTGGCCGTGGTCGATGATGGCGATGCGGTCGGCGAGTTGGTCCGCCTCCTCCAGGTACTGCGTGGTGAGCATCACCGTGGTGCCCTCGCGGTTGAGGCGCCGTACCTCCTCCCACAGGGTCAGGCGGCTCATCGGGTCGAGACCGGTGGTGGGCTCGTCGAGGAAGAGCACGACGGGCTGGTGGATGAGCGAGAGCGCGAGGTCGAGGCGCCGGCGCATACCGCCCGAGTACGTGGACACCCGGCGGTCGGCGGCAGCCGTGAGGCCGACGCGCTCGAGCAGTTCGTCGGCGCGCTGCTTCATCCTGTTCGCCGGGATGCCGTAGAGCGTGGCCTGCAACTCGAGCAGTTCGGCGCCGGTCATCAACGGGTCGATTGCCGCATCCTGCAGTGCGACACCGATGTTGCGGCGCACGTCGTCGGCTTGCTTCACCACGTCGTAGCCGGCGACGCGGGCGGTGCCGCTGGTCGGGCGCAACAGCGTGGTCAGCATGCGCACTGCGGTGCTCTTGCCGGCGCCGTTGGGGCCGAGGAACCCGAAGATTTCGCCCTGGTTGACGGTGAGGTTGATGCCGTCGACGGCCTTCACGTCACCGAAGTGACGGACGAGGTTCTCGGCGACGATTGGTGCGTTGTTCACCCGTTCAGTCTTGCTGATTGATCGCCTTCCACACGCGTTCGGGAGTCGTCGGCATGTCGATGTGACGTACACCCAGGTGGCTCACCGCGTCGACGACGGCCGACTGAACGGCGGGGGTGGAGCCGATGGTGCCGGATTCTCCGACGCCCTTGGCACCGAGTGGGTTGCGCGGCGTCGGGGTCTCCATCGGTACGAGCGTGATGCTCGGCGTCTCGACGGCGGAGATGAATGCGTACTCGGCGAGGTTGCCGGTCTTGGGATTTCCGTCCTCGTCGTAGACGAACTCCTCGAGCAGGGCCTGCGCCGAACCCTGGGCGATGCCACCGTGGATCTGGCCCTCGAGCAGCAGCGGGTTGAGCACGGTGCCGGCGTCGTCGCAGGCGATCTGCCTGAGGTGCGTGACCTTGCCGGTTTCGGTGTCCACCTCCACCACGGCGACGTGCGCACCGAACGGGAACGTCGCACCGCCAGAGGTGAAGCGATGCGCGATGGCCAGACCACCGTCGTTCGCCTTGCGCGACGCGAGTTCGCCCCAGGTAACCGCCACCGCCGGCGTGCCCGCCACGTGGAATGCACCGCGACCCTTGTCGAGCACCACGTCGGCCTCCGCCGCCTCGAGCGCCGACGCGGCGACCGAGCGGGCGAGTTCGACGAGCCTCTCCGCGGTCTGGTGTACCGCCGCGCCGCCGAGCTGCAGCGAACGCGAGCCGTAGGTGCCGAGGCCGTCGGGAATGATGTCGGTATCGCCCCACACCACGTCGATCTTCTCCATCGGGATGCCGGTGTGCTCGCTGGCGATCATCGACCACGCGGTGACGTGGCCCTGGCCGTGCGGTGACGTGCCGGTGTAGACGATCGCGCGTCCGTCGGGCAGCACCTCGATGCGGGCATCCTCGTGGTTGGTGCCGCCGCTCGTGATCTCCACGTACACGCTGACGCCGATGCCGAGTTGCCGGC
Source organism: Ilumatobacteraceae bacterium (assembly GCA_044344715.1). Classification (GTDB taxonomy): domain Bacteria; phylum Actinomycetota; class Acidimicrobiia; order Acidimicrobiales; family Ilumatobacteraceae; genus F1-60-MAGs027. The sequence continues at coordinate 17,179 of JBIJCI010000012.1, read as the reverse complement.
GGTCACCACGTTTGCGGCGTTCCGCCTGTTCGCGCCGTAGCTGCGCGTAGTCGGCGGCGGCGAGCACCTTGTCGAGTGCTCCTTCGTAGTCGCCCACGTCGTAGGCCTGCCCGATGGCGGTGGTGTGCGGCTCGGTGAACCGGGGGATGAGGTTCCTGCGGCGTACCTCGGTCGGATCCATGCCGATCTCCAGGGCGAACATGTCCATCGCACGCTCGATGGCCGCGGTGGCTTCGGGTCGTCCGGCTCCGCGGTAGGCGACGATCGGCGTGGTGTTGGTGACCACCGACTTGGTGCGGCACTCGATCCGCGGGATTGCGTACACGCCGCTGCTCATCGGACGGGTACATGCGGGTGCGAGGACGCCACCGACGTCGAGGAACGCGCCGCAGTCCTGGATCGCCTCGAGACGGTAGGCGAGTACCTTGCCGTCGCGCGTTCCGCCGATCGTGACGTATTGCAGCTGCGCACGCCCGTGACCGAGGGCGAGCATCGACTCGCTGCGCGTTTCGCGCCAACGCAGCGGCCGACCCACCGCCAGCGCGATGCGGCCGAGCAGGATCTCCTCCGGGTATGCCGAGATCTTGGCGCCGAAACCACCGCCCACGTCGGGGGTGATGACGCGCACGTTGCTGGTGGCGTCGCTCTTGTTGATCTGGTCGCGCACACCCTGCGCGTGCTGTGTGGAGATCCACTGGTAGAGCCGGCCGTCGACCCAGGCGACGGCAGAGCCGCGCACCTCGAGCGGGCAGGGTGCCACGCGTTGGTTGACGTAGCGACCCTTCACCACCACCTCGCAGTCGGCGAAGAACTCGTCGCCGGTCACGTCGGGCATGCCCCACACGGTGGAGTCGACGGTGACGTTGCTGCCGGCGGCGGGGTAGAGGAGCGTCGTCGAGTTCATCGCCGCCTCGAGGTCGACGAGTGCCTCGATCGGTTCGTAATCGACCACCACGAGGTCGGCGGCATCCTCGCCCTGGTTCGCGCGCTCGGTGACGACCACGGCGACGGGTTCGCCCACGTACCGCACGCGATCACCGGCCAGCAGTGTGCGAGTAACGGCCGGGTTGTAGCTGGACGCTTCCGGCGCGAGACCGAGCGACTCGGCGGTGTGCACGGCAACGACCCCGGGGGCCGCGAGTGCGGCGCTCACGTCGATGCCGCGGATGTGGGCGTGGGCGAGCGGTGATCGCACGAACGTGACGTGGGCGGCACCGGCGAGCAACGGCTCGTCGCGCATGTCGTCGACGTACACGCCGCCGGTGGTGAGGAACTTGGGGTCTTCCTTGCGCAGTACGCGGTTACCGAGGATGCTTCCAGCCATGACGCCAAGGTAGTGCCCGCCCGGGGCGGGGTTACGGGCGAGAGGGGTCGAAGTCGAGACCGCCCGGTTGCGGGCCCGACTGCTGGCCGTCGCGCAGCGAGACGATCCCCGCCACGAGGGTGTACGGCCAGCGGTTGGGCAGGGTCACCGGGGCGTTGGGAAGCTCGAGGAGCGGCACGCGGCGTTCGTCGGGGAGCAGGTAGCCGAGCTGTTCGCGGATCGCCCGGCGCAGACCATCGGGCATCCGCAACGCATCGATCTCGTCCTGCAGCGCGTCGTTGACCTCCTCGTAGGCGGCGTACTGCCGCGTGCGCGTTTCCAGGAGTTCGCGTTGCGCGAACCAGGTTCGCACCGGCACCACGACGAAGGTGATCATCACCGCGAAGCCGGCCAGGACGGCGATCGGCACGAACAACGTACGCAGTCGACCGGCGATGGCGAACGGAATGTTCACCCCTCCATTGTGACGGCTGTACGGCGTTCGACGGTGGACGCCCGCCCGGGCGCAGCGACGGTGCGCGGTGTGGTCAGCGGCGCGGATTCAGGGCGCGGCGACCGCGGAACTCGGCGCGGGAGCCGAGCTCGGCCTCGATGCGCAACAGACGGTTGTACTTCGCCACCCGGTCGCTGCGCGCCGGCGCACCCGTCTTGATCTGGCCGCAGTTGGTGGCCACGGCGAGATCGGCGATGGTGGAGTCCTCGGTCTCGCCGCTGCGGTGACTCATCACGCTGGTGTACCCGTGTTCGGTGGCGAGCGCAACCGTGGCGAGCGTCTCGGTGAGGGTGCCGATCTGGTTGACCTTCACCAGCACGCTGTTGGCCACCCCGGCGTCGATGCCGCGTTGCAGTCGGGCCGAGTTGGTGACGAAGAGGTCGTCGCCGACGAGTTGCACGCGGTTGCCGAGCGTCGCGGTGAGTTGCGACCAGCCGTCCCAGTCGTCCTCGGCCATTGCATCCTCGATCGACACGATCGGGTAACGGTCGACGAGCGCCGCCCACCACCGGCACAACTGATCGGCGGTCATGGTCTTGCCCTCGCCGGAGAGATGGTACGAACCGTTCTTGTACAGCTCGCTCATTGCGGGATCGAGAGCAATCGCGATGTCGCTGCCTGCCGTGAAGCCGGCCTTCTCCACCGCCTGCAGGAGCACGACGATCGCCTCTTCGTTGCTGGCAAGATCGGGTGCGAATCCGCCCTCGTCGCCGACGGCGGTGGCCAATCCTCGCTCGCGCAGCACGGCCTTGAGTGCGTGGTAGGTCTCCACACCCCAGCGCAACGCCTCGCCGAACGACGGTGCACCGATCGGCATGACCATGAATTCCTGCAGGTCGACGTTGTTGTCGGCGTGCGCCCCACCGTTGAGCACGTTCATCATCGGCACGGGCAGCACGGTGGCGTCGTTGCCGCCCACCGATGCGTACAACGGTGTGTCGGTTGCCCGCGCGTGTGCGTGGGCGAGGGCGAGACTGGCGCCGAGCAGGGCATTGGCGCCGAGCCGCGACTTGTTGGCGGTGCCGTCGAGTGCGATCATCGCACCGTCGGCACCGGTCTGATCGGCGGAATCGCGACCGACGAGTGCTCCGCGCAGTTCGCCGTTCACGTGCGCGACGGCCTTGGTGACACCCTTGCCGAGGTACCTCGAGCCGCCGTCGCGCAGCTCGACCGCCTCGTGTTCGCCGGTCGATGCACCGGACGGCACGATCGCGCTGCCCGTGGCGCCACCCTCGAGGCGCACCGTCACCTCGACGGTGGGGTTCCCCCGCGAGTCGAGCACCTCCCGACCGACTACATCGACGATCTTCATGCGCCGCTCAGGCTAACTTGCGCCGTGTGCCAGTGATTTCCTCATGACCCGTCGCGCTTGGCCTCGTCCCACAGCGCATCGAGTTCGGTGAGGCTGCACTGGTCCATCACGAGCCCGCGTTGCTCGGCCAGTCGCTGAACCTGCGTGAAGCGGGCGACGAACTTGTCGGATGCATCGCGCAGGGCGGTTTCGGCATCGAGGCCCAGTTTGCGTGCCACGTTCACCACGCTGAAGAGCACGTCGCCCAACTCCATTCGGACGGCCTCCGGGTCGCCCGATCGTCTGGCCGTCTGCAACTCGTCGAGTTCCTCGGAGAGTTTCCCGGCGGCGCCGTCGACGTCGGGCCAATCGAAGCCCACCTCGGCCGCCCGCTTCTGCAACTTCTGTGCGAGCGACAACGACGGCGCGGAGCGTGATACTCCCGCGAAGAAGTCGGACGCACCGGAGTCCTTGCCGGCACGCTCCGCGCGCTTGATGGCATCCCACGTGGTGACGACGTCACCGGCGGAATCGGCCCGAACATCGGCGAACACGTGGGGGTGCCTGCGCACCAGCTTGTCGTGGGTGGCGCGGGCCACGTCGGCCAGGCTGAAGCGCCCTTCCTGCTCGGCGATCGTGGCGTGGAACTCCACCTGGTACAGCAGGTCACCGAGCTCCTCGATCAGGGCGTCGTCGGTGGCGGGGTCGTCGGGGTCGAGTTGGTTGAGTGCGTCGACCACCTCGTAGGTCTCCTCGATCAGGTAGCGAACCAGCGAGACGTGGGTCTGCTCGCGATCCCAGGGGCATTGCTCGCGCAGGGTGCGGGCCAGGCGGTGCAGTCGTGCCATCTCGCCCGCCACGGGGGCCCCGAGTCGCGGAAGGTATACCGACGTCAGGTGGTCGACCACCACGTCGTGGGCGCGTTCGAGACGATCCAGGCCGTCCCACGTGGTGTGCACGATGCGCTCGTCGGCAAGACCGAGGTGGTGCAGTACCACGACGGGCTCATCGCCGCGTGCCGTGTCGTGGGCGAGCTTCACGTCGGAGAGCACCCAGTCGGCGTGGCATTGTGCGACGAGGAACGGCCCGCAGTCGTCGGCCGCCGCCTCGGCGAAGCGGTGTGCATCAACGAGACGAACACCGTCGTTCACCGGATCGATGCCGAGTCGCAGCCACGCAAGGTCGAGGAAGCTGACGGCCGGCAGTACCCGCACGTTGAGCCGTGCGTCAGCGAGGAGGAGTCGCACGCCCTCCTCCAGCACGCCCGGCGACCCGGGCACCGCGTACAACGCGGATCCGTCGCGCAGTGCCGCCTCGGCGACCCGGGCGGCGATTGCGGCGTACACGGCGGCGAACGTGTCGTGGCGTTCGTACTCGTCGTCGAACGACTCCGCGCCCGCGAGCAGCGATGCACTCGGGTGACGGTTGGTGCGCAGGAACCTGGTGGACGACTCGGCGATCGCTTCCATCGTCTCGTGCGTGACGAGCCCGGCGGGACCGGGACCGAGCCCGACGATGACGACGACCGGGCGCGTCACGGTCGGAGTTACGGCGCGACGACGCCGCCGGCGAGCGGACTCCAGCGTCCGTAGCGCGAGGCGACGGTGATGTCGGCGTCGGCCAGGGCGCCGAGCAGGAGGAACTCACCGGGGGCCGAGTTCAGGTTCGCGGACACGCTGTCGGACACGGCGGTGAACGGTCGCACGAAGATGATGTGCCAGCCGAACGACGACTTCACCGGCTCGGTGGGCACGCCGGTGCGCGCGTCGAGGGCACCCTGCACGAAGCCGGGGTCGTATCCGGCTTGGTATTCGTTGAGCGAGATGCAGTCGCCGGACTGGCCGCTCAACGATCCGCCGGACTGTGCGGCGTTCGGTTCGACCGAGTACTCACCGGCGACGGCGGCGAATTCCTCGTCGGTCGGCGCGTCGCCCAGCTCGCCCAGGGCGGTGCGGGCCGTCGACTCGTCGTTCACCACCAGATGACGCAGGCACAGCATGCCGAGCGACTTCGGGTCGTTGGCGTAGCGCGCGGCCACCACGTCGGCCGACGGCGCCTTGAGGCGTGCGAGCGCGAGGCTGGCCGCGTTCAGCTCGACGATGAGGTCGACCAACGTTGCGGGCACACCCTCGATGACCGTTGGGTCGAACTCGCTTCGAACCGAGTCACGGTCGGCATCGGTCACCACCTCGCCGGCGTCGGCCAGCAGCTGGTTGGTGGTCTCGGCACGAATGAGCGAGGTCAGAAGGCCGCGCACGGTCTCCCCGTCGGCAGCCCCCTCGACGATCGGTGCCTCGCCGATGGCGGCGAAATCGGTGACCGTGCGTTCGAGGTCGCTCGCGCTGATGACCACCCCGTTCACCGTGGCGGCGGAATCGGTGGAACCGCACGAGGCGAGCAATCCGACGAGGGCGACTACGGCGACGAGACGACGGGGCACCGTCTCACCCTAGTTGTCGAACACCGACGGCAGCGTGCGAATCAGGAACTCAACCGCTCCTTCGCCGCGCGGTACGTCGATCCGCAATGTCCGGGCATCCCGGTCGTACGCGCAACCCTGCACCACGGAATCAGCGCGATGCTCCGCCGCCTTGTCGAACATCACGGGGAACAGGCGAACGGCCGCGTCCTGTACCACCACGCGCGTGAGACCGGCCGCATGGCAGGCCACACGCAGCGAACCGATTCGCAGCAGAGCACGTGCCTGGCTGGGAAGCGGGCCGAAGCGGTCCGTCCACTCGCCCTGCAACGATGCGAGCGCATCGTCGTCGGTGACGAGCGCGAGTTTCCGGTAGGCGTCGAGGCGTAGCTCCTCGCTGTCGATGTAGTCGTGCGGCAGGTACGCGTCGACGAGCAGGTCGATCTTCAACTCCAGCGGTGTCTGGGGTGCCTCGCCCTTCATCTCGGCGACCGCCTCGCTCACCATCTGGCAGTACAGGTCGTACCCGACGTCGGCGATACGACCGCTCTGCTGCTCGCCGAGCAGGCTGCCCGCACCGCGCAACTCGAGGTCGCGACGGGCGATCTTGTACCCGCTGCCGAGGTCGGTCGACTCGCCGATCGTCTTCAGTCGTTCGTAGGCGATCTCGCTCAGCACCTGGTCGCGCGGATGGAAGAGGAATGCGTACGCCTGTTGACCGGCACGACCGACACGCCCCCGCAACTGGTGCAACTGACCGAGCCCGAGTCGCTGCGCGTCCTCGACCACCAGCGTGTTGACCGCCGGCATGTCGATGCCACTCTCGATGATCGTGGTGCACACCAGCACGTCGAACTTTCCCTCCCAGAAGTCGATGACCGTGCGCTCAAGCACCGTCTCGTCCATGCGTCCGTGCGCGAAGGTGATGCGTGCCTCGGGTACCAGTCGGCGGAGTTCCTCGGCCCGTTCCTCGATGGTCTCGACACGGTTGTGCACCCAGAAGACCTGACCGTCGCGAAGTAGTTCGCGGCGGATGGCCTCGGCCGCCACACGGTTGTCGTACGCGGTCACGTACGTGCGGATCGGTTGGCGATCGGCGGGCGGGGTGTTCAGCAACGACATGTCGCGGATGCCGACGAGGCTCATCTCGAGGGTGCGGGGAATCGGTGTGGCCGACATCGTGAGGACGTCGACGTTGTTGCTCAGCATCTTGATCGATTCCTTGTGCTGTACGCCGAACCGCTGCTCCTCGTCGACCACCAGGAGTCCGAGATCCTTGAATCGGACGCCCTCCTGCAACAGCCGGTGCGTTCCGATCACCACGTCCACCTCCCCGGTGGCCAGCCCCTTCAGGATCTTCCTGGCCCTGGCGGCGGTGACGAATCGCGACAACAGCTCCACCTTGATCGGGTATGGCTTGAATCGCTCGCCGAAGGTGCCCATGTGCTGCGAGGCGAGCAGCGTCGTCGGCACCAGCACGGCGGCCTGTTTGCCGTCCTGCACGCACTTGAACACCGCGCGGAGCGCCACTTCGGTCTTGCCGAAGCCGACGTCGCCGCACACGAGGCGGTCCATCGGGCTCGACTTCTCCATGTCCGCCTTCACGTCGTTGATCGCCTGCAACTGGTCGGGGGTCTCGACGTAGGGGAACGCGGCCTCCATCTCGCCCTGCCAAGTGGTGTCGGGGAGGAAGGCATGCCCCGGCGTGTGGAGCCGCCGTTGGTACAACACCACGAGTTCCTGGGCGATGACCCGCAGGTCGTTGCGCACGCGCTGCTTGATGCGGGCGAAGTCCGCCCCACCCATCTTGTTGAGCGACGGGGCGTCGCCACCCACGTACTGTCGCACGAAGTCGATCTGGTCGCTGAGTACGAACAAGTTGCCGTCGGCGTAACGCAGCTGCATGAAGTCGCGCTCGACGCCGTCGAGTTTCCGTCGCGCCATCCCCTCGAACACGCCGATGCCGTGCACGTCGTGCACCACGTAGTCGCCGGCCTTCAGGTCCTCGAACATCATGGTTGCACCACGGCGCCGCGCTCGGCGTCGTCGTGTGAGTCGGCGCCCGGTGAGCTCCGACTCCGTCGCCACCATGAGTCGCGCGGAGGGCAGCACGAAGCCCTCGTGGAGTGCGCGAACCACCACGTGAACCGCGCCGGTATCGAACGATGCGTCGTGCGTCGTCGTGTGCAGCATCGTCGGCACGCCGTTCGCCGTCAGGTCGGCGCGCACGCGCGACGCCGACTCGATGCTGTCGTGGGCGAGCACGATCCGGTAGTCGAGTTGCAGGAACTCCGTCAGGCGTGCAGCGAGCGCCTCGATCGTGGTGGCCGGCGAGCCCCAGCGGGATGCGACCACCTCGATGGCACCGTCGAGTGGGTCGCCCAAACCCGGCGCTGCAACCGACACGACGATCGGGGTGTCGTTTCGTGACAGGAGCGTGTCGATGTCGACGTGGAGGCGGGGCATCGACTCGTTGATCTCGAACGACCACGTGGAAGCGAGGGCCACCGCAACCTCGCGCTCCTCGTCGTGCAGTTCCCGTGCCCGCGAACGCAGGTAGGCCGGATCGCACACCACGAGCCCCGATCGCTCGGGCAGTACGTCGAGCAGGGTGGTCTCGGCCTGTACCAGCCACGCCAGCCAGTTCTCCATGCCGTCGAACCCCGAGCGCTGCGAGACACGTTCCCATTGTTCGCGTCCCCACGGCTCGGCGGCGGCAAGTGCGCGCGCACGTTCCACCATCGCGTCGTCGATCAGCAGTTCGCGCGCCGGGTGGATCTCGATCTCTTCGAGCTCGGCGGTGGTGCGCTGGTCGTTCACCGAGAAGGTGCCGATGCGCTCCACGTCGTCGCCCCACAGCTCGATACGAACGGGGGAGTCGTCGACCGAGCCGAACACGTCGAGGATCGAGCCGCGTCGTGCGAACTCGCCGCGGTGTTCGGCGAGTTGCTCGCGCACGTAACCCCATTCGACGAGCGTCGCCGTGACGGCCTCGAGGTCGAGGGTGGACCCGCGCCGCACGACGATCGGATCGAACGCGAGGCTGGCCGGACTGAGGCGCTGCAGCAGCGCCCGCACCGGTGCCACGATCACTCGCGGTGCGTCACCGCGGCGCAGTCGGGCGACCAGTCGCATGCGCTCGCCCATCGTCTCGACGGCGGGGCTCACGCGTTCGAACGGGAGGGTCTCCCATGCCGGGAGGAACGCGACATCCTGCCCGGTGTACGCGCGCAGGTCGTCGTGCAGGGTGCGGGCCTGCGGATCCGTCGGCGTGACGACGACCAGCGTGTCGTTGGGGCGGGTGCGGGCCAGTGCGGCGATCAACAGTGGTCGCACCTGGTCGGCCCACGCCACGACCGAGCCCGGCTCCACGCCGATGCCGAGCGAACGGCCGTGGCTCGCGGCAATCCCCGCGAGCGGGGCCAGCGAGACCGTCTCGTCGGCGATCATCTGGGCTGACTTCAGCCGGCGTTCGTCTGCTGCATCGCCGTATCGGCGCCGTGCTTCAGGATGAGGTCGGTCGCATCGGCGGCACGGATGACCGCCTCGTCGAGCAGCGTGCGCTCGGCCTGAGGAACCTTGGAGAGTACGTGCTCTCCGCCGCGTTCCTTGCTCGGTGGCTTTCCGACGCCGACGCGTACGCGGACGAAGTCCTGCGTCTTCAGGTGCTGGGTGATCGACCGCAGACCGTTGTGACCGGCCAGTCCACCTCCGACCTTCACCCGCACCACACCAGGTGGTAGATCGAGTTCATCGTGCACCACGACGATCCGCTCGACGTCGTCGATCCCGAACCGGCGCGCGAGCGGGCCGACGGCCTGACCGGAGTTGTTCACGTAGGTCATCGGCTTGGCGAGCAGGTAGTGGAGGTAGTCGGTGTGCACCTCGGCGAGCATGCACTTGTCGCGCGCAGCCTTGAGCGTGACGCCCGCACGGCGGGCCAACTCGTCGACCACCTCGAACCCCACGTTGTGACGACTGCGCTCGTATTCGCGACCGGGGTTGCCGACACCGACGATGAGCGCGGAGAACGGTGTGCCGCGACGTTCGGAGCGCTGCGATCGACGCAGCAGTGCCATCGTGGCTTACCGCATCGCGGCTTACTTCGTGGGCTTGCCGTCGGCAGCCGGCTTGGCGCCGGCGGCCTTCGCAGCGTCGCCTTCGGCGGCCGCACCCTCGGCGGCTGCACCTTCGGCGGCTGCACCTGCGGCCGCTGCTGCGACCGGTGCGGCCTCTTCGACCTTGGTCGAGACCACGGTGACGACCACGAACTCGGGGTCACCGACGATGGTGACACCCGTGGGCAGCTGCAGGTCGCCGAGGCGAACCACGCTGTCCATCGTCATGTTGGTGATGTCGACGATGATCTCGTTCGGGATGTTCGCGGCCGTGGCACGCACGTCGATCGAGTTGACGACCGGGTCGACGAGACCACCCTCGGCGAGCACTGCCTTGGCGTTGCCCTTGAGGTGCAGCGGCACGTGCACGGTGATGACCTGGGTCATGCTGATCTGCTGGAAGTCGACGTGGCGCACGTTGCGCTTCACCGGGTCGCGCTGAACTTCCTTGACGATGGCCGGGTACTTGTCGGATCCGACGTGCAGTTCGAGCACGGTGTTGAGCCCGGCCGGGCCGGACAGTGCGACACGGAGGTCCTTGCGGTCGACGGTGACAGCGAGAGGCTGCATGCCGTGGCCGTACACGACGGCGGGAATCTGGTCTTGGGAGAGCAAACGGCGGGAGGCGGCGCTTCCGAGCGCGCGACCGACCTGTGTTTTCAGTGCGGTTGGCATCCGGTCAGTCTAAGGGCGAACTTCGCGGCTTCGTCAGGCGAGGTTTTCGCCGCCGAACAGCTCGCTCACGCTGGTCTCCTCGAACACCGCGGCGAGGGCGTCGGCGATGATCTTGGCCACCGACAGAACCTCGATGCGGTCGATGCGCTTTTCCTTGGGTAGGGGGATGGTGTTGGTGAGCACCACCCGGCTGATCGGCGACTTCTGGAGCCGGTCGATGGCCGGGTCGGAGAGCACGCCGTGGGTGGCCATGGCCCACACTTCCTTCGCGCCGCGGGACATGAGCAACTCGGCCGCCGACACGATGGTGCCCGCGGTGTCGATCATGTCGTCGGTGAGTACGCAGAGCCGGCCGTCGACGTCGCCGATGACCTCCTTGGCCGTGGCCACGTTGACCGTGTTCCTCTCGCGGCGCTTGTAGACGAACGCGACGTCGGCGCTCATGTCGCCAAGGTGCTGGGCGAAACGTTCCGCCACCTTCACCCGACCGGTGTCGGGCGAGACGATGACCATTCCCTCGCGACCGTTCTCGCGCAGGTACTTCTCGAGTACCGGCATGGCCGTGAGATGGTCGACGGGACCCTCGAAGAATCCCTGGATCTGTCCGCTGTGCAGGTCGACGGACACCATCCGCTTGGAACCCGCCGCCTTGAACATGTCGGCCACCACGCGTGCGGTGATCGGCTCGCGACCGGCCGCCTTGCGGTCCTGGCGTGCGTACCCGTAGAAGGGGCACACCGCCGTGACGCGCTTGGCCGACGCGCGGTAGGCGGCGTCGATCATGATGAGCTGCTCCATGATCGCATCGTTGATGCTGTAGCCATCGTGTCCGTAGTGCGACTGCATGATGAACACGTCCCCGCCACGGATGCTCTCGCCGAATCGCGGACGAATCTCGCCGTTGGCGAACTCGACGACGTCGGCTTCGCCGAGGGAGATGTTGAGGTGGCTCGCTACCTCACGCGCAAGCTCCGGGTGGGCCCGACCGCTGTAGAGCACCATCCGCTTGGTGGTGACTTTGTCGATCGATTTGTTCACTTCGAGCCATCATAGAACGCACCGGTCCTCGCGCCCGATTCGATCCTCGTTCCCCCGGGCAGGAACGCGTACGGTCCCACCTCGCACTCGTCCCCGATCACCGAATCGCGGGCGGTCGTCTGCTCGACGGTGCTGTTCGCGCCCACCTCCACGTTGGTGAGGCGCGTCGACGGCCCGATCACGCAGCCATCGCCGATGACGGTGCGACCCTGCAGGATTGCCCCCGGATAGAGGGTCACATCGCGGCCGATGCGAACCGTCACGTCCACGAACGTCTGGCGCGGGTCCAGCATCGTTACACCGGCAAGCAGCCACGCCCGGTTGGTCCGTGCCCGCAGCTCGCGCTCCGCCAGCGCCAACTGCCAGCGGTCGTTCACCCCGGTGACCTCGACGGCGTCGGCGAGGTGCGCCCCGACGCGGTGGCCGACCGACGCGAGCACGTCGACCACGTCGGTGAGGTAGTACTCCGACTGGGCGTTGTCGTTCGTGATTCGCCGCAGTGCCGGTCCCAACAGTCCGCGCTTGAAGGCGTAGATGCTGGTGTTCACCTCGCGGACGTCGCGCTCGGCCGGAGTGGCGTCGCGTTCCTCCACGACACGCAGCACCGCGCCGTCCTTGCCGCGCAGGACCCGGCCGTAGCCGTACGGCTCGTCGAGCTCGGCGGTGAGCAGGGTGGCGGCATTCGACGACCGCTCGTGTTCGCGCACGAGTGCGGTGATGGTGTCGGTGCGCAGCAGCGGTGTGTCGCCGGGCATCACGATCACGGTGGACTCGTCGTCGACGTCGGGGTGTGCCAGTCCATCCTCGCGGTCGAGTGCGGTGAGACCGACGATCGCCGCATCGCCCGTTCCGCGCTGCCGTTCCTGTTCGGTGAACGAGACGTTGGCCCAGGCGGGGGCGGTCAGTTGCACTTCATCGGTCACGCGACCCGCACCGTGACCAACCACCACCATGGTGCGGGTGGGGCTGACGGCCTCCAGTGCGTGGATCACGTGCAACACCATCGGGCGTCCGCAGATCACGTGCAGGGGCTTGGGCCGAGCGGACTTCATCCGCGTGCCGTTGCCGGCGGCGAGGATGATGGCGCTGGTGCTCATGGGCGACGTGCCGAGTCTGCCACCCGAGCAGCGGTGGTGGTTCCGGGGAGAGGATTCGAACCCCTATAAACGGGACCAAAACCCGCTGTCCTGCCGTTGAACGACCCCGGAGCGAACATGGCGCGTCGCAGCACCGTATTTCAGGGTAGCGTCGTGGCTCGCATGGGATCTCTCGTCAAGCGTCGTCGTAAGCGGATGCGCAAGAAGAAGCACAAGAAGATGCTTCGTCGCACCCGCCACCAACGCAACAGCAAGTAAGTCGTCGCACGGCCGCGTCAGCGGCTACGGGTCACGATCACCGTCGCGTCGTTCAACGCGTCGGTGATGTCGTATTTACCCCGCAAGTACCACGTGGCGCCGCTCCCGGCCAGCGTCGGCGTCGCACCGGCGGCCTCACGAATCCGGTCCCTCCAGTGGGTCAATCGTGGTTCGACCACGATTGCCGCCGTTTCAAGATCGTTGATTGCAGCATGTCGGTCGGCTTCGTCGAGTGAATCCCACGCCGCGTACACGGCGGGTGTGGAGACGTGCAACGGTGGTACCACCAGCGTGACATCGATCGGTTCGTCGGTCCGCTGACCGGCGGCGAACGGCCGGACGACCTCTCCGATTCCCTGCACCCGTGCCCGTCCCCCGACGAGGCAGAACGGAACGTCGGCCCCGAGACGCGACGCAGCCGTGAGGTCGTCGAACCCAGCCCAGCGCAACACGGCAGCAGCATCGGCCGATCCACCGCCGAGCCCGCCCCCGTTGGGAATCTCCTTCGTCACGTGAACCGCCGCGGATCGTCCGACGAGTCGCAGTGCCCGGGCGATCAGATTGTCGGCGGTGGTCGGCACTCCGGTTGCGAACGGCCCGTCGACCGTGATGCCGTCGCCGCTCGGGTCGATGCGCAGTGTGTCGGCGAGCAGCAGATCGATCATCTCGGCATCGATGAGATGGAAGCCGTCGTCGCGCACCCCGGCGACGTGCAACGACAACGTCAGCTTGGCATGGGCGTGCAGCATGACCACGTCAGACATGCGAGGACCCGGTTCGTGCCACCACGGCGAGCGTGAGTCGCGACCACTCGTCGAGACTCAGTTGTTCGGCGCGCGCCTCGGGGTTTACATCCGCGACGGTGAAGTCGTCCGCGGTTACGGTGCCGTCGAGCGCGCGGCGGAGCATCTTGCGCCGCGTGGCGAATCCCTGTTTGACAATGGCGAACATTCGCTCGTGCGGCGCGGTCACCGTCGGCACGTCGCGGCGCACGATCTCGACGAGTGACGACGCCACCCGTGGTCGGGGAAGGAACACGGAGGCTGATACCTCACCGACGACGCGTGCGGTGGCCCAGTAGTCGACCTTCACACTCACGGCGCCGAATGCATCGTCGCCCGGTTTGGCGGCGAAGCGCTGTGCGACCTCCTTCTGCACCATCACCAACAAGCGCCGGACCTTCGGCAGCCCGTCGAGGATGTCGGCGACGAGGGGCGTCGCCACGTTGTAGGGCAGGTTGGCCACCACCGTCCACGAGACTGCGCCGGCGAGGGTTGCCTCCCAGTCGAGTCGCATGGCATCGCCGTGGATCACCCGCACGTTGTGGTGCGGTGCCACGTTGTCGCGCAATACCGCCACGAGACCGTCGTCGATCTCCACCGCGGTGACGTCGGCACCCGTCTCGGCGAGGGCCAGCGTGAGCGCACCCAGTCCGGCACCGATCTCGAGCACGTGGTCACCGTTCCCGACGCGGGCGAGCTGCGCGATTCGGCGAACCGTCCCGGGTTCGACGACGAAGTTCTGTCCGAACATCCGCCGTGGCGCCAGCCCGTGTCGGGCCAGAAGATCCGAGGTTTGCGAGCGGGTCAGCGTCACCAGTTGATCGAAACGGGAATCGGCGCGTTGACGAGGTCGGAGAGTTCCACGAACAACCGCGTGTGCAGCACGACGCTCACGTTGGCCGGCGTGGAGGGCATCATGACGTTGGAGCACGTGATCGAGCGACCGTTGTTGAGGTTCTTCACCACGAGATTCGAACCGTACGGGGCGAGCGGTGAGTTGCAGACGGTGTTCGGCGCACCGTTGAAGCTGCTGAAAGTGGCCAGTCCGTTGATGCCCACCTTGTCGGGGCTCGGGTAGGCGATCACCGCGGTGCCGGTCGGACTGAGGGGGGCAGGCCCGTCGAGGAAGACGGGGGTCGGAGGCTCGGTGGCGGACGTCGCATCGGCCTCGTTGGCGGTGTCCGGGGCGCCGTCGAGCGCCATGCCTGCGGCTGCGACGGTGGCCACGTCGGACTGCTGCTCGCCGCGGGTCAGGAAGATCACGGTCGGAACCACGAGGAGCGTGAGCAGGCCGACGAGGGTGATGCGACGCCGGTCGTACGGGTTGAGGAACACCGTGTCGCCTCCTTTGCCAGGTCGGTCAGCTGCGAGGCGGGCGAACGATCGGCCCGCGCGGGCTTTGAACGCTACCGAGCGATGCCGGGGAACGCCTCGCGGGCGTTGCGCACCGTTTGGCGGGCGAGCCCGGCGATGTCCTCACCCCTCACCTGGGCCAGGCATTCGCCGACCACCCGCACGAGGGCCGGCTCGTTCTCCTTGCCGCGGTGGGGGACGGGCGCCAACCACGGAGCATCGGTTTCGGTGAGCAACTTCTCCGCCGGGCAGAACTTCGCGGCACGACGAATGTCGTCGGCCTTGTTGAACGTGACGATGCCGGAGAACGACAGCCACGCGCCGCGCTCGACGGCCTGGCGGGCCTCCGCCTCGTCGCCGGTGAAGCAGTGGAAGACGACTCGTTCGGGCACACCCTCGGCGTCGAGCACGTCGAACGTATCGGGCCACGCGTTGCGTGTGTGAACGACGAGGGGCAACGAATGCCGTTTGGCGAGCGCGATCTGTTGCGCGAACACGGTGCGCTGCACGTCGCGATCGGAGTGGTCGTAGTGGAAGTCGAGCCCGCACTCGCCGATGGCGACGATCTTCCTGCGGGCCAGTTCGTCGGCACCGAGACCCTCAACGAACGGAGCAATCGTTTCGAAACCGAGCTTGGCATCGTGCGGATGCAACCCGACCGTTGCCCACACGTCGTCGTGACGCTCCGCAACCGCGAGCGCTCGGGCGGTCGTGTCGGCGTCGGTGCCGATCACTATCACCGACTCGATGTCGTTGGCCCGTGCATTCACGATCGAACCGTCGGCACCGCCGGGCGTTCGTTCGTCGTAGACGTGACAGTGCGTGTCGATCCACGCCACCCGGTCGGACATTGCTACGCCTTCTTGCGGGGGAAGAGCGGTTCGCCCTTCTCGACGGCAAGACCACCCGGGTAGCCGCCCCACGCGGTATCTACGCCGATGCGACGATCCTCGATGCGACCGGCAAGGCCGATCCGGCGCCAGATCTCCTGCGTGGTCGAGGGCAGGGCCGGATTGGCGAGGATCACCACGACGCGCAATGCCTCGAGGGCATCACCCATCACGGCGTCGACGGCTTCGCCCGGCTCCATCTTCCACGGCTCGTTCCGCTCGAGGTGGGCGTTGGTGGCGCGGATCATCTGCCACGTCGCCTCGAGCGCGCGGCTGGGCTGCGCCCCGCGCCACGCGGCGTCGGCATCGCGCACCGCGTCGGCGGCGATCGCGGCCAGCTCGGAGTCCTTGCGCGGTGCAGGACCGTGGCCGCCGCACTTCTTCTCCACCACCGTCGCGACGCGCGCTGCAAGGTTGCCGAGGTTGTTGGCCAGGTCCGAGTTGTACCGCGCGACGAGGCCCTCGTAGGTGAAGTCGCCGTCGTTGCCGTAGATGGTGTCGGCCAGCACGTAGTAGCGGAATCCGTCGACACCGAACTCGTCGATCAGGTCGAGCGGGCTCACGACGTTGCCGGTGGTCTTCGACATCTTCTCGCCGCCGACGAGGAGGAACCCTCCCACGGCCCAACCCTTCGGCGGTTCGATGCCGGCCGACATGAGCATCGCCGGCCAGTACACGCAGTGGAAGCGGATGATGTCCTTGCCGATGAAGTGCCAGTCGACCGGCCAGTGCGAGGCGAAACGTTGGTCGTCGGTGCCGTAGCCGTGTGCGGTGATGTAGTTGGAGAGCGCGTCGAACCACACGTAGGTGACGTGCTCGTCGTCCCACGGCAGCGGGATTCCCCACTTCAGGGTCTTGCGGCTGACGGAGAAGTCGTGCAGACCGCCCTTGATGAACCCGGTCACCTCGTTGCGGCGGAAACCGGGAACGATCGCGTCGGGATGCTGCTCGTACCAATCGAGCAGGCGTTGCTCGAATCGTGAGAGGCGGAAGAAGTAGTTCTCCTCCTCGACGTAGGTGGCCTTCGTCTTGTGGATCGGGCAGTTGCCGTCGGTCAACTCCTCCTGCAGGTAGTAGGCCTCGCAGGCCACGCAGTAGTGCCCGCGGTACACGTCGAGCTCGATGTCGCCGGCGTCGTAGCACGCTTGAAGCAGTTTCTGCACACCGCGCTTGTGGCGCTCCTCGGTGGTGCGGATGAAGTCGTCGTACTTCACGTCGAGCCGCTTCCAGGCGTCGGCGTACAGCGGCGCGATCTCGTCGACGAACTCGCGCGGGGTCTTTCCGGCTGCGTCGGCGTACTGCTGCACCTTCAGGCCGTGTTCGTCGGTGCCGGTGAGCATGTGCACGTCGTCGCCGCACAAGCGGTGCCAGCGGGACACCGCATCGGTCACGATCGTGGTGTAGGCGTGCCCCAGGTGCGGTTTTGCGGTGACGTAGTAGA
>JBIJCI010000048.1:0-12808 GCA_044344715.1 Ilumatobacteraceae bacterium | reverse complement strand
GGCTCTCCGACGAGCTGGCCGCGGCCGGCATCACGCGCAGCGATCTCGTCGTGGGCGTGGGCGGCGGCATGGTCACCGACATCGCGGGCTTCCTTGCGGCTTCCTGGCACCGCGGCATGCGGGTGGTGCACGTTTCGACGACCCTCGTCGGAATGATCGATGCCGCGATCGGTGGCAAGACCGGCGTCAACATTGCGGCAGGCAAGAACCTGGTCGGTGCGTTCTGGCAGCCGAGCGGGGTGGTCTGCGATACCGCGCATCTCGGGACGCTCAGCGAACGGGAGCAACGATGCGGCCGGGGAGAGATGGCCAAGTACCACTTCCTCACCGGCGACGACCTGCTCGCACTGGATCTCGATGCCCGGGTTGCAAGGTGCGTGTCGATCAAGGCGGGAATCGTCGCCGGGGACGAACGTGAATCCGGCCGTCGTGCGATCCTCAACTACGGGCACACGTTGGGTCACGCACTCGAGATTGCCAGTGAGTTCGACCTCGCACACGGCGAAGCAGTCGCGATCGGCATGATGTTCGCCGCACACCTGGCCCGAATCCTCGGACGCATCGATGATTCGCGCGTCGCCGAACACCACCGGGTGATCGGCGGCGAATACGACCTCGCCACGACCGTGCCGAGGGGGATCGAGCGCAGCCGATTGTTCGAGCTCATCGCCCGGGACAAGAAGGCAATCGACGGACCGACCTTCGTGCTCGACGGACCGCGGGGGGTCGAGACGGTGGGCAACGTTCCGCGGGACGCAGTCGACCGGGCATTCGATGCCCTTTCGGTACCCTGATTCACATGTCATCTTCGAAGGGTCGGCTGCTGTTGCTGAACGGTCCGAACCTCGATCGCCTGGGTACCCGTGAACCTTCGGTGTACGGCACGATGACGCTCGCCGATCACGTGGCGCTGGCAGCGGCACGGGCGGAACAGCTCGGGTACGGCATGGACAGCGAGCAGTCCAACGATCTGGCCACGCTCATCGGCTGGGTGCACCGTGCCGGGGGCACGTACCGGGGGATCGTGCTCAATGCAGGTGCGTTCACCCATTTCGCATGGAGTCTGCACGATGCCATCAAGAGCGTCGGTTTGCCGGTCGTCGAGGTGCACATCTCCAACCCGGCGGCGCGAGAGCCGTGGCGGCACGAGAGCGTCATCGCGCCCGTTGCCGTCGGCAGCATCGCCGGATTCGGTGCGCTCACGTATCCACTCGGAGTGGACGCCCTCGTTCGATACGTGGAATCGCGATGACCGTTGCCGACGTCTTGAATCACCCGGGGGACTCGCTCCCGCCGCTCACCGTCACCGGCAGGGATGGATTGGTCCGGGATGAACTTCGCCGTCGGGCCGACGCCGGCAAATCCGATTCGGGTGGCGTGACGGCGGATGCGCTCGTTGTCTTCGACCTGAACAACATCCGTTGGCTCACCGGATTCACCGGTTCTGCCGGAACACTGATCGTTCGTCCGGACGAGATGGTGCTGGTGACCGACGGTCGGTACGGAGAACAAGCGCGCGTCCAGATCGCCGCGTCCGGTGCCAGTGCACGGGTGATGGTGGGCTCCAGCGCGACCGCACTCCGCGAGGCAATGGAACGGTCGCTCGCGGATGCAGGCCACGTGGCAGTCGATCCGGCCGAGATTACCCATGCGCAATACGAGTCGCTCGCGTCGCAGTCGTCGGCCCGGCTCGTGATGCTCGGCGGCGTGGTTCCGCACCTCCGCAGACGAAAGACCGCCGCCGAGATCGCCAGGATGCGTCGTGCGGCGGCGTGCACGGATGCCGCACTGGCCGAGTGCGTGCCGATGCTCTCCCAACGTGTGACCGAACGCGACGTCCGGGACGAACTCGAGTACCGGATGCGTCGTCACGGTGCCGACGGTCCGAGCTATGACACGATCGTCGCAACCGGACCGAACGGCGCCCGACCGCACCACCGTCCGACGTCGACCGTCATCGAGGAAGGTCACCTCGTGGTGATCGACGTGGGGGCGCTCGTCGACGGTTACCACTCGGACATGACGCGCACCTACCTGATCGGTGCGGTCGACCCGCTCCTCGCGCGAATGCACGACGTGGTGTGCGAATCGCAGCTGGCCGGGCTCGCCGCGGTTCGCGCCGGGGTGCCGGCAGGTGACGTGGACAAGGTCTGCCGCGACATCATCGTTGACGCCGGCTTCGGTGGGGAGTTCATCCACTCGACCGGTCACGGGGTTGGGCTGCAGATCCACGAGCAACCGTGGGTGCGCACCGCCCTTCCCGAGCCGCTCCAGCGCGGTGAGGTAGTCACGGTGGAGCCAGGGGTCTATCGTGAAGGGCTCGGCGGTGTGCGAATCGAGGACCTCGTGGTCGTCACCGACACCGGCTGCGACATACTCACCACATCACCAAAGGATCTCCCGTGCCTGCAATTAGCACCAACGAACTGAAGAACGGCGTCACCCTCGAGTTGGACAAGGGTCTGTTCAACGTCGTCGAGTTCCAGCACGTCAAGCCGGGCAAGGGCGGTGCATTCGTTCGCACCAAACTGCGGAACATGCGCACCGGGGCCGTCATCGAGCGAACCTTCAACGCGGGTGTCCGGGTCGAGCAGGCGATCATCGACCGTCGCGACATGCAGTTTCTCTACAAGGAAGGCGACGACTTCGTCTTCATGGATACCGATACGTACGAGCAGCTGAGTGTGAGCCCGACGTCGTTGGGCGAGGCAGCCGATTACCTCGTCGAGTCGGCCACCGCCCAGATCGCAATGTACGGTAGCGAGATCGTCGCCGTCGAGATTCCCGCGTCGGTGGAACTGACCATCACCCAGACCGAACCGGGGATCCAGGGCGATCGAGTCTCGGGGGCGCGCAAGCCCGCCACCCTCCAAACCGGCAAGGTGATCCAGGTTCCGCTGTTCGTGAACATCGGCGACAAGGTGAAGGTCGACACCCGTACGGGCGACTACATCACCCGCGTCTGACGGTCGTTCCCGGTGGCCAACGACCAGGACGACTGGAACCGCGAGTTCGACCCGCGTTCCGACGCCCGCGAACGGGCCCTCAACGTGTTGTTCGAAGCCGACATCCGGGGATGTCCCGCCTCCGAGGTGGTCGGCCGGATCCAGGCGCCACTCGACGATCTCACACTCTCGTTGGTTGACGGCGTCTCCTCGAGTCGCGAGCGAATCGACCCGATCATCGCTTCGCACAGCCACTCCTGGACACTCGACCGGATGGCCGCCACCGACCGCAACGTCCTACGGATTGCCACGTACGAACTGATAGCGCGAGACGACGTACCATCCGCGGTAATCCTCGACGAGGCGGTGTCGCTGGCCAAACGGTACGGAACCGACGATTCGGGGGCGTTCGTCAACGGTGTGCTCGCCGCGATCGCTCGGAGCGTGCGCAACGGAGACTCGGGGAACGCTCTTCCGACGGACAGCAAGACCGACTAGAACGGGCGGATGGCCACGGACGTCCGCCGCAATCTCGAGGCGGCGTGGCTGGCATGCCGGGCACTCACGGTCTGGCACGTACTGGCGATCCTGTCGAGCGTCACCTATACGACCTGGCTGGCCACGCGAACGACGCTCAATCATTTCGGTCTCGGCACGTCGGCGTACGACTTCGGCTTGTACGACCAGGGCATCTGGTTGCTGTCACAGGGAAGGGCGCCGTTCGTCACGTTGATGGGGCGGAACCTGTTCGGGGACCACACGTCATTCATCCTCCTGCCGCTGGTTCCGCTCTACTGGCTCGTCGGATCGACGGGATTGCTGTTCGTCGTGCAGGCCGTGGTGCTCGGAATCGGCGCACTACCGGTTTGGAAGACGGCGCAGACGTTGCTCGGGTCGTTGCCGATGTCGTGCGTGGCCGTCGTGGCCTACCTGGTGCACCCGGCGCTCACCTACACGGGACTGGAGAACTTCCACCCCGATTCGGCATTGGCGCCCCTGATTGCGTGGGCAATCTATGCCGCAGTCTCCCAACGGTGGGGACAATACGTCGCTGCAACCGTGCTCATCCTGCTCGTGAAGGAGGACACCGCGTTGTTCGTTGCAGCGCTCGGCACCTGGGTTGCACTGCGCCGCGATCGCAAGTTCGGGCTCATCACCGTGTTCGGATCGATCTGGATTGGTGTCCTCCTCATGTTCGCGGTCATGCGGGGCATCGTGGGGGTACCGTACCGCAACGAGTGGCGTCTCCCGTTCGGTGGTTTCGGCGGGCTCTTGCGTACGGCATTCACCCGGCCCGACAAGCTGGTGCGACACCTCGTATCGGGCGAACGACCGCTCTATCTCCTCCAGATCTTGGCGCCGGTGGGTTTCGTCGCCCTGTTGCGCCCGGAGATCGTGCTCCTCGGTACGTTGCCGCTGCTATCGAATCTCGTCAGCACCTTCTGGTACCAGAGTCAGATCGAATACCACTATTCGGTGCAGTTCGTGCCGATCGTGGTGATCGGTTCGGTGTACGCCGTCTCCCGAATGGCCGAGCACCTGCGCTCATGGCTGGTCGGTGCCATGCTCGTCGCCAGTCTCGTCTGCGCGTTCGTGTGGACACCCCTGCCGTTCATGCGTACGAATCTGCCGACGTGGTCACCCGCGCACCCATCGGTGGCCGCCGCACACGAGGCAATCAACGAGGTTCCGGCCGATGCCGTGGTAGCGGCGTACCACACGTTGACCGCGCACATGGCGCGCCGCGAACGGATCTACGTGTTTCCCACGCCGTTCCAGCGGGTGCTGTACGGCCCGAACGTCTTTGCCAAGGGTGACCGACTGCCCTTCGCGGACGAGGTCGACTACGTGATCCTTCCCCGCGAACCGGAAGGTGAGGTTGCTGCCGTCTGGCAGACGGAGCGCGCCGCGTTCGAGGTCGTCTACGGCAATGACTGGTGGACGGTGTTCGAGCGAGTACGATAGGGCGACCGTCAAACGGGTCCCGTGAGGCCCGAACGGCAGGAGAAGCTGGTGGGTAACGAAGTGATGTCGGCTGACGACGTCAGGCGCGCCGTTACCCGAATCGCCCATGAAATCCTCGAGCGGCACCACGGGGGAGACCGGCTCGCGATCGTCGGTTTGCAACGCGGCGGTGCATGGCTCGCGGATGCCATCGGTTCTGTGATCAACGACATCGAGCCACAGGCGCGGGTGCCGGTCGGCTACCTCGACGTCAGCATGCACCGTGACGACATCGGGTTGCGACCCGTCGTTCCCGGGGCCATCAGTCGCATCGAATTCGGCGTCGACGACACCACCGTGGTCCTCGTCGACGACGTGCTCTACACCGGTCGAACCGTGCGGGCGGCCCTCGAGGGCATCAATACCTACGGACGCCCGCGGGCGGTACAGCTCGCAGTGCTCGTTGATCGCGGTCATCGCGAACTACCGATCCGCCCCGACTACGTCGGCAAGAACCTGCCAACGCGAATGGACGATGACGTTCGGGCCACTGCCGACGGCGTCGTCGTCACCCCGGGAGCGCCAAGGTGAAGCACCTGCGCAGCATCGAGGAGCTCGGGGAAGCCGGCCTCGAGCGCTTGCTGTCGCTCACCAATCACATGGTGGAGGTGAACCGCAGGCCAGTGCCGAAGGTGCCGGCACTGCGGGGTCGCACGATCGTGAGCCTGTTCTTCGAGGACTCGACGCGCACGCGACTGTCCTTCGAGACCGCCGCGAAGCGTCTCTCTGCCGACACGATGACGTTCAGTGTGTCGACCTCCAGCGTCAACAAAGGGGAGAGTCTGCGCGACACCGTGGAGACGATCACCGACATGGGGGTGGATGCGTTCGTGGTTCGACACAAGTCGACCGGAATTCCCTGGCAGATCAGTGAATGGACCAACGCATCGATCGTGAACGCCGGTGACGGTTGGCATCAGCACCCCACACAGGCGCTGGTGGACTGTTTCACGGTGCGCGAGGCCCTCGGTAAGCAACGCTTCGACGGCCTCACGGTGACGATCGTCGGGGACATCAAGCACAGTCGCGTGGCAAGGAGCAACGTGGCGGCCTTCAGCATGCTCGGTGCAGAGGTGGTTCTCGTTGCACCCCCGACCCTGCTCCCACCCGACGTCAGCCACTGGCCGGTCGGGGTTTCGTACCGGCTCGACGACGTGCTGTCGCGTACCGACGTGCTGTACATGCTGAGGTTGCAGAGCGAACGTATGGCACAGTGGCACGTGCCGAACCTCCGGGAGTATGCCGAGACGTACGGTCTCGACGCCGCACGCGCCGACAAGTTGCCCGCCCATGCAGTCGTCATGCATCCCGGACCGATGAACCGTGGGGTCGAGATGCTCATCGATCCCTCGGTCCTGTCGAACTCGCTGATTCACCGGCAGGTCGCCAACGGGGTTTCGGTGCGAATGGCGGTTCTCTTCGACCTCCTCGCGGGGGAGTCATCGTCGAGCAACCTGCAGCAGGTCGCATCATGAGTGGTCGTATCGTCCTGCGCGGGGGCCGCATCGTGGATTCCCGCGGGGAGTCGGTCTCCGACGTGGCGATCGAGGACGGAATCGTCGTGGAAGTCGGCCGTGGCATCGACGGTACCGACGTCGTCGATGCGGGTGGGTGCGTGATTGCCCCGGGATTCGTCGATCTGCACACTCATCTACGCGAGCCGGGCAGGGAAGAGGCGGAGACGATCGAAACCGGTAGTCGCGCCGGGGCCAAGGGTGGGTACACGGCCCTGGTTGCGATGCCCAATACCGATCCACCGCACGACAGCGTCGCAGTGGTCGACTTCGTTCGCGAGCAAGGGCGGCGGGCCGGACTCGTCGAGGTGGTTCCCAGCGGTTGCATCACGCTGGGTCGCAAGGGCGAGGCATTGGCCCCGATGGCGGAGCTGGCGGCGGCCGGCGTGCGCATCTTCACCGACGACGGCAACGGTGTGCAGGACGAGCTGTTGATGCGACGAGCCATGGAGTACGCGAGGGGTCTCGGCGTCACGCTGGCCCAGCATTGCGAGGTTGTGAGCCTGACGAAGGGCGCAGTGATGAACGAGTGTCAGTGCTGCACGACGCTCGGGCTCCCTGGTTGGCCGGCGATCGCCGAGGAGCTCATGGTTTACCGCGACATCGAGTTGTCGAGGCTGACCGGTGCCAGGATCCACCTGCTGCACTTGTCAACCTCACGAAGCGTGGATCTCGTGCGTGCCGCAAAGCGCGACGGCTTGCCGGTCACCGCCGAGGTGACACCGCACCACCTCTCCCTCGACGAAAGCCGTCTTGCGACCTTCGACACCGTGTACAAGGTGAATCCGCCGCTGCGATCGCCGGCGGACATCGCAGCGCTGCGAGCCGGTGTGGTGGACGGGACGATCGACGCGATCGCCACCGACCACGCGCCGCATCCCCGCCGCGACAAGGAATTGTCGCTCGATCTCGCGCCACCCGGGATGCTGGGCCTCGAGACCGCGCTCGGGGTTGCCATCGGGGCCCTGGAGATCGGACTGCCGCAACTCGTACGACTGATGTCCATCAATCCGGCGCGCATCGCCGGAGTCCACGACCGACACGGTCGTGATGTGGCACCGGGCGCCCCCGCCAACCTCGTGGTCTTCGACCCGGCCGTCACCTGGCAGGTCGAGCCGAGCCGCATGCTGAGCAAGAGTCGCAACACACCGTTCGTCGGAATGACGCTTCGCGGGAAGGTGCGCCACACGCTGTTCAACGGAGCGTTCACGGTGCGCGACGGGGAACTTCGCCGATGACACCGCGAACGTCGCACCTCATCCTCGCCGACGGCAGTGTGTTCGAGGGTGAGGCCGTCGGCGCCAACCTTCCCGTTGCATCCGGTGAGGTCGTCTTCCACACGGGAATGAGTGGTTACCAGGAAGTGTTGACCGACCCCAGTTATGCCGGGCAGGTCGTCACCTTCACCACGCCGCATATCGGGAACTACGGCACCTCGCGGCTCGACAACGAAGCCCCGAAAATTCACGCGCGCGGGGTGATCATCCGCGAGATGGCCCGTCGTCGGAGCAACTGGCGCAGCGACGAATCCCTCGAGGGGTTCCTGCGCGAGCGGAACCTGTCCGGAATCTCGGGCATCGATACGCGACGTCTCACCCGGGTACTGCGTGACTCGGGTGCGATGATCGGCGCGTTCGGTACCGCCGACGAAGCCACGCTGCGTGCAGCGCTCGCCGTGGAACGGGGCACGGCGGGCAGGAATCTCGTTGCGGACGTCACGGCGGCCGCAGCGTACGACGTGCGGAGTACGGCGCCCGAGGGTGTCCGGCCGTTCAGCGTGGTGGCCTACGACTTCGGTATCAAGGCGACGATCCTGCGGTGCCTGAGCGGCATCGCCGACGTGCACGTCGTGCCGGCTGGCACCCCTGCAGCGGAGGTGTTGGCACGCAAGCCCGACGGGGTCTTCCTTTCCAACGGTCCGGGCGACCCCGAGACGGTGACGGATGCACCGGGGAACATCCGCACGTTGCTCGACGCCGACGTTCCGATCTTCGGCATCTGCCTCGGGCACCAGTTGCTCGGACTCGCGCTCGGCGGGCGGACGTTCAAGCTTCCCTTCGGCCACCACGGGGCCAACCATCCGGTTCGCGATAACGCGACCGGTCGGATCGAGATCACCAGCCAGAACCACAACTTCTGCATCGACCCCGCATCATTGGTCGGTCGGGTGGACGTCACCCACGTGAACCTCAACGACCAGACCAATGAGGGCATGCAGGTGCGGCACAAGCGGGCGTTCAGCGTGCAATACCATCCGGAGGCCGGCCCGGGGCCGCACGATTCGCGGTACCTGTTCGCCCGGTTCGCCGACATGATGAGCGGGGGTGCTCGATAATGCCGCGCCGCAACGACCTCCGGAGCATCCTCGTCATCGGCTCGGGGCCGATCGTCATCGGACAGGCGTGCGAGTTCGACTATTCGGGCACGCAGGCGTGCCGGGTGCTGCGCGCGGAAGGGTACCGGGTAATCCTCGCCAACTCGAACCCGGCCACGATCATGACCGATCCGGACTTCGCCGACCGTACCTACATCGAGCCGCTCACACCCGACGTTCTCGCGGCGATCATCGAACGGGAGAGGCCCGACGCCGTACTGCCGACGCTGGGCGGCCAGACGGCCCTCAACCTGGCGATGGCGCTCTTCGAGCGAAGGTTGGTCGGTGTGCCGGGCACGCCCGAGTTGATCGGGGCGAATGCGCAGGCCATCGCGACCGCCGAGGATCGCGAGAAGTTCAAGGAGGCGATGATCGAAATCGGCCTCAAGGTGCCCAACAGCGGAATCGCGCACTCGTACGAGGAGGCCGAGGAGGTGCTGCAGCAGGTGATGCTCCCCGTCATCATCAGACCCGCCTACATCCTCGGAGGCCGGGGCACCGGTATCGCCAACGACATGGAGGAGTTCGAGCGCATCGTTACCGCCGGTCTGGCCGCGAGTCCGATCAACGAGGTGTTGATCGAAACGTCGATCAAGGGATGGAAGGAATACGAGCTCGAGGTGATGCGCGACCGGGCAGACAATTGCGTCATCATCTGCTCGATCGAGAACGTCGACGCGATGGGCGTGCATACCGGCGATTCGATCACCGTGGCGCCGGCCATGACGCTCTCCGACGTGGAGTACCAGGAGATGCGCAACGCCGCATTCGCGTGCATCCGCCGCGTCGGCGTGGAAACCGGCGGCTCGAACGTGCAGTTCGCGGTGAATCCGCGCACCGGTGAGCAGGTGGTGATCGAGATGAATCCGCGGGTGTCGCGGTCGTCGGCGTTGGCCTCGAAGGCGACCGGATTCCCGATCGCAAAGATCGCCGCAAAGCTGGCCGTCGGTTACACCCTGGACGAGATAGCCAACGACATCACCAAGAAGACCCCCGCCAGCTTCGAACCGACGATCGACTACGTAGTCACCAAGGTTCCGCGCTGGGCATTCGAGAAGTTCGAGGGGGCGAGCAACGTGCTCGGCACCCAGATGCGCAGCGTCGGTGAAGCGATGGCGATCGGACGTACGTTCCCCGAGAGTCTGCAGAAGGCGCTCCGATCGCTCGAGATCGGCCGGAGCGGACTGAATTGCGACCCGGCCGAGGGGAGTTTCGCGTCGATCGACGACGGGGAGCTTCTCGCAGCCGTGGCAACGCCGACGCCCGACCGGGTCTTCCAGGTGGGGGAGTGCATCCGTCGCGGCATCGATCTGGAGAGGATCAACGAGGTTTCGGGAATCGACATCTGGTTCCTCGACCAGATGAAGGCGATCTACGAGGAGCGGGAGGTGCTCGCGGCAACGACTCCGGAGTCGCTCGACGTCCGGGCGTGGCGCCGCGCGAAGCGACTCGGCTTCAGCGACGCCCAGCTTGCGTGGCTCTGGCGGGTCGACGAACACCGTATTCGCACGATGCGGGAATCGTTGGGTGTCGTTCCGACCTACAAGTCGGTCGATACGTGCAGTGCCGAGTTCGCGGCGCAGACCCCGTACTTCTATTCCACCTACGAGGACGAGTGCGAGGTTCGGACATCCGACAAGGAGCGTGTGATCATCCTCGGTAGCGGTCCCAACCGCATCGGTCAGGGCATCGAGTTCGATTACTGCTGCGTGCACGCAAGTTTCGCACTCCGTGAGGCCGGTTATGAGACGGTCATGCTCAACTGCAACCCGGAGACGGTGTCCACCGACTACGACACGTCGGACCGCCTCTACTTCGAGCCGCTCACGACCGAGGACGTGATGAACGTGATCGCGGCCGAGACGAAGGCCGCGGGAAGGCCTCCGCGAGTGATCGTCTCACTGGGCGGGCAAACGCCGCTCAAGCTGGCCGGAACGATTCCCGCCGGATTGGTTGCAGGAACCTCTCCGGCGTCGATTGACGTCGCCGAGGATCGCCAACGCTGGAGCGAACTCTGCGAGCGGCTGGGTATCGCCCAACCACCGGGGGCGACGGTGACCGACATCGCCGGGGCACGGGCGGTCACGGCGTCAACGGGGTATCCGGTGCTGGTCCGACCGAGTTACGTGCTCGGAGGACGTGCCATGCGCATCGTGCACGACGACCGGCAGTTGTCCGAGGCAATGGCCGAGATGGAACGCTTCGGTTCGCTCGGTCGCGAGGGTGGTTTGTCGGCGACACGTCCGGTGCTCATCGACCGTTTCCTCCAGGGTGCAACGGAAGTTGACGTCGACGCCGTACGCGATGCCGGCGGCGAAGTTCTCATCGGCGGGACCATGGAACACGTGGAGGAAGCGGGAATCCACTCGGGCGACTCTGCGTGTGCGCTACCGCCGCAGACGCTGTCGGACGAGGTGATTGCAACCATCGACGCGTACGTGAGGAGCATCGCCGAGGCGCTGGACGTGCGCGGACTCATCAACGTGCAGTTCGCGGTCGCGGACGGGAAGGTGTACGTAATCGAAGCGAATCCGCGTGCGAGTCGGACGGTGCCCTTCGTCGCCAAGGCAACGGGGGTTCCATTGGCGAAGATCGCGAGTCGCGTGATGCTCGGTGCGACACTCGCGGAGCTGCGTGCCGAGGGCCTGGTTCGGGCCGCCGCCGCCGGCCACGTGAGCGTGAAGGAGGCCGTGCTTCCGTTCAGCAGGTTCCCCGAAGTGGACGCGTCGCTCGGACCCGAGATGCGCTCGACGGGGGAGGTCATGGGAATGGACACCACCTTCGGTCGGGCATTCATCAAGGCGGAGTCGGCGGCCGGCACCGAGCTGCCACGAACCGGACGTGTATTCGTGTCGTTGAACGACCGCGACAAGCCTGCGGCCGTTGAAATCGGCGGTGCCCTGCGGGCGATCGGCCTCAGGATCGTGGCCACGGCCGGCACGGCAGCAGTGCTTACCGCAGGTGGTGTCGAGGTGGAGCATGTCGTCGGCAAGGTCTCGCAACACGACGCACGGCTCGAGGATGCTGTCGAACTGATTGCGCGCAGAGAGATCGACTTCGTCATCAACACCCCCCAGGATTCGGGTACGCGACGCGACGGGGAGGCGATTCGCAGGGCCGCCAACGTGAACGGGGTGCCGCTCGTGACGACGGTCCGTGCCGCACGTGCCGCGGTACAGGGCATGCAGGAACGACAGACGCGGGCACTGGGCATTCGTTCGCTGCAGGAGTACCACGGGTCGGTCGGATGATCGATCGTTCCGCGAGGATCGGCGGGGTGACGCTTGCGAGTCCGGTGATGACGGCCTCCGGAACCGCGGGGCACTCGGATGAACTCGCCGCCTACGTCGACCTCGCGACGATTGGTGCGGTGGTGGTGAAGTCGATGGCGTCGTTCCCATGGCAGGGCAATCCGTCACCGCGAGTGCATGCCGTCGACGGGGGGATGATCAACGCCGTCGGTCTGCAGGGCAACGGGACCGCGGAGTGGATCGTCGACGGTCTACCGCGGCTGGAGCGTCGGGGTGCACGGGTCGTGGCGAGTATCTGGGGTTTCCGTCAGGGAGAATTCGAAGCGGCGGCACGTGACCTCGCGGGAGTCGGCGATCGCCTCACCGCGATCGAGGTCAACTTGTCGTGTCCGAATCTCGAGCACGCGCGGTCGATGTTTGCCCACGACGCGCAACAGGCGGCTGGTGTCGTCGCCGGCGTGCGTCGATCCCTGCCGGCGGCGGTTCCCGTCTGGGTGAAGCTGAGTCCGAATACCGATCGACTGATTTCCGTGGCCGAGGCGGTGGTTTCCGCGGGCGCTGATGCGTTGGTGCTCGCGAATACGGTGCTCGGCATGCGGATCGATACGAACCTGCGGCGACCGGTCCTCGGTAACGGCGGCGGGGGAGTGAGCGGCGGTGCGATCCATGCAGTGGCGGTGCGCAGTGTGTTCGACGTGCGGTCGGTGATTCCGTCGGTTC
>JBIJCI010000080.1:0-3476 GCA_044344715.1 Ilumatobacteraceae bacterium | reverse complement strand
TCCACAACATGTGCGCCGAGCAGTCGTACCAATGGCCGGTCAGCGAGTCCTGGCGGGTCAGCGCCTCTTCGTACCCGAGAATCAGCGCCTCGTGCGAGGTGTAGACGTCGACCTCGTGGAGAGCACTGTGGCTCTCGGTGTCGACGCCGCAGGCGCGCATGAAGGCGAGGGCACGCTCGATCTCGGCGGCCATCTTCTCGTATCGCTGCCCTTCGGCGCTCGTGGAAACGAACTCCTGGTTCCAGGCGTGCACACGGTTGAGGTCGGCGAAGCCACCCTTGGTGAACGCGCGCAGCAGGTTGAGCGTGCTGGCCGACTGGTGGTATGCCTGAACGAGACGTTGGGGATCGGGGACTCGCGCTTCTTCGTGGGTGGCCGGATCGTTGACCATGTGTCCTCGGAACGAGGGGAGGTCACGCGAGCCGATTCGTTCGGTTGCCGATGAGCGCGGCTTGGCGAACTGTCCCGCAATTCGCCCAACCTTCACGACGGGCACGCCCATCGAATAGGTGAGTACCACCGCCATCTGCAGGATGACGCGGAGCTTCTCACGAATGTTCACCGCGGTGAATTGCTCGAAACTTTCGGCGCAGTCACCGGCCTGCAGCAGGAACGCATTGCCGTTGGCCACCTGACCGAGCGACGCGAGCAGCGTTCGCGCCTCCCCGGCAAACACGAGCGGCGGGTACGACTCGATCTGTTTCAGTGCCCGATCGAGGGCGGCAGCGTCGGGCCACTCCGGTTGCTGTACGGCAGGAAGCGCCTGCCAGGTGTTCTTCGTCCAGTTCTTGGGCATGCCGACCTCGGTACTCAGGCTACGGACGTGCATTGCACCCGTAGCCCGTAAGCCAAACGGGCTACGGCCGTCAGACCGTCAGACCGTCAGACCGTCAGACCGTCAGACCGTCAGACCGTCAGACCGTCAGGTAGTCGGGGGCGTCTTCCTGGAGCGATTCGACGGCCCGGCTGACCAGACGGCGGGCGGCCTCGGCGGTGACACCGAGATCCTCGCCGACTTCGCGGAAGCTCTTCTTCTCGCCACCGAACAATCCGAACCGGGCTTCGACCGCGTAGCGGGCACGGGGGTCGAGGGTGTCGAGCAGTTTGTTGAGCATGTCGTCGGATGCCCGTGACATGACGGCCTCTTCGGGGCTCATGTCGTGGTTGGGCACCAGGTCGCCGAGCGTCGCGTCACCATCGTCGCCGATCGGCTTGTCGAGCGACACCGGGGTGGTGAGGCGGTGCAACTCGGCGTTCTCCGCGGAGAGACCTTCGGCATCCCCGGAACCCTGGCGCAGGGCCGCACGGAGATTGGCAGAACGGTCACCCGGAATGCGGATGAGGCTGGCCTTCTGGTCGAGCGCGCGACCGATTGCCTGACGAATCCAGAACGTGGCGTAGGTGGAGAACTTGAAGCCACGACGCCAGTCGAACTTGTCGACGGCATGTTCAAGACCCAGGTTGCCCTCCTGGATGAGGTCGAGGAGGTCCATGCCCTGGGGCAGTGGGTAACGACGGGCGATCGACACGACCAGTCGCAGGTTGGCGCGGATGAAGCGATCCTTGGCCCGCTTGGCATCGCGCATGTCCTTACGCAGCGCCGCGGAGCGCTGACCCTTCTTCAACTTGGCTTCGGCGGCGCGACCGGCCTCGATGGCCTTCGACAAGGTGCGCTCGTCTTCGGCGGTCAGGAGCGGAACCTTGCCGATGTCGTTGAGGTAGAGACCGATGGAGTCAGACATGTTTGGTGCTTTCTTTTTCTGGGGAGACGACACACGACACCCACGAGGGGTGGTGAGTGGCGTCGGGGGGTTGTGGGGGGATTTCGAGGTATTCGGGGGAGTAGCGAAGTTACAGGATTGTCACGCACCTTGTCAAGGACAATGTTGCAAATTTCACTTCGAAAGCGATAAAAGCGCGGTCACCACTCGGTACGAGTTGGTTCCCGTAGCAATCCTGCGGGGAGGCTCACCCCCGCAACTTCTAGGCTTTCGGCGTGCCGTTGCGGATTGGGGTGTTCGGCGGCACGTTCGATCCCCCCCACCGTGGCCACCTTGCGGTTGCCGAGGCGGCCCGCGACCGACTCGGACTGGACAGGGTGCTCCTCGTCGTGGCCGGCGACCCCTGGCAGAAGTCCCCCTACCGGCTGGTCTCCCCGGCGCAGGACCGTCTCGCGATGGTGACCGCCCTTGTTCGGGGTGCCGACGGTCGGACCCTCCCTGGTCTCGAGGTCAGTGACATCGAGATTCGCCGCGTCGGTCCGAGTTACACCATCACCACCCTCCGGGAACTCGCGAACCTCGAGCCGGAGGCCGAGCTGTATCTCATCATCGGTCGAGACCTGGTGGAAGGCTTCCCGACGTGGCACGAGGCATCCGAGATCGAGCGGGTTGCAACCGTGGTGGTGGCTGATCGACCGGGGCACCTCGCGGTCGTGCGGCCCGGGTGGCACTCCCTCAAAGTTGACGCCGTCGATGTGAGCAGCAGTGATCTGCGCGAGCGCATACGTGCGGGGCAGGACGTGTCGGGTGACGTCCCTTCCGCGGTGGTCGCCGAGATCCGCTCGAGGAGTTTGTACGGCATCGATCGGAGTCCACTCCCATCGACGGCCGATGCGGGAAATCGCACGTGACCACGTTCCGGTCGCGTCAACTTCGCGCGCTACGAATCGCGGTGGCATCCGGCGTCACTGCTGCGCTCCTGCTCCCGCTCGGTGTGGTGTTGGCGTGGAACCAGTTGCTTGATTCCGGGTCGGCAACCACGCTGGCCGCCGACACAATCACGGTCCCCGACACGCCGACTGCCCTGGTGGCGGTGCCCGGCACCGGTGGGCAACTCAGCCACCTCTTCGTCGCCGTTCTCGATGCGAGCGGAGTCGGCGGCACCGTGGTGTTGCTGCCGATCGGGTCAGCAACCGAAACCATCGTCGATGCCGACACCAACGCAGAGCCGCGGCTTCCGCGCCGCCTTGCTGATGTCTACGCAGCCGACGGCATGGCGGGTCTCTCCGACGAGGTTCAGGGCTTGCTCGACGTTTCGTTCACGACCACCGGCGTGTTCGGGCGGGCGGAACTCATCGACGTACTCGCCCCGCTGGGTGGTGTCGACGTGTTGTTGGATCGGGACGTGGTCGCCGTTGCCGCCGACGGAACCGCAACCACCCTGGCGGGTGCGGGCGAGAGCTCGTACACGGTCGATCGGGTCGTCGACATCCTGCTCGCTCGTCGTCCGAACGAGAAGGAGTCCGAACGCTTCGCCCGGCATCGCGAAGTGTGGAACGGTGTCGTCGAGCGCGTGGGGCCCGGTCTCGACCTACCGCCCGGTCTTGACGTGTCACCGGACGGTCTCGCTGACGTCGCGACGTTCATGCAGAGGATGCTCGCGGGGTCGATGCAGGTCTGGCAGCTGGCTGCGGCCCCGATCCTCGACACCAACGCGAACCCGGATCGAACGGACCTCTATTCGATCGACCGTGC
>JBIJCI010000047.1:0-12942 GCA_044344715.1 Ilumatobacteraceae bacterium | reverse complement strand
ATCTCGCTCCATCAGCCGTGCGCCCGCCCCCATCCGCGCAACTTCGGCACGTTTCCGCGGGTGCTGGGTCGTTACGTGCGGGAGCGGGGCGTGCTCGAACTCGCGGATGCCGTGCGAAAGATGACCCACGAGCCGGCGCGTCGACTCGGAATCCACGATCGGGGTCGCATCGCCACGGGACTGGCGGCGGACCTCGTGCTGATCGATCCGCAACACGTCATCGATCGCGCCGACTTCGGCAAGGCACCCGAGGGTCCGGTCGGTATCACCCATGTATTCGTGAACGGTCGTGTGGTGCTCGACGAGGGCACCATCACCGACGAGCGTCCGGGACGCGTCCTGCAGCACGCTTCGCGCTAGATCCGGGCGCTAACGCCTGCCGGTCAGCCGTACCTCGACGCCGGGTCGATCGACGATGTCGGGCTGCAGTACGGCGCCGATGCCGGGTCGTGTGGGCGGCAGGTACTTGCCCTGCTGCAACGGGGGCAATTCATCCACGAACTCGGGATACACCGAGTGCAGGTAGGCGCGAACGACCTCCTGGTACAGCACGTTCGTCGAGCCGAAGGACAGCTGGATGCCGGCGAGCAACGTGAACGGCCCGGTGCAGTCGTGGAACGTCACGGGAAGTCCTGCCGCGTCGGCGAGGGCGACGATGCGACGTGACTCGGTGATACCCCCGCACCACGTCGGGTCGATCATGATGATGTCGGCAGCACCCTGGTCGATGATCGGGGCGTACTCGAACCGGGAGATGAGGTACTCACTGGCAAGCAGCGGAATGGTGGTGCTCTGCTTCAATTCGCGAAGCAACGCAGGCTGGTCGGCGAGGATGAAGTCCTCGATCCATGCCGGTTTCACCGGCTCCAACGCCTTGGCGATGGTCTTGGCAGCCGCAACCGACCACATCCCGTGACCTTCCGCCATGATCTCGATGTCCGACCCGACGGCGGCGCGAATCTTCTCGAAGATCTCCACTCCCCTCCGCAGATCGGAGGGATCGATGGTCGGCGCACCCGGAAACGATGCCATCCGATCGAACGGCCAGATCTTCATCCCCGAGAATCCCTCCTCGACGAGCTCAACGGCGAGTTCGCCGGGGCGGTTGAAGAACGAGTCGAAGTCCTCGTACTTCCCGCGACCGACGGAAGCCCCGCCGATTCGCCAGCTCCTTCCGTAGCTCGGCCCGGCGCAGGTGTTGTAGGTGGAGAGACGATCCTTGGTCGGTCCTCCCCACATCGCATGCAGCGGCATACCGGCACTGACCGCACACGCATCCCAGACGGCGACATCGACCGCGGACAGTGCCCGCATCTCCAGTCCGCGTCCACCGAATCGGGCCGCCGACCGGTACCCGTGTTCCCAGAGTGCCTCCGGGGAACATCCACCGTGTGCGAGCAGTCGGGGTGCCAGGAACTCGTGCAGGTACTCCGCCACGGCCCGCGGCGTGTAGTACGTCTCGCCGTGTCCGACGACTCCGGTGTCCGTATATACGCGCACGAACACGATCTCGGGTAGTGGCGACTGATCCCCCGGCAGGATCGTTTCGATACCGACGATGTTCACGGCACGTTCCGAGCGCCCGACCCGGGGCGCGACGGCATCGACCTACTTGACGACATAGTGGTCGGCACCCTCCGTGCCGGCTGCCCCGGCGAGGATGCGATCGACCTCCGCGAGTTCCGCCGGGGAGAGCGTCCAGTCCACTCCGGCGACGTTGTCCTCGACCTCGGCCGGGGTAATCATCCCGGCGAGACAGGTGCTGACGAACTCGTGCATCGCCACCCAGGCGATGGCCAACTGAGGGAGCGTGCGGGAGCGTGCCCGTGCGAACTCCTTCAACTGGTCCGCCATGGCGACGTTCTTGCGGAGGTTGTCGCCTGCGAACAGCGGCAGGCCGAAGACGTCCCCCTTGGATCGCCAGTCGCCGCCGGGGAACGACGTCTGCGAGTTCCACGTTCCCGAGAACAGCCCGTGGCAGAGCGATCCGTAGGTCATGAAGCCGATCTCGTGCGATCGAACGTAGGGAACCATCGTCGACTCCGTCCGTCGGTCGAGCATGTTGTAGCCCGACTGTTGTACCTGCACCACACCGTGCTTGCGGTACTCGTCCAATTGTTCGGTGGTGAAGTTGGAGACGCCGACCGCTCGAACCTTTCCGGAGTCGACCAGTTCACGGAATGCCGCCATCGAACCGGCCGGGGATCCGTCGGGGTCGGGAACGTGAATGAGGAGCACATCGATGTGGTCGGTGCGGAGGCGCTGCAAGCTCTGCTCTGCCGAGGCAAGGATCGCCTCACGATTGGACGTCGTGACCCACTGGTCCTTGGCGTAGTCCCAGTGCACCGCGCACTTCGTGACGATGACGGCATCCCGACGACGTGTGCCCAGCGCGGATCCCAGGATGGATTCCGCGCGGCCGTTGCCGTATGCAGGGGCGGTGTCGAAGAGCGTCACCCCGAGGTCGAGGGCCCGATTGATCGCGGCGATGGCCGCATCGTCGTCGACGCTGCCGTAGTCACCGGCGTGCTGCGTGCCACCGATCGGCCACATGCCGAAGCCGAGCAACGACACGTCTATACCGGTTGTTCCGAGTGGTCGGTACTTCATGAGGTTCCTCCGTTGGGTGACTCGGCAACTCTATAACATTCGTTTTCCGTGGGGTCACCCTAGAGTTGCTCGCATCAACGCTGCAGCCCGGCATCTTCGAGTCGCACTCGCTGGTTTTCATCACGAGTCGAACACCTTCGCGCCGGTCACAGCATCGCTCGAGCGCTTCATGGCCGCCGGTCCGGTCGAGGGCGACGACCTGGTGCGCGTCTACGGCGAATCGAAGGCCACGCTCGGTGGCTTCCTCGAGATCCGTTCGCTCCCCGATCTCACCGTGGTACCGCTCTTCCACGCGGACCTGAACCCGATGGGCACGATCACCGTAGAGGCATTCGAAACGTTGATCGGACGCATGCTCGAGCGGCTCGATGCCGACGGGCCGTGGGACGTGGTGCTGCTCGCGCTGCATGGCGCCGCGGTCGCCGAACACCAGCCCGATGCCGACGGCGAGATCATCGAGCGGGTACGCCGACTCGTCGGCCCCGACGTGGTGGTGGGTGTTGCACTCGACATGCACGCCAACGTCTCCGAGCGCATGGTGCGCAACAGCACGGTGATCAACGCGTACCTCACCAACCCGCACGTCGACCCGCGTGAGCGCGCCCGACAGGTCGCCGACCTATCGGTGAGAGCGGCACGCGGCGACGTCCGGCCAACCACGGCCTTCGTCCCGATTCCGGCGGCCATCAACATCCTCCGGCAGGGCACCTCCGACTTCCCGATGTCGCACCTCGTGGGTCTCGCCAACGAGATGCAGCGACGTGACGACGTCCTGTCGGTGAGCGTGATCGAGGGATTCCCCTACGCCGACGTTCCCGAGCTCGGCATGTCGTTCATCGTCATCACCGACGACGATTCATCGCTCGCCGATCAACTGGCACGGTCACTGGCCAACGAGGCATGGCGGATGCGGGATCACTTCATCGGTGATGGAGTCGACCTCGACACGGCGCTTCGGCGTGCGGCAGCCGCACCCCACGGACCCGTCGTACTGCTCGACGTCGGGGACAACGTCGGGGGTGGTAGTCCGGCCGACTCCACACACGTACTGGCGGCCGCCCAGCGTCTCGGGGTCGGCGGACTCTTCCATTCACTCTGTGATCCAGCGAGCGCCCAGGCCTGTCACGCCGCCGGGGTCGGATCGCGGGTGGACGTTCGGGTGGGCGGCAAGACGGACTCCCTCCACGGTTCTCCCGTGCACATCACCGGGGTCGTCAAGCACGTCGACGACGGCCGATTCGAGGACACTGGTGTGACCCACGGCGGTTTCCGCTTCTTCAACGCGGGTGCGCGGGCCCTGGTGCACACCGACGACGACCATTTCGTCCTGCTCAATTCGCGCCCGATGGGCAACACCAGCCGTGCCGAATTGACGAGCGTCGGGCTCGACCCGACGCGCATCAAGGTCATCGTGGCCAAGGGAGTCCACTCGCCGCGTGGCGCATTCGAGCCGATTGCCAGCGAGCTCATCCAGCTCAACACCCCGGGGTGCACGAGCGCCGATTTGTCGACGTTGCACTACTCGCTGCGCCGACGCCCGATGTTCCCGTTCGAGCACGACGCTTCGTTCGACGCCTAGAAGAAGGTTCGGGCCACCTCAACCACGCGGTAGTCGTCGTCGACGATGGGAATGGCACGCCACTTGTCGAACGTGGTGCACGGGTGCGAGATTCCGAGTCCCACCAGGTCGCCTACTGCAACGTCGTCCGACTCGGGGACGTCGAGGTAGGTGTGCTGGTCGTCCACGCGGACGGCCCGCCCGATCGAGGTCCACGGCTCGACGACGTCGGTGGTCCGCCGACGCCGCTTCTTGGCTACCGGCAGGAGCCCGTCGGTGGAGGCGTCACGCTTACCCACACCGACGATGACACGCGTCGGTTCGGGACGAGACAACACCACACCCCAGACCTCGAGGGCGGGTCGGAAGACTTCACCCGTGTCACGGGGTGTGGCTCCCAGCGGCGACAGCTCGTGGATCACGCCGTCATCATGGCTGATGTAGCACCCGCTACGGATGACGATCCGCTCCCGCATCGTCGGATACACGCGATGCAACGTCGCAGCGACCCGTTCGAAGAACACGCTGCCACCGGCACTTATCACCAGTTCGCCGGAGACGTCGACCAACCGTTGTTCGATGATGTCGTCGGCCAATCGACGCAGTTGCGACAGGAACTCATCCACGCGCTCTTCGGCAGTTCTCGATTCGTTCGCCGAGATGATGCCCTCGAAGCCCGATACTCCCGCCAGTCGGAGCCGTGCACTGGCCGTCACGTGCCGCGCCACTGCCAGCGCTTCACTCACACTGCGACATCCCGTGCGCCCGCCGGGAACCCCGAGTTCGACGAGTACCGGAACCCTCCCGTCCTTCGTCAACCCCCCGAGGCCGGCGTCGAGCAGGTTGACTGCATCCACCGAGTCGACACAGCAGTACACCTCGTGCCCGCGTCGGGTTGCGACGGCCAGCCACGCGACATCACCCGGGGCGATGACCTCGTTGGCGATGAACACCCTCGGGACGCCGTGCTCGACCATGGTCCTTGCCTGGAACGTGGTGGCGGCGGTGATCGCCCACGCACCATCGTCGAGCTGCATGCGGAACAACTCGGGCGACATCGTCGTCTTGCCGTGCGGCGCGAACGAGACCCGATGGCGGGAGCAGTAGTCGGCGAAGCCCGCGCTGTTGTTCCGCAGGGCGGAGCGCAGGAGCACCGCGGTCGGCATCAGGACGTCGGGGTCGAACACCGACCAGCCGACGGAACGACTCCGCCCCGCAGGGAATCCCTTGTGCATCGACCGGCGCCGCAACATGCTCAGCGACCGAACGTGATGCGACCATCCACGGTCACCTGCGTGACCTTGGCTCCGCCCGGTTCGAATGGCGTGAGTGACATCCTCGTGCTTCGTGTCGCACCTGGTGCGAGCTCGATCGCCTGACCGCGGAGTCGAGCCTCGGCGAGTCCGAGCCCGGGCCAGGAGCACGCCGGCTCGATGGCCACCAACGACGCGCGACCGTAGAAGGGAAAGCCCTTGCTGCCGTGTTCACGCCACAACCAGACGTGCGGGAAGTCCCGGGCATCCCACGCCATGGCGACGCCGATCTCGGTGCGCCTGAGTGCGGCCCAACCATGCTCGAGGTCGGTGATGAAGTGCACGGTCTCCTGTGGCGCGGCGTCGTCAACGACGTCGAGACGGCCCGAGCCATCGAGCGGCCAATTCCCCAACGATGCACCCGACCCATCGGCGACGTTCGCGGTCGGCAGGTCGATCGAGTCACCACCGAGCGCCCTGAATGCCGGATGCTCACCCCAGATGAACGAGGTGGACTCGCCCGACGGATTGTGAACCTCGGTGGAGATCTCCACCCGGTCGGGATTCCTGTGCAACGAGATCTCGCGCGTAACGGTGATTGGTAGCCGCGTTCCGGCCCGGACCCGCACCATCGACTCCGACTGCGCAATCACGTCGACGCTGGTACGCGACCATTCACCGTGAAAGGGTAGGTTCACGCCGTCGACCTCGCACTCCGGCCCGGCATTCGGCACCAGGAATTGCCAGCCCCCGCGATACTCAGAGAGCCAGTCATGACGGTGCTTGCCGTACGACGTGCTCCTGCTCGCAGCGATGGGACTGTCCCAGTCGTAATGCGCGAGCAGTTCCACCGAGCCAACGGTGATCTGAGTGATCTCGGCTCCCCGACTCTCGTCGAGATGCACGGTCAAACGGTCGTTGTGCAGGGTGATCACGGCCGGACCTTTGCCTTGGTTTTTGGTGAACCGATGGTGGAATCGTATAGCATCTGCCCGTGCCCGCGAAAGGACGTACGACGGCCCGGAGCAAGTCCGTGCGAACGCAGCGGTCAAACGACAGTTCCGTCGCCCATGTCGTCGAGCACCTACGCCACGGCATCATCACCGGTCGCTATCAACGGGACTCCAAGATCCTCCCCAAGCAAATCGCCGAGCGTTGCGGCACGAGCTTCATTCCGGTTCGTGAGGCCCTGCGCATCCTGGAGGCCGAGGGGTTCATCCTTTTCCGGCACAATCGCGGCGCGTGGGTGACGCCCGTCTCACTCGTCGACCTCGAGGACCTGTACGACGTGCGGATCGCGATGGAAGTTGATGCCGTTGCCAAAGGAAAACCGTTCAGCGACGAGGCCCTGTCGGACCTTCAGTCCCTCATCGGGAAGATGTCGAAGGCCTATGCCGACGTCGACTCGAATCGCGTGGTGAAGCTCAACCGCGACTTTCACTTCCGCATCTACGAAAACTGCGGCTCGGAACGCCGGATGCGGATCATCCGTCAGCTCTGGATGCACGCCGAGCGGTACCAGCAATTGTCGTTGGAAGTGCGCCACGATGCCGCCGACGAGGAACACACGGCGATCGTCGATGCCCTGTCCTCGCGCGACCACGAACTCGCCGCAGAGGCACTGCGAACCCACCTCATCACCACGGTCAGCCTCTTGAGGGCCGACTGGCAGAGAATTGAATCGACGACCGGCAAGATCTGACGTGTCGACGACGATTGACTCGGGACCTGGAGCGCGGGAGGACCACGGGCAACGTGAAGCCGGTCTCCAGCAACTCGAACGGCGCTTCGGAAACCAGGCCACCCGTGGGCGCGACGTACTCGCCCAACACTCTCACGACGAGAGCTTCCACCTCCCGGGCCAGCCGGATCTCGTACTCTTCGCCGAGTCGACCCAGGACGTCGCCGACTGCCTCTCGATCTGCACCAGCCACCTGATACCCGTCATCCCGTTCGGAGTCGGAACGTCGCTCGAGGGACACGTCAATGCGCTCCACGGCGGGGTCTCGCTCGACCTGTCGAG
This sequence comes from Ilumatobacteraceae bacterium, assembly GCA_044344715.1. Taxonomy (GTDB): domain Bacteria; phylum Actinomycetota; class Acidimicrobiia; order Acidimicrobiales; family Ilumatobacteraceae; genus F1-60-MAGs027. Next base: position 5,498 of record JBIJCI010000047.1, on the reverse strand, counting down.
GATGAATCGCGTTCTCCGGGTCAGTAGCGACGATCTCGACTGCACCGTCGAGGCGGGAGTGTTGCGCAAGCAACTCGCCAAGGAACTCGTGCCGTACGGGTTGTTCTTCCCGGTCGACCCGGGTGCCGACGCGACCATCGGTGGCATGGCCGCAACCGGTGCCTCCGGCACCACCACGGTGAAGTACGGCGCGATGCGCGAACTCGTACTCTCGCTCAAGGTGGTGCTGCCGAACGGCACGATCATTGAGACCGGCCGTCGCGCCCGGAAGACGTCCGCCGGCTACGACCTCACCCATCTCTTCCTGGGCTCCGAAGGCACGCTCGGCGTCATCACCGAGGTATCCCTGCGCCTCTTCGGAATCCCCGAGGCGACCGCGGCAGCAACCGTGCAATTCGACGACCTGCATTCGGCGGTGTCGTCGGTCATTGCCATCATCCAGTTGGGTATCGGTGTGGCACGGATCGAACTGCTCGACAAGGCTGCCGTGGCCGCCGTGAACTCCTACTCGAAGACCTCGCTCGCCGAGCGCAACATGTTGTTGCTCGAGTTCCACGGCTCGGACGAGGTGGTACGACACGAAGCCAAGTTGGCCGGTGAGATCCTGGCGGACCACGGCGGAACCGGGTTCACGTTCAGCACCGACCAGGCGGAGCGGACGGTGCTCTGGCAGGCCCGACACGACGCGGCTTGGGCGATCCGTGCCCAGCGACCCGGTGCCCAGATCTTCGTCACCGACGTGTGCGTCCCGATCTCGCGCCTCGCGGACTGCATCACCCAAACCCACGCCGACATCGCAGCGTCGGGGATTCTCGGTCCGATCATCGGGCACGTTGGCGACGGGAACTTCCACGTCATCGTCGTCGTGACGCCCGACGACGCCGAGGAAATGCACCGTGTCGAATCGTTCAATGAGCGTCTCATCTCCCGTGCCCTCGACATGGGCGGAACGTGCACCGGCGAGCACGGCATCGGCGTCGGAAAGATCCCGTACCTGGTCCGCGAGCTCGGCAACGACGCCGTGGATCTCATGCGTTCGATCAAGAAAGCCGTGGACCCGCTCGGGCTCATGAATCCCGGAAAGGTCGTGGCTGAGGTATGAGGCTCGTTCGACTGGGTGACCACGGCCGTGAGATTCCGGCCGTGCAGCTGGCCGATTCGTCGGAAGTGCTCGATGCCCGTTCGGTGACGTCCGATTACGATCCCGACTTCTTCGCCGACGGCGGCATCCAGCGACTGCGCAAGGCCCTGGGCGACGGCAAGCTCGGCCCGCTGCGCGAGAAGGGCTTGCGCATCGGCGCACCGATCCGTAAGCCGGAGAAGATCGTCTGCATCGGCCTCAACTATCGCAACCACGCACTCGAGTCGGGGATGGAGGTTCCCAAGGAACCCATCATCTTTATGAAGGCCCCGAACACGCTGGTGGGTCCCAACGATGACGTGCGGATTCCGCACAAGTCACAGAAGACCGACTGGGAGATCGAACTCGCAGTGGTCATCGGATCGACCGTCTCGTATCTCGCCAGCCCCGCAGATGCCCTCGCCCATGTCGCGGGCTATGCGGTATCCAACGACGTGTCCGAGCGCGAATTCCAACTCGAACGCGGCGGTCAGTGGGACAAGGGCAAGTCGTGCGCCACCTTCAACCCCCTCGGTCCGTGGCTCGTGACGGCTGACGAGGTTCCCGACCCGCAGCGCCTCCACATGTTCCTCGAGGTCAACGGTCAACGCCTGCAGAACGAGAGCACGTCCGACATGATCTTCCCGGTTGATCATCTCGTCTGGTACGTCAGTCAGTTCATGGTCCTCGAACCGGGAGACATCATCAACACCGGCACGCCGGCGGGGGTCGGGCTCGGCCTGCGCCCACCGCGGTACCTTTCGGTGGGCGACGAGATGCGACTCGGCATCGATGGTCTGGGCGAACAGCGCTCGCGCGCCGCTGCCACTCCCTAGCAATCGCCGATGCCTCACCAACCACCACACGTGGTGACCATCGCTGCGTCATCCGATGGTCCGACGGTGGCACTGCTCGGAGGGATCCACGGCGACGAATACGAGGGGGTCATCGCGGCCCGCTGGTTGATCGGCTACCTGCGATCCGCTCTGGTCCGGGGAACGATTCGGGCGGTAGCCCCCGCACACCCTGCGGCATGGGAGGCGACGTCCCGCGAGAGCCCGGTGGACGGCAAGAACCTCGCCCGCGTCTTTCCCGGTAGCGCAAACGGCACCGCGACCGACGTCGTTGCCCACGAACTCACCGAGCAGGTCCTGAGGGGTTCGGAGTTGCTCATCGACCTTCACTCCGCGGGAACCAACTTCGAGATGCCGTTCCTCTGCGGCTTCCAGGACGACGGCGGCAGCGTTGCTACGACATCCCGGCATCTTGCCGACGTCTTCGCTGCCGACTTCACGTGGCGACACGCGGGTAAGCCGGCACCCGGACGGTCGCTCTCCGCCGCATTCGACCTCGGTATTCCGGCCATCTACACCGAAGGTGGGGGTGGAAGGTCGGTACGACACGACGAACTCGCGGGCTACACCGCCGGCGTGCTGCGCGTACTGCGCGAACTCTCCATGGTGGACGAAGCACCGTCCCGCACCGAGTCGAGCAACCGGGTGCTCGGCGACGGCAATACCGACGCCGGCATCACCGCGCCAGCCTCGGGGTACCTGGTCTCACGGGTGGAGAGTGGCGAACCATGCGTCGCGGGACAGGCCCTCGCCGACATCGTCGACGTCGATGGCAGGCTGATCGACCAGATGTGTGCACCGCAGGCGGGGTACCTCATGATGCGACGACGCGACGCACGGGTCAACATCGGCGATACGGCATTGATCCTTGCCGCCAAGGACGACCGGTAACCGTGCCGGCGCTGACACTCGGCGAGGGGAACACGCCAGTTCTCCCGCTCTCCGAGCTCGCCAGATCGCTCGGTCTTGACGAGATCTCGGCAAAGGCAGAGTGGATGAACCCCACCGGCTCGTACAAGGACCGCATCGCCGCCGCCACCATCGAGGATGCACTGCGTCGCGGGATGCGCGGCTGGATCGGTACGTCATCCGGGAACGGTGGGGCATCGATGTCGGCATACGGTGCGAAAGCCGGATTACCCGGATTCCTCTGCATCGCCGCGGACGCGCCGGCGGAGAAGGTGCGATCAATCGTTCCGTACGGGGCGACGCTGATTCCCATGTCGCAACTCGGCATCGCAGAGATGGATGCCATCCGCGAGCTGGCGACCCGCTACCACCTGAAGCTCTCCGTAACGGCGTACCGCTACAACCCAGAGGGAATGGCGGGGACGGAGGCGATCGGCGTCGAGCTCCTTGCACAGGGGGACTTCACCCACGTCTACGTCCCTGCGGGTGGTGGCGGACTACTCGTGGCCGTGGCACGGGGACTGGGCCGGTCATCGAACGCACGAGTGATCTGTGCGCAGCCGGCGGGTTGTGATCCGATCGTCCGCTACCTCAATCACGACATCGCCGAACCACGAATCGACTCGTGCAATTCGATGATCTCGGGCCTGCAGCTACCCGCACCGCCCGATGGCGAGCTTGCCGCATCGTCGGTGCTCGAGTCCGGCGGCTGGGGAAGCTCGGTGAGCGACGCCGATGCGTGGTCGATGCAGGACTATCTCGCCACCCGGGAAGGCATCTTCGTCGAACCTGCTTCTGCGCTCGCGGTGGCTGCGCTGGCCAACGACGTGAAGACCGGACGTTTGCCGTCGTCGGCTCGTCCGGTCGCCGTGCTCACGGGCAGCGGGTTGAAGGACCTGCGGCGTTTCACTTCCACCGGGTTCGCCGGACGGACGTTCACGATCGACGACCTGCGACATCGACTGGAAGCGTCCGGCGTGAGCGAATCACCCTCCAGGCAATGATGAGCCCGCAGGGCAACAGGATTGCATTGGGATAGATGTACAGCCACTCCTCCACCTCGATGCCGTACACCACCCAGAAGGCGCACTGAACGGAAAAGATGAGATTCGCCCATGCCGACACGCCGTATAGCTCGCTCGTGCGGACAGCCTTCCACAGTTGCGGGAGGAACATCGGCGTGGACACGACGAGACCGGTGACTCCCACCACGTACGGCGATATCTCGTTCATGACCAGGCAGTAGACCACCGTTGCAACGAACATCGACGCGGCAACGAGTGGGTTGATCGCGTTCTTCCGCGACATCTGGAGGGCGATCAGGATGAACGCGATTCCGACGTTGCCGTTGGCGAACACCGCGAGAGTGCGACCGGTCGAGTAGCCGAACACCGTCCAGAACACGGGATTGATCAAGCCGACCAGCACGGTGGGTGCCGAGAGACCCTCCACCGTGCGGTGCCGGTAAATGCGGAACACCTGCGGCCAGATGAAGGCCATCCCGCACATCGTGGCGATGGTCCCGGAGATCACCTCGAGGTTCACTGAACAACAGTAACTAGCCCGGCGGTCGAACCGTCGTTGACGATGGCCGGGTGCATTACGACGTCGAATCCGCCGATTGACCACTACCGCGGGTTACTGTCGATTCATGAAGCCAGTCACCATTCTTCGAGTTACGACACTGCTTGCCGCATTCGCAAGCTTCGTCTTCAGCGTTTGGCTCTACTTCGCGAATGACAGTACGGTCGACGACAAGTTGAACGGCATCTTCGTTGGCGTATGGGTGCCGTCGATCCTTGCTTTCGGACTGTTCCTCATCCAGGCGTTACCGAAACGAGATTGACCGTGTCACAAGCTGGGATATTCGCCTTTGGCTGTGTGGTGTTCTTCGTCGTGATGACCGGGGCATTCTTCTTCGGTCTTGCAACCATGCGCGATCTGGCGAACAAGGACGACGCCCGCGGGCGCTCCACGCAGTCATAGAAACCTGGGATTCGAACAGTCCCTCGGGTGAGAGCTGGTTCACCGGCTGGCAATCCCGGTAGGAATCGAACCCACGACCCGCGGTTCGGGAACTGCTTGCTGACCGTCCGAATGTTGTCGGCGAGGTTGACCCGCACCGGATCTCCCTTCCACGCGGCGTACAACGGCGGCCTTCCAAGCCGTTGAGTCCATGTTCGACACTCTGCCTACGCAGCTTGTTGCAGCCAATCACTCGCGGCATTGCTGCTGATGCGCGCTTCGTGAACACGAAGGCGATTCACCCAAGTGGTGCGCGGTAACTCGACCCAGCCGAGAGTCAACCGCGAGATTGCCGGACGGGCTGGAGGTCGTTCACCGTTGCGTCGGTGACTCCTGCTTCGGCGCGTCCGGGCACCGCGATGATCGCCTGCTCCATGCAGATTCCCCCTTCCTGCTGCATCGGCACGCCCGAACCGAACGTGCGGTACGTCCGTGCCTGTCACCGCGCAGTTTGCGTCCATACGGTGCGGTTCCACCCACTCACGCCCCAAGGAGACCCATGAACACGCTCACCCCGACTCGCCCCGTCAGGAATTCCTCTCGGCCCCTCCAACCCTTCCAGAAGCAGGTTTCGGTGGGGATTCTCAGCA
>JBIJCI010000011.1:0-39026 GCA_044344715.1 Ilumatobacteraceae bacterium | reverse complement strand
ACTGCGGATCCGGAATGCCGCCCGGGAGCATCATCCGTGGTGCCTCGTTGCGCTGGCGGAGGAGCAACTGAGTCTCGAGCGCCTGCTCGGCGAATTGCTGCAGCTCGAGATCGATCGAGAGCTGCAGGTCCCTTCCGGGCTGCGATTCGACGCGCTCCAGCACACCCTTGATGCGACCGACGGCGTCAACCTCGTACCGGACGAACCCGGGGATACCGCGCAGGTCCACCTCGTAGGTGAGTTCGACACCGTAGAGACCGACCCGCTCATTCGGGTCGTATCCGAGCGACTTGTAGTACGCGGCAGTGTCCTTTTGGATGGCCCCGAGGAAGCCCACCACGTGACTGGCCAGTGCCCCGTACGGATAGATCCGACGCCACTCCTCCTTGATGACCACACCCGGGTAGTCCTCGATTCTCTCCAGGATGAACGCCGCCTGCTCCTCGGAGATGTCGAATGCCAGCGGGAGCTCGGTGAGTTGGTTGTAGCGCTTGTCCTCGTAGCGGTCGTACAGACGCTCGATCGGGGTGTTCAACGGCCCGGACAGCCGCTCGAACATCTCCAGGCGATCCTGCGGAGCGGCGATGATGCGCCGGTCGATCGCTGCAATCAGCACGCGTTTGTTGTCGGCGATAACGCGACCGTTCACGTCGAAGATTCGTCCTCGCTCCGGAATGAGCTTCACCACGCGTGATTGCACCGCGCGAATCACCTGTTCCGTCTCCTCCTGGGTCACCGCCTGGAGGAACCAGACCCGCGACAGGAGCAGCACGAAGAGCGCGATTGCCACTCCCCCGAGCCACGACCAACGGCGCTGTTGGGAACTAAACGTCACGACCCACCCGCTCCCGCAGCGTCCATCGGGTCAAGGGAATCAACGGTACGGACAGGATCACGCCGCCGAGGAACGTTACCGACATCGCACCGATGACCCGTAGTTGCAACCAACCACCCAACCCGACGACTCCCTTCACGATCGGCATGAGCACCTCGCCGAAGGCGGCGACACCGCTGGCTCCGAGCACCTTCATCCACCACGTCGGGTCGCGGAACGGCTGCATTACCAACGATCCGGCCGCGCCGACCCCGGCGAACACCAACGCCGAGATGCCGAGCGGCGTGGCGAGGACGGCGTCGTACATGAGACCGCTGATGAGTCCGACGACGGCACCCGTCTGGACGTCGTGGGAGCAACCGGCGCTCGCCGCGAAGATGGCGACGACCTGGACGGCGAAGCCGAAAGGTCGGACCTCGCTGAACAACGTGGTCTGCAGGGACGTGACGAAGAGCCCGACGAGGACGAGCCGAAACCACCGACTGGCGACGACACGGAGCAACCGGTCGAGCATCGCTACCGTGCCGCCTCGGTGATCGGCTGGTACAGCAGCACCCGCAGGAAGGACAGGCTCGTCAGGTCGGCGACGAGCTCGACCTCGAGGATCGGGCCCGCCGTACCGAGCCGCTCGACCACGCGTGAGACGACTCCGATCACGATGTCGGGTGGCGCCAGACTTCGCGATCCACCCGCAGAGACGATCGGAGCACCGACTTCGATTGCCGACGCCCGGGTGCTCGCATCGAGGAACCGCACGATCGGCCGCCTACCCGGTCCACGACCCTCGAGGATTCCCGTCTCACGAACTGCCAACTGACTTGCCACGGGAACCGTGATGTTCGAGGCTGCCCCTGCCGCCACTTCTGCCGGGAGGGTCGTGGCGACCGGAGTGAACCCGAGGATCGTCGTGGTCGTGGTGGACGTCGATGACGTGGAACTCGTCTGGTCAGTCCGTACGACGGAGTCGACGGTCGGCGCATCCTCACTCGCCAGCGGTGGAAGGGTGACCGGAGTGCGGTTCGAGGTCGTGACGACCTTGATCGACAGCGCATAGTCAGGATCCGATATGAGCATGACGAGTGAACGATTCGAGAACACCTCGGTCACCTTGCCGATGAGGCCAGCGGCATTCAGCACCGGCATACCCACCTTGATCCCCGAATCGGAACCCTGGTTGATCTCCACGGTCTGCGAGAAATTGGTGGGCGTCTCACCGATGACCTGAGCGGTGACCGAATTGATGCCGGCGAGCGTCGGAAGACCGTTCAGCGCCAACAATTCCTGCGAAAGCCGAACGGAGGCCGCGGCAGCCACCGTCGACCCCTCCTGTAGCGCCAGCTGCTCGCGGAGGCGGTCGTTCTCCGTCACCACATCCTCGTAGTTGCGGAAGGCGTGCCAGGCATTGCCGAGCGGGCGCGTGACGACTCGGGCGACGCCCTCCACCGGCGCGAACACCGTATAGAACACCTGCCTCACACGCGACGTTGCGCCCGACCCGGAGAGATCGAGGGTGATGAAGAAGATCGATGCCAGTCCGAGCAGCAGGATGGCCCGGATTAGGTTCGTTCGAGCGCGTGCCACGTGACTCCGATTCGCCGGACTACTCGTCGTCCGATTGTGCCGTCAGACCCTTCATCGCGTCGAGATTCTCCAGGGTAAGACCACCCCCGAGCACTACCGCCAGCAACGGATCCGGCGCGATCACGGTATTGATGCCCGTGTCGTGCGACATCCGTTCGGTCAGCCCGGTGAGCAATGCCCCACCACCCGAGAGCGTGATGTTGTTGCTGATGACGTCTGCAGCTAGCTCGGGCGGAGTGCGTTCGAGCGTGCTCTTCACCACGTCGATGATTGTCGAGACGGGGGCGTCGATGGCTGCCCGGATGTCGACGGTGGTCACCTCCTGCGTTCGTGGAAGTCCGGTGGTGGCGTCCCGACCACCGACGTCGGCGGTGAGCTCCTGCTCGAGTGGCCACGCTGAGCCGAGCTGGATCTTCACGTCCTCGGCCGTGGTGTCACCGATGTCGAGGTTGAACTCCTTCTTGAACATCGTGATGATTGCATCGTTGATCTCGTCTCCCGCCACCCGGCACGAGCTTGCCGTCACGATGCCTCCGAGCGAGATGATGGCGACCTCGGTGGTACCGCCGCCGATGTCGACGATGAGATTGGCGCTCGGCTCGCCCACCGGAAGCCCGGCGCCGATCGCGGCCGCCATCGGCTCCTCGATGACGTAGACCGGACGACGGGCGCCCGCGAACTCCGCGGCGTCCTGCACCGCCCGGCGCTCGACACCGGTGATTTCCGACGGAACTCCGATGATCATCCTCGGCTTGCTGAACCTGCTCGTGTGCACCTGCCGGATGAACTCACGCAGCATCTGTTCGCAAAGATCGAAGTCGGCGATCACACCGTCCTTGAGCGGGCGCACGACCCGGATGTTGCGTGGCGCACGGCCCCACATCCTCTTTGCTTCGTAACCCACCGCCACCACTTGTCCGGTCGACGTGTCGAGGGCGACCATGCTCGGCTGGTCGAGTACGACACCCTCCCCCTTGATGTAGATCAGGGTGTTGGCCGTACCGAGATCGATGGCGATGTCCCGCGAGAGCGAGATGGGATTTGTTCCGGCCACGCGTGCAGCCCTCAGAGACCGGGGAAGAAGATCTGAATTTCCCTCGCGGCAGACGCCGCCGAGTCGCTTCCGTGGATGAGATTCTCGGTGAAGATGGTTCCCAGGTCGCCACGAATCGTTCCCGGCGCAGCCGCGCGCGGATTGGTCGCCCCCATCATCCCGCGCACGATCTCCCAGGTGTCGTTCGGACCTTCAACCACCATCGCCACGATTGGACCCCGCGACATGAACGCGATGAGATCCGCGTAGAAGGGTTTGCCCTGGTGCTCCTCGTAATGGCGCGCGAGCGTGTCATGGTCGAGCGTACGCATTTGCATCGCAACGACCGAGAGACCCTTGACCTCGAAGCGGGAGACGATGTCCCCGATCAGCCGACGCTCGACGGCGTCAGGCTTGAGGAGTACGAGTGTTCTGCGGGATTCGTCCTGGGTTGCCACGTGACAAGGCTACCCCTAGGCGACGATGTCACGAATCACGGGTCGTGCCGCGCCGACAACGTACAGGGAACCCGCAACGAGCAGTGCATCCTCCCCGCGGAGCCGTCGGTACGCCTGCACCAAAGCCGAGTCAATGGCATCGACGGCGAGCACCTCCTCACAACCCACCTCTCGCGCTGCCACGGCGAGCGCAGCGGCTCCGGTGCCACGCGGGGTGGGTGCCGTACAACACACCACCAGATCAAATTCGTCGGCACGGAGTGCGCCGAGCAATTCCCGGGGCTCCCGACTCTTCAGCATGCCCACGACGAGTACTCGTCGGCCCTCGACCTGGAAGTCGTTGAAGAAGACATCGGCGCACACCTCGGCGCCTCCCACATTGTGTGCTCCGTCGACGACCACGAGCGGCTGGTGAGCCATTACTTCGAACCGTCCCGGCATCACCACGTCGGCGAACGCCTCGTCGAGCACGTCGCGTGACAGCGATTTCCCGAAGAACTCCTCCACCGTCGTTACGGCTATCGCAGCATTGTCGGCTTGATGGCTTCCGTGCAGCGGTACGAAGACGTCGTCGTAGCGCGCTCGCGTCGTACGAACGCCGATGAGCCGACCACCGACGGCAAGCTCGTTGGCCGTCAGCTCGAAGTGTCGGTCGCGCACGACGCGCCGCTCGCACGGTGCACCGTCGAAGATCTCCTCGAGATCGGGGCGCGTCTCCCCCTGCACGAATACGCTCGACGGTTTCACGATGCCCACCTTCTCGCGTGCGATGTGCGCATGTGTCGGCCCGGCGAATTCGGTGTGGTCGAGGGATACGTTGGTCAGCACGGCAACGTCGCTCCTTACGACGTTCGTGGCATCCCATCGACCAAGGAGGCCGACTTCGATCACCGCCACGTCGACGGCGCGATCGGCGAAGCACCGGAAAGCTACGGCGGTGAGGATGTCGAAGTAGCTCAGGCGACCGTCAACCATCGACTCGAGCTCGGCAATCGCGATCACGTTCTCCGCAAGCTCCCCGTCCTCGACGGGTACCCCATTGATCATCACTCGCTCATTGACGCGTTCGAGGTGCGGACTCGTGTAGGTGCCGACCTGGAGACCGTGCGCCATCAGCAGTCGCGAGACCATCTGGCTGGTGCTTCCCTTGCCGTTCGTACCCGTGATGTGGATGGTTCGGTATGCAAGGTGCGGGTCGCCCAGGAGGTGCACGAGACGCTCGATGTTGGCGGTGCTCGGCGAGTCGATACGCCCGGACTTCTCGTACACCGAGTGATCGTCGAGGAATGCCGCTGCCCGAGCCAGCACGTCTCGCGTCATGCGGAGAACGGTAGTTCGGCTACGACGCGGCGCGCTTGGGCTTCGAGACGCGCGGCGATCGCGTGACCAGCTTGGGTGCGGCCTTCTCGGTGACGCACTTTCGATCGATGACCACCTTCGCAACATCGGTGCGGCCGGGCAGGTCGTACATGGTCTCGAGAAGAACGTCCTCGAGGATCGCGCGCAGACCGCGGGCACCGGTTCCACGCACGAGGGCCGAGTCGGCGATGGCATCGAGCGCATCGGACGTGATGTCGAGCTCGACGTCCTCGAAGCGGAAGAACGTCTGGTACTGCTTGACCAGGGCGTTCTTGGGCTCCGTCAGAATCTGCACGAGCGCGTCCTTCTTGAGTGCGTGAACGGCACCGATCATCGGGAGTCGACCGACGAACTCCGGAATCATGCCGAACTTCAGAAGGTCCTCGGGAAGGACCTGTGCGAAGAGGTCGCCCGGGTCACGATCCTTCTTCGAGGTGACCTTCGCATGGAAGCCAACGCCCTTGTCGCCGAGCCGGGAGCCGATGATTTGATCGAGTCCGGCGAATGCACCACCGACGATGAACAGCACGTTGGTGGTGTCGATCTGGATGAATTCCTGGTGGGGATGCTTTCGCCCACCTTGCGGCGGAACGGAAGCAACGGTGCCCTCGAGGATCTTCAACAGCGCCTGCTGCACTCCCTCGCCCGACACGTCACGGGTGATCGATGGGTTGTCGCTCTTGCGGGCGATCTTGTCGATCTCGTCGATGTAAACGATTCCCATCTCGGCGCGCTTAACGTCGAAGTCGGCAGCCTGCAGGAGCTTCAGGAGGATGTTCTCGACGTCCTCGCCGACGTAACCGGCCTCGGTGAGTGCCGTTGCATCGGCTATGGCGAACGGAACGTTGAGCATGCGGGCGAGCGTCTGGGCCATGTGGGTCTTACCGCAGCCGGTTGGCCCGAGCAGGAGGATGTTGCTCTTCTGCAGTTCAACGTCGTCACGCCGCGACTTCTTACCCTGCGAGTGCTTGAGACGTCGGTAGTGGTTGAACACCGCGACGGCAAGGACCTTCTTCGCGGCATCCTGTCCGACGACGAATTCATCGAGGAATGCGCGAATCTCGCGTGGTGTCGGAACGTTCTCGATACCGAGGCTCTTCGAGTCGTCGACCTCCTCGTCGATGATCTCTATGCACAGGTCGATGCACTCGTTGCAGATGTACACCGACGGACCGGCGATCAGCTTCTTGACCTGCTTCTGCGTCTTGGAACAAAAGGAGCACTTGACGAGCTCTGCGGTGTCACCGAACTTGGCCATGCGCCCTCCTCCCGGTCGTTATCGGATCGGACCGGTGCGATCGACGGCCTGACGGACGCTGATTACCTCGTCGATCACTCCGTAGGCCTTCGCCTCGTCGGCTTCCATCACGAAGTCGCGGTCGGTATCGGCGTGCACGCGTTCGATGCTCTGACCCGTATGACGGGCAAGGATCTGTTCGAGGAGGTCGCGCATCCGCAGGATTTCACGTGCTGCGATCTCGAGGTCGGTGACCTGGCCGTATCCGACCTGGCCGTAGGGCTGGTGCAGGAGGATCCTGGCGTGCGGGAGGGCGAGGCGCTTGCCCTTCGTGCCCGACGCCAGCAGGACCGCCGCAGCGGATGCCGCCTGACCGAGGCAGATGGTCGCGATGTCGTTCTTGATGAACTGCATGGTGTCGTAAATGGCGAACAGCGCGGTGATGTCACCACCGGGGCTGTTGATGTAGATGTTGATGTCCTTGTCCGGGTTCTCGCTCTCGAGATGGATCAGCTGGGCACAGATCAGGTTGGCGATGGTGTCGTCGATCGGTGTGCCAAGGAAGATGATGTTCTCCTTGAGCAAGCGACTGTAGAGGTCGTAGACGCGCTCACCACGGCTGGTCACTTCGGTGACGTTGGGGACGTAGTAATTCGAGAAGTTCATGACTCGCTCACGCATCGGGGGACTCGTCGTCCACCGTAGTGGTCGACCCGTCATCCGTGTTGGATTCGGTACCGATGTGCGATCCGACCCCGGTGTCGGCGGTGGCATCGATGTCCACGCCTTCGTCGAGCAGCGTCTCCGTTGGGATCTGCCTGCCGTCGGTATCGACGTACGTGACTTCTCGCACGAGCCACTCCAGGGCCTGCGACTTGCGAATCTGTGCCTTCAGGTCGCCGATCGCGTCGTTCTTCTCGTAGAGCGAACGGACCCGCTTGACCTTGACGTTGGCCCGCGCGGCAATTCGCTCGAGTTCGGCTTCGACGTCGTCGTCGCTGGCGACGAGACCACGGTCGCTGGCGATGGCCCGCAGGGCGAGATCGACGCGGACGGCCTTGCGGGACTGCTCGCGCAACTGCTCGATGAACTGCTCCTCGGTCTGACCGGTGATCTGGAGGAACTGGCCGATGGCGATCCCCTGTCGCTGGAACGTCTCGACGGTGTTTCGCAGTCGGGGTCGAAGGTCTCCCTCGATCATCGCCTCGGGTGGGTCGACGTCCACCAGCTTGGCGAGTTCGTCGGTCACGCGATCAACGACGGAACTGCGTGCCTGGTTCAATCGCGAGACGTTCATCCGCTCGGCAATCGCCGCCCGCCATGCTGCGACGTTCTCGAACTCACCGAACGTGTCGGCCACCCACTGGTCGGTGGCTTCGGGCAACTGCAGTTCCTGCAACTTGACCACTTTGACGGTGAAGTCGGCTTCGTCCTCGTTGCCGTTCGGTACCGCGCGAAACCTCTTCTCGTCACCGACGCTCATTCCGACGATCTCGTTGTCGAAGCCCTTCGCCACCCATCCACGACCGACTTCGTAGAGCCACGCCTCGACGTTCAGACCCGGCACGGGCTCCCCGTTGCGCGTGGCCGAAAGATCGAGCGTGACCTGGTCGCCGGTCGTGACAGCGCGAGAGGCGTCGACGAGCGTTCCATGTCGTTTGCGCTCACCCGTCATGACCTCGTCGATCTCGGGGTCCGATGCCGTTACCGAGGGGAGTTCGACGCGCAGTCCCGCATAACCGGCGACGGTGACGATCGGTCTCACCTCGATCTCGCAGTGGAACGAAACGGGGCCGCTGGCTTCTTCTGCGCCGTGGACATGGTCGACCTTGGGAGTGGAGATGATGTCGATGTCGTGTTGCTTCACCACTTCGGCGAGGTACTTCGGTACTGCATCCTCGATCGCTTGTGCCCGGGCGGCGCGCTTGCCGTCCTCCCCGAGATGGGCCTCGATGACCCGTCGTGGCGCCTTGCCGGGACGGAATCCGGGGATCCTGACCTGTCGCGCCAACTTGCGGTACGCGACTTCGATGTCCTGTTCGAACGAAGCCTCGTCGATGGAGACGTCGACCTTTACCTTGTTGCCCTCGAGTTGTTCAACGGTGCTTTGCATGAATGAGGAAGGCTACAAGTGACATACTGAGTGCATGCCGTTCTGGAAGCCGCACGCCCTCGCCAAGCCCCACGAAGGTCAGATCGACCTGCGTATCGGTGACACGGTCGTCTCGATCCTCGAGCTTCCCGGCGTGCCCGCGGGGTCGCAGGGTCGGGTCATCCTCGCCAACGGGTTCCAATGGCAGCGGTACTGGGTGAGGTTCGCTGACGGCACCGAAGTGAGCGACCTCGATCACCGACACCTGGCACCACTCGGGCGGACCAAGCGTCGAATCGACAAGGCCGCCAAGCGCGCCAGGTGACGAACGACGCGGTGCGCAGCCGCTTCCCCGGCGCCGACGGCGAGTGGGCACGTTTCGACGGTCCGGCCGGAACGCAGATGGTCGACCTGGCGATTCGTGCGGCGAGCCACTGGTCGTCGAGCGGCAACAATGCGAACACCCACGGCGAATTCGCGGCCGCGCACGCCACCGACGCATTGCTCGAGCGGGCCCGCGGCGTGGTCGGACGGTTCCTCGATGCAGACCCGAACGGCGTGTGCTTCGGGGCGAACATGACGACGTTGACCTTTGCATTCACCCGCGCGGTTGCCCGCACCCTACGACCTGGGGACCGGGTCGTAGGCACACGGCTGGATCACGATGCGAACGTGTCCCCCTGGCGCATCGCCTGCGAGGAGTCCGGCGCCGAGCACGTACTCGCCCCGTTCTCGGTGCCCGATGGACGACTCGACATGGATGCGCTCGCCGACCTCATCACACCGAACACCAAGTGGGTCGCGGTGACCGGTGCCTCGAATCTCATCGGCACGATGCCCGACCTGCGGACGATCGTTTCGCTGGCGCGACACGTGGGTGCACGGGTGTTCATCGACGCAGTGCACCTGGCTCCGCACATGCCCGTCAGCGTGCGCGAGATCGGTTGCGACGTTCTCGCCACGAGCCCGTACAAGTGGTACGGCCCCCATGCCGGCGTGTTGTGCATCGAACCGAGCCTCCTGAACGCACTCCCCGTCGCCAAGGTTCGCCCGGCCGACGACCTCGGCCCGCGCCGGATGGAAACGGGAACCCCGAACCTCGAGAACATTGCCGCAACCGAAGCTGCGGCCCGATACCTCCTCGAAGAGGACATGCAGAAGCTGGCGACGTACGAGCGCCAGACATTCGCTCCGCTTCTCGAAGGCTTACTGGCGATGCCGCACGTGCGCGTGTGGGGCCCGCACTCGCTGGAGGCCCGCACCCCGACGGTGTCGTTCACGGTGAATGGCCGCCACCCCGACGACGTCGCCCGGACCCTTGCTGCGAACAAGATCGCCGTGTGGTCGGGGCATTCGTACGCGGTCGAACTGGTGTCGCACCTCGGCTTGATGGAGTCGGGGGGTGTCGTGCGCGCTGGTGTCGTGCGGTACGTCACCAGTGACCACGTGCAGCGGCTTCTGTCCGTGGTGCGCTCACTAGCCTGAATCCAAGCGGGATGTAGCACAGCTTGGCTAGTGCGCCTGGTTTGGGACCAGGAGGTCGCAGGTTCAAATCCTGTCATCCCGACGGAACATGTTGAACAACGACGAGAAGTACGTGTCACTCGTGACCCGCCGCCGTGACGGCAGCAGCGTGGCAACCCCGGTGTGGTTCGCCGCCGTCGGCAATGAATTCGGAGTCATCACCGAAACGAACGTGGGCAAGGTCAAGCGAATCCGCAACAACCCGAGGGTGACCGTGCAGGTGTGCGACGTTCGAGGCGGCGTGGCACCGCAGGCTCCGGTGCTCGCGGCAACCGCGCGGCTGGTGACCGGCACCGACGCCGTTCGTGTTCGCAAGGCGGTCGCCCGGAAGTACGGGCTCACCTATGCAGGATTCAGCGTCTACTGGGCGTTCGGTCAACTGGTGGCACGCCTGCGCGGCAAGAAGGACGAGGCTCCGGAGACCGCAATTCTGTTCACGCTCGACGGTTGAGTCGGAGACGCTTCGACGGGGGTCGATGAACGCCTAGAAGTGAACGACCGAGTCGACCCTCGTGGTGATCGAGTCGAGGTACCCGAGGTCGGGGTCGATACCGATACCTGCACCCGTCGGAACGTCGAGACAGCCGCCCTGCAGGACGAACGGGGTCGTGACGTCGCGCCGGAAATAGCGCGCCGACGCAGAGGTGTCGCCCGGCAACGTGAAACCGGGTAGTGCAGCGAGGGCCAGGTTGGCTGCGCGCCCGATACCCGTCTCGAGCATGCCCCCGCACCACACGGGTACGCCGCGCTCCAGGCAGAGGTCGTGGATCTTCTTGGCTTCGAGGTACCCGCCGACTCGGCCGGGCTTGATGTTGATGATGCTGCACGCTCCGATGTCGAGCGCATCGCGTGCGACCTCGACGGAGAGGATCGATTCATCGAGACAAATCGGCGTACGTACACGCTTGGCGAGCTGGGCGTGGGCGGCCATCTGCTCCTCGGGAAGCGGCTGCTCGATCAGGAGCAGGTTGAACGGATCGAGCTTCGCGAGGTGGTCTGCATCGCCGAGACCGTAGGCCGAGTTGGCGTCTACCTGCAGGAGCAAATCGTCACCGAACGTGGTTCGCACCGCTCGGACGGGTTCGACATCGAAGCCCGGCTCGATCTTCAGCTTGATCCGGAGGTAGCCGTCGTCGAGGTACTTCTGCACCACGCGAAGGAGATCGTCGATCGACGGCTGGATACCCACGGAGACGCCCGAACGAACCCGCGACTGGGTGGCACCGAGGTATGTGCCGAGGCTGACGTTGCGCAGCCGGAGTTGATGGTCGAGCAGCGCGGTTTCGATCGCCGCCTTGGCCATGAAGTGCCCGCGGATTCCGCCGACGAGTTGCGTAAACGATTCGGCGGTCGCGTCTGGTGCAACGTGTGCGAACAGGAACCGACGCATCACTTCTTCGCAGCCGTCGACGTATTCGCTCGAGTACATCGGCTCGCTCATCGCGGTGCACTCACCCCAGCCTGTTGCACCGTCTCCCGACACCTCTACGTAGAGCAACTCGCGCGCCGTCTCCACGCCGAAGCTGGTGCGGAAGGGGGCGACCAATTCGATGTGCGCCCGGCGCAGCCGCACCTCGGTGATCATGCCGCCACCACCGCGTAGCTTCCATCGCTCATGAGTCCGGCGATCCTCCAACCACCGCCGAACGCACGGCGTAGGTCTGTCCGCTGGCGGTCGCGCCAGGCCTGCGAGGCCGGCCGGTCGGATTGCCGCAGTGTCTCGACGTCGGGCGGGGTGGGTATGGACCACGCGGCCTCGGCAACGACGGATCCACACGGCGGCACTCCCCCCGCACACCCGACCGGCCAGCGGACGATCACCCGGTCGGTGTGCTCGCCACGGTTCAGTCCGTCATCGATCGACCCGTAGAAGTTCTCGTGATACTCGGTGATGACGGCGCCGAGTTTGACCAGGTTGAAATGGGCGTTACGGCGCACGAGTGGATCGAACGTCCACGTGATGGCGTCGATGCCGTGCTCGGCGGCCCACGCCCACTGGTGACGTTTCAGCGCTTCACCTATGCCCATTGAGCCGTGCGACGCCAGTACGCCGGTTACGTGGGAGTGCAGTGTTCGTTCATCGTCCGCGGTGCCGAGGAATCCCCAGCTGGCCCCGACGAGCTCGGTTCCGACCCGTGCCAATGATGCGTAGCCGCCCGCATGCACGGTGGCGATGATCACCTCGTTGGGGACCATGCCCGACACTCCCCACACACGGTCGAACAGCGCAACCGCGGATTCACAATCGCTTCGTGACGTTGCGGTGGCGACGCGGATGTCGGTTGCCACGTACGGGAACGCTAGTTCGCATGCCGACACGCGTCTGAGCAAGTATGTACGCATGTCCGTACAGGTAACCGTCGTCGATCATCCCGTCGCCCAAGAAGCACTCACCCATCTGCGGGACCAGGACACGTCGAACCAGATCTTCCGTGCGGAGATGCGGCGCCTCTCCTTGGTGGTCGTTGCCGAGGCGACACGCCAGGTTCCGACTACGGCTCGGTCGGTGACCACTCCGCTCGCGACCACGCAAGGCGTGCGCCTCGCCAACCGTCCGGTGCTCGTACCGATCCTGCGGGCCGGTCTCGGCATGTTGCCCGCCGCGATGGAATTGCTTCCCGATGCCGACATCGCCGTGGTCGGCGTGCAGCGCGACGAGACCACCCACGAGCCGAGCGAATACGTCGCGAAACTGCCGCACAACCTGAGTGGCCGCACGTGCGTGGTGCTCGACCCGATGCTTGCAACAGGAGGCTCACTCGCCCACGGTTGCAGGATCCTCGTCGAACGCGGCGCGAGCGGACCGATCCTCGTCGCGTGCGTGCTGGCGGCGCCGGAGGGAATCGAGTACCTGCGATCCACCGGAATGGACCTGCACGTGGTTACCGCGTCCATCGACAGCCACCTCAACGAACGCGCCTTCATCGTCCCCGGACTGGGCGACGCCGGCGACCGGCAGTTCGGTCCCCCGAATTAGCGAACGCTTCCGCCAGGAAACAACGGGGTGAAGGGGATCTCCTCGTTGCCTCCCGGCAGGAAGCGCTGCGATAACAACCAGGTAGCGCTCAGCTACCGATGACTCCGCCGTCCTTGCGGGTAATGACGATTGTGCAGTCGCGCGGCACGGGACCAGTGGCGCCGGTGAACGTTGCCGGGAAGTTCGTGCGCTTCGGGTCGCCGTCACCGGGGTGCTGCAGATTGACGAACATCGTCCTCCGATCTGGCGTTACCGCGACTCCCGTGACCTCACAACCAGCGACACCCGTGAATATTCGCTTGATCTCCTTGGTCTTCGAGTCGGCGACGAGCATCTGATCGTTGTTCCCACCCGGCTGCGGGCCGTCGGTCTGGATGAAGATACGACCGTCGGGATCCGCCCAGATGCCGTCCGGCGAACCGTACATCTGACCACCCTCGTCGAAGGTCTCGCGTGACACGAGGTAGATGTTCCACTGGAACGTTCCACCGACGTTGTTGTCGGCATCCTTCCAGCGAATGATGTGTCCGTCGGTGTTCTGCACGATCGGATTGGCCGCGTTCGCTCCGGGTTGGCCGGTGCGTCCACGGTTGCTGTTGTTGGTCAGCGTGCCGTACTGCCATCCGTCTGCACCGGTGGAGATCCACTCCGGACGGTCCATCTTGGTCGCACCTGCGAGGTCAGCCGCGAGGCGGGTGTTCACGAGGATCCTGTCGATCGACCAGGATGCGAGCGCCGGATTGCGCGGGCTCAGTTCGAGCCAGTCGCCCGTACCGTCATCGTTGAAGCGCGCCGCGTAGAGGGTGCCTTCGTCGAGCGGACTCTTCCCGGCTGCGATCATCTTCTTGTAGTCGCGGGCCGAAACGAACTTGTAGATGTAGTCGAAGCGCTCGTCGTCGCCCATGTAGACGACCACGCGGTTACCTTTGCCGACCACGACCTCCGCGCCTTCGTGCTTGATACGACCTAGCGCCGTGCGCTTGATCGGCTTGAACTTCGGGTTCTCCGGATCGATCTCGACGACCCAGCCAAAGCGGTTGATCTCGTTGACGTACCCGGCTTGGGCGCGGTCGAATCGCTGGTCGAACTTGTGCCAGTCGTATCCGAATCCGTTGGCCGACACTCCGTAGCGGGTTTCCTCGGCGGTGGGCTTCCATGCGGCATTGGTTGAGCCGAAGTAGCCGTTGAAGTTCTCTTCGCAGGTGAGGTACGTGCCCCATGGGGTGTAACCGTTGGCGCAGTTGTTGAGGGTGCCGAGCGGTTCGTTACCTGCCGGGTTGGCAAGGAGGGCACTTCCCGCGGCCGGTCCGCTGAATTCAACCGGGGTGTTCACGTGGATGCGGCGGTTGCGCTTGTCCTTCTTCAGTGCCCAACCCTTCGGACCCTTCTCGACGTACATGACGCCGACTCCGTGCAGGTGCTGCGAAACGCGAACTTCCTCGAGGCTGGTTGGAACTGCTTTACCAGCGGCAAAGTGCGGCGTCGTGCCGTACTCGAAATTGATTGCCAGCATTCCCTTGCGGTTGTCTCCGAAGAACCACATGCCGTCGTGACCGAGACCGACCGACTGTGCCTGTTGCTCGGAAGTGAGACCGTAAGGGAACTCACCCTTGCCGTCGAGGCGCGTACGCCACGGAATCAGTACGTCGTAGGTGTACTCCGGGGCGATGGTCGGCATGGCCGAGTTCTGCAGCGGAATTGAGGTGAAGTCAATCTTCGGGCGCTTGCGGCTGATGACGCCGGCCGCAGTCCGCTTGGTGGGCTCGATGGCTGTTGAAGCCTTGGCCGCCGATGTACCGGCGAACATGAACGCCGCGGTAGCGAGACCGCCGGCGATCACCGAACGCCTGGAGGTGTAGCCGGCGAGCACGTCGGCGAAGGTTCGGTTATCGGAGGTGTTGCTTCCGATGTCCTCGGATTCGAAATTGAGAGTCATGTCATTCCTTCGTTCATTGAGTGTCGAGCCGCCCGTAGTCCGGACGGCGCCGCCAAGACGTTTAGCGACGGGGAAGATGTTCCCAAAGCCCGGTGAACGTCGGGGGAACTCCGGGCGACGCAAGCGGTACCGTCCGGCGAATTCTTCAGCCCGTCCACCCCACCCCGCGTTCGGAACGGAGGAATTCCGGCGGTCAGGCGTTGAAGGCGTCGCCGTCCGGGTACGGGAACCACTCCGGATCTGGTTGGGCCGTCGGAGCGATCATCACCATCTTCGACCGACGAAATTGATCGAGCCCCTCCGGGCCGAGCTCACGACCCGAGCCGGTGAATTTGCGACCGCCGAACGGGATGGCGTCGTTGTCGTTGAGCGGGGTGTTCACCCAAACGATGCCGCTCTCGATCTCGTTGATCACCCGGAATGCCTCGGCAAGATCCTCCGTATAGACGTTTGCACCGAGCCCGAGCTGCGACCGATTGGCGAGTGCGATCGCTTCGTCGAGATCCTTCACCCTGCATACCGGCGCCAGCGGCCCGAAGCACTCGCCCTGCATGATGTCGTCATCGGCTTGCACCTCGAGCACCGTCGGCTCAAAGAACGCCCCGGACGTGAGGTGCGGCGGTCTGCGTCCGCCGGTGACGATCCTGGCACCCTGCTCCACGGCGCGAGCGACGATCCGTTCCACCCTGTCACGTTCGCGCGCTGACGCCATGGGTCCGATGTCGACCTTCTCGAGACCGCTCCCCACGCGTAGTGCCCTCGCTTGTTCCGCCAGGCCGCTGACGAAGCGGTCGTAAATCGCTTCGTGAACGTAGAAGCGTTCCGCCGACGTACACACCTGGCCGCAATTGAGGAACGCCGCGAACGCCGCACCGCGCACCACGGCATCGAGCGGTGCAGAGGGCATGACGATGAACGGATCATTGCCCGATGCCTCGATGAGCACCGGCTTGAATCGCACTGCCGCAGCCTTGGCAACCGCCTGCGCTGCGGGGACGCTGCCGGTGAAGGCCACCCCGTGCGTGTGCTCGTGCGCAACGAGGATCTGTCCGACCTCGGCACCGCCCGTCACCACCTGCACCAGACCGGCGGGGAGGTGGTCGAACGCCTGCATCAACGTGAGCAACGTGAGCGGTGTCAGCTCCGAGGGCTTGACGATCACGGCATTGCCGGCCGCCAGCGCGGCGGCGGCCTGCCAGCCGAAGAGCAGCACCGGAAAATTGAAGGGCACGATCGAGACGATGGTTCCGAGCGGCTCCTTCATCACCATGTGCAGTTGACCGGCGATTGCCGGACCTGCAACCCGACCCTGTTCGTTGCGTGCAATCTCCGCGTAGTAGCGGAACGCCGACGCCGACGCACCACCTTCCCAGTTGCTCTCGCGGAACGGCTTGCCCATCTCGCGGGTGAGCACTTCTCCGGTGGTGGTGGTCATCGCCAGCATTCGCTCCGCCACCTGGTGCATCGCGTTGGCGCGGTCCAGCGCACTCATCGCCCACCACTCGCGCTGGGCCCGTGCGGCTGCCCGTACGGCACCGTCGATTTCCCCGGGAGTGGCGTGTGCGAATTCTCCGCAGGGTTGCCCGGTCGCGGGATCGATCACCGGGGTGCGCGCGCCGGAGCCGACCGCATAGTCGTTATCGATCCAGTGACGACCGGACAGCTCCTGCATCAGCTGCTGAACCGGCGTTGGTGTCGTGGTGCCCATGCCACGACTGTAGACGTTGACCTCCGTCAGCCGAAGAACGAGGCGGCGACGTCGTTGAAGAAGTCGAGATCGATCGTGCGGGTCTTGCCGCGCGTGACCTGCATCGAAACGCGTTCGATCTGCCCGCACTTCAGTACGACCATCTCACCGAAGGCTCCCGCATAGATCGCATCGACGGCCGCCAGGCCGAACCTCGTCGACAACACCCGGTCATACGAGGTTGGTGTGCCACCACGCTGGACGTGACCGAGCTGGACGACCCGCGATTCGTACCCGGTGATTCGTGAGAGCGCGGGCGCGATCACGGTACTGATGCTTCCGTGCATCTCACGTCCGTAACGATCGAGCTTCGGCTCCGGGACATCGAGCGTGCCCGGCTTCGGTTTGGCACCTTCGGCAACCACGACCAGCGAGGCGTACCGACCGCGGTCGTGCCGTCGGGCGACGATCGATGCGACTTCATGGATGTCGAACGGAACCTCCGGGACGAGGATCGCTGTGGCACCACCGGCGACGCCGGCCTGCAATGCAATCCAGCCCGCGTCGCGACCCATCACCTCGACCACCATCACGCGATCATGACTCTCCGCGGTCGTGTGCAGACGATCGATCGCATCGGTGGCGATCTGTACCGCGGTCTGGAAACCAAACGTGGCGTCGGTTCCCACGACGTCATTGTCGATGGTCTTGGGCACACCGACGATCGGTAGCCCGTGGTCGTCGGCAAGGATCGACGCCACTGTTAGTGTTCCGTTACCGCCGATCACGACCAGCGCATCCAGCGACAGTTCGTCGAATACCTGCTTGGTTCGCTCGACTCCATCCGGCGTGTCGAACGGACTGCCGCGTCGGGTGCCGAGGATCGTGCCGCCTTTCGGCAGGATGCCGCGTACCTTGCCGATGTGGAGTTCCTCGAAGCGCTTCTCGAGGACGCCGTCCCAGGAGTCGTAGAAGCCGAGCACCGTATGACCGCCGACACCGTGCGCCTTGCGGACGACCGCACGGATGACCGCGTTCAAGCCTGGGCAATCACCGCCCCCTGTGAGGATGCCGATCTTCACAGGGTCAAGGCTAAGAGCGGGTTGCCGTCGTACCGTCAGTCGCCGACGCGGCGGGCGTCCTCCACGAGGTTGATCCGGTAGATCACCTCGTCAAGTGCATCTCCCGCGGTGATCGTGGGATACCGCAAGGGGTTGTCCGCGGTGACGCACGATGGCAGAGGGGCGAGAAGCGTCGACGGACGCGGATGACAGAACTGCACGATGCTGTACCGCTCTCCGTCGTATTCGGGGTCGGCAACGACACGGTGCCAACCGATTGGAATGACTCCGTTCGTCAGCCGCTCGAGCATGATGCCCGTGTTCAGGATGACGTGGCCGGCGGGCGGTACGGCGTCGATCCAACGACCGTCGTACTTCACCTGCAGTCCCTTTGCCGTGGCCCGGGGCAGTGCGGTGATGAGGTTGATGTCACCGTGTTCGGCGGCCCACACGTGACCCCCGGCGGGAACCTGCTTCATGCTCGGGTAGCGGATTGCACGGTTGAGGGCACAGCCGTCATCGACCATTCCGTCGAAGAAGTTCTCGTCACAACCGAGACCGAGTGCGATGATCCGCAGGAATCGCGTCTGCAAACCGATCATCGCGTCGTGGAAGGCATGGAGCACCCGGCTGATTCCCGGAACGGAGGCCTCGGGCAGCATCTGGTCGGGGTACGCCTGCGGGAACTTCCGCTTCATCGGGTGACCTGCGGGAAGTTCCTTGCCCCAGTTGAGCATCTCCTTCCAGTCGGGCTTGTCGCTCACCTCGGCGGTCTCGACCAGGACGCCGGTGTAGCCGGTCTGGCCGTTCGCGCCCGTGGCGATGTACCGACGCTTCTCATGCACCGGCTTGTTGAAGAATTCGAACAGCATCGCATAGGTGGAGTCGAGCATGTCCTCGGACAGATCGTGGCTCGTGTACACGAAGCCGGTCGCAAGACTGCGCATCACGCCGTCGATGACGGCCTTGCGCTGGGAGGCGCTCCCTTTTTCGAACGCGAGCAGGTCGACGTCGAGGATGTCATTGCCCATGGCTCTTACCTTATTGCGGAGCCGCGGAATCACCGATGACGCAGGTATGGTGACGACATCGTGAGAGACGAGAGCGCGACGATTGACGTCGGCCCGGAGAGCCGGATCGTCGGCATCGGCAACCTCAACCTCCATGTTCGTGAGTGGTCGACGACCAGCGACCGTCCTCCGATCGTTCTCCTGCACGGGCTCGCTTCGAACTCGCGACTCTGGGACGGTGCCGCCGACCATCTCGCCCGAATGGGCTACCACGTCGTTGCGGTCGACCAACGCGGCCACGGCCTGAGCGACAAGCCCGACGATGGCTACGACATGCACACCGTCGTCGCGGACGCGGCGGCGCTCATCGACCGCCTCGGTCTCGACCGACCGGTGGTCGCAGGACAGTCGTGGGGTGCCAACGTCGTGGTCGAGCTCGCGCACTCCCACCCCTCGCTCGTCCGCGGAGTGTGCGCCGTCGACGGCGGTCTCATCCAGTTGGGCGATCGGTTCGCCGACTGGGAATCCTGTTGGTCGGTATTGGCGCCGCCCCCGCTCGCCGGCATACCACTCGTCCACTTCGAGTCGATGATCCGTCGCTCGTACCTCGGCTGGCCCGAGGCCGCGGTGCGGGGAACGCTCGCAAACATGGAGGTGCTCGCCGACGGAACCATCCGCCCGTGGCTCAGTCGCACCCGCCACGAGCAGGTCCTGCGGGGGCTCTGGAACCATCGTCCGCACGACATCATCGGCCGCATCGATCGCCCGGTGCTCTTCACGCCGGCGGACTCCGGCGACCAACATGCGGTGACCAAGCGCACGGACTACGAGCAGGTGCTACGCAACCACCCGCACGTGCGCGTCGAATGGTTCTCCCCCGCGCACCACGATCTTCACGCCCAGTTTCCCGAGCGTTGGGCGCGCACGCTCGACTCGCACATCACCGGAGGATTCCTCGCATGACCGCACTTCCCCGGGTGCTCGTCATCATGGGTTCGGGCGAGACCGCACCGACGATGGTCGGGACGCACCGGCGCCTCACCGCCCTGCTGCCGTCGCCGGTTCGGGCAGTGGTACTCGACACGCCGTACGGCTTCCAGGAGAACGCCGGCGAACTTGCATCGCGGGCCGTCGACTACTTCAGGACGAGCGTCAACGTCGAACTGCAGGTGGCCGGCCTCACCCGTATGAAGCCATCGAGCGATGGCATCGCGCCGAGTGCCGCACAGGTTGAGCGCGGTTTGCTGGCGGTCCAGGACGCCCACTATCTGTTCGCCGGCCCTGGGTCGCCGACGTACTCCCTGCAGCAGTGGACCGACACCCCGATTCGTGGCTTGCTTACCGAGAAACTCTCGCGCGGCGGCATCGTTACGTTCGCGTCGGCGGCAGCGTTGACCCTGGGCGCTCGCACGGTTCCCGTGTACGAGATCTACAAGGTGGGAATGGACCCCCAGTGGCTGGAGGGCCTGGGATTGCTCCGGGAACTCGGCATCAACGCCTCGGTGATCCCGCACTTCGACAACGCCGAAGGCGGCTCGCACGACACGCGATTCTGCTATCTCGGCGAACGCCGACTTCGTGTCCTCGAGACGATGTTGGACGACGACGAGTTCATCATCGGCGTGGATGAACACACGGGACTCGTGCTCGACCTCGACGAGCAGCGAGCCCGGGTCGTCGGCAACTCCGCCGTCACGTTGCGAAAGGGAGACCGGCAGGTGGTGTACTCCACCGGTGACTCGTTCCCGCTGCAGGTGCTTCGATCGTCGAACTTCGACGACTCCACACCCGGCGCGGCCACCAACCCGCGTGAGCGGCCCACCGACGAGTCTCCGCGTGAGTCGTCCTCATCATCACTGCTTGCTGCCACGGAGCGCCACCGTTCCGACTTCGACGCCGCCGTCGCTGCAGGCGACGCGGATGGTGCCGTCGAAGCGGTGCTCGCACTCGAGACCGAGATCCGTGCGTGGTCGGCCGATACCCTGCAGAGCAACGAGCGCGACCGCGCAGTCGCAGCCCTCCGCTCAATGATCTCACGACTCGGGGAAATCGCCGTCGGTGGCCTTCGCGATCCACGGACGGTGGTCGGCCCGTTCGTCGAGGGGCTCCTCGCGATTCGGAGGCTCGTGCGGGCCGAGAAGCGTTTCGACCTCTCCGACGTGGTGCGAGACCAGCTCCTGGCCGCAGGTGTCGAAGTTCGTGACACCAAGGACGGTGTCGAATGGGTGCTCCGGGCTCAGACGTGATGCAGTGAAGCCACGCGAACCCGCGCGCGGCGACCGGCCAACAAGTACATCGCCGTGAACGCCGCGGCGGCCACGAGGATGATCGTGGCGCCGGCGCTCGTGTCGAGGTGGTACGACAGGTTCATTCCCACGAAACAACTCGCTGCTCCGAGCACCGGGGAGATGACCAGCATCCGTGAGAACGAGTTCGTGGTCATTCGTGCCGTCGCGGCGGGAATCACGAGCAGCGCCGAAATCAGCAGGGTGCCGATCACTCGCATGGTGACGAGGATGGTGCCCGAGAGCATCACCATGAGGACCACCTCGATCAGCGACACCCGCTCCCCCGACACACGTGCCACCTCCGGGTCGAACGTCGAGAAGAGGAATGCCCGATAGGCGAACAGGAGTACCGCGCACACTGCAAGACCTACGGCCAGGATCGCGATCACGTCCCCCCACGACACACCGAGCACGCTGCCGAAGAGCACCGCCTCGATGCTCTTTCGTGCCTGGCCGTATCGATTGAGGAGGGCGATTCCGCCGGCGAAGCTCGCGGTGGTGACGATGCCGATGGCGGCGTCGGCGCCGAGGATCTTCCGACGGGAGATGCGACCGATGAGCACTCCGGAGATCACGCCCCACAACCCAGCGCCGACGAAGAAGTTCACCGACATGACGGCCGATGCGGCCGCACCGCCGAATACCGCGTGCGACAATCCGTGCCCGATGTAGCTCATACCACGCAACACCACGTACACGCCCAACACCCCGCACAGTCCCCCGGCGAGGGTTGCCGCGACGAGACCGCGGTTGAAGAAACCGAACTCGTACGGAGCCAGTACGTCGAACGCCAGTGATGACGCGAGTGATGTGATCACTGCCGGTCTCCGCCGTCCCGTTCGCGACTACGAGTCGGACGTTGCGCCACCGGCAGGCGGTGCGACACCCCACGTACGAGATCGTTCGTCGCGTAGTCGTGGTCGAGCACGATCGGCATACCACCGTGTTCCAGCACGTGCAGCGGTGCGCCGTACGTGCGCTCGAGCACCTCGGAAATCAGGGTCTCGCGCGGCGGACCGTCGGCGATCACCTCGCGATTGAGACACACCAAGCGCGGCAGATGGCTCGCCAATCCGTTCAAGTCGTGGGTGGTCAACACGATCGTCGCCCCCCGATGGTGCAGATCGTGCAACAGGTGCAGCACCTCGTGCCGGGTTCGAACGTCGACACCCGACGTTGGCTCGTCGAGCAGCAGTACGTCGGGTCTCCCGAACATCGCCCGCGCGATGAAGACCCGCTGCTGCTGACCGCCACTCAGCTCCCTGATGTGGCGGTGCCCGAGACCTTCCAAGCCGAGACCACCGAGGATGTGCGACATCTCCTCGGATTCCGCACGGGTCGCCGACGGCCAACGACGACGGGTTCGGGTCATGGTGAGCACCTCGGCCACGGTGATCGGGAAGTTCCAGTCGACCGACTCCACCTGGGGGACGTAGCCGATGCGGATACCCGGGCCCACCTCGACGCTGCCGCGTGCGGCCGGCACCGCACCGGTGATGGCCCGCAACAAGGATGTCTTCCCCGAGCCGGATGGCCCGACGATGCCGACGAACTCCCCGCGACGCACGTGGACGGTGACGTTCTCCAGCGCGTAGCCGGTGTCGTAGGCGACGCTCAGCGCGTCACAGCGGATGATCGGTTCTGCGTCGATGATGATCACTGCGGATAGAAGGCGCGGTCGACGACCCGGGGCGTCATGTCGAGGGATCGCAACGAGCCAGCGTCTCCACCCAGCGCCTCCACCATCGTGACGAAGTTGAAGCGCATGAGTCCCTGCCAGGAGTGCTCCGGTTCTCCTGGTGCGCCCGGGAGGTCGTCATCGCGAAGGACGTCGATGTACCTGGCTCCGGTCTCCTTCCCGATCTGCTCGAGGACCGACGACGGGAACACCTCACTGCCGAACACCGCCGCCACTTGCTTCTCGCGGACCTGCTTGACCAAGTCGGCGATCTCCTTGGGTGTCGGCTCGTCGAACGACGAGGGCTGTATGGCACCAACGACGGTCCAGCCGTAGTGCTTGGCAAAGTAGGCGTACGCATCGTGGTAGGTGAGCAAGAGTCGACCATCGGCCGGCACCGTCGCGGTTGCCTCGGTCATCGCCATGTCGAGTTCGTCGATCACGTCGGCGAGCAACCGATAGTTGGCCTCGTACGTCGCGGCATTTGCGGGGTCGGCTTGGGCGAGCACGTCGCGCACGACCCCGGCGTACGACAATGCCATCGGCGGGTTCGTCCACAGGTGCGGATTCGGCTTGCCGCCCTCCTCGGGGAACGAGAAGTCGTAGAGCCACTCACTCTCGGGCAGGATCGCCGTTCCAAGCTCGCAGACCGTGGCGGACTCGGTGACGTTGGCACTTGCCAGATCCTTCGTCGGCTCCTCGAGGACGAGACCATTCATGAAGATGACGTCGGCCGACTCGAGAACCTCGGCGGCACTCGGCGGCGGCTCGAAGGTGTGCGAATTCGTACCCTCCGGCACCAGGCCAGTCACCTCGACCGGGGTGTCCCCGGCCACCTGTGCGACCAAACTCGTGATGGGTGCGACCGTCGTAACGATGCGCAACGGGCGACCCTCGACGGCGGCTGATACCTCGCAGTTTGCCGCCCCGCCCGGTGCGGCACCGTCGTCCCCGTTCCCGCATGATGCAAGCGTCAAGAGGACCCCGGCTGCCGCGACTCGTCGCATTGCCGAAACCGATCGGAAGAAGTACAGGGACATTGTTCGCGCCTTTCGGAACGGGGATACGCCAACTCCGACCAAGGGTAACGGTCGCCGGTGCTGGCAGTATGAGGGCATGACCAACTACTCCAAGATCTACGTGAACGGCAAGTGGACGATCCCGTCGGGGCAGGACACGATTCAGGTATTCGACTCCACCGACGAATCGGTGATGGCAACGATTCCTGCCGGCTCGGCAGCGGACGTCGATGCCGCAGCGAAGGCAGCCCGCGCCGCATTCGAATCGTGGGCCGGGCTCGACGTCCAGGAACGAGCGAAGTACGTGTCGCGAATCGGCGACGGTCTAGCCGGACGAATGGACGAGATTGCCACCGCCATCTCCCGCGAGACCGGAATGTCGAAGATGCTGAGCCAGCTCGTGCAGGTGGGACTGCCGATCAACTCGTTCAAGCAGGCGGCGGCAATCGCCGAGAAGTTTCCTTACGAAAAGGAGGTCGGCAATTCGCTCGTCGTGCGCGAGCCGATCGGCGTCGTCGGCTGTATCACGCCGTGGAACTACCCGCTGCACCAGATCGCGGCAAAGGTCGCCTTTGCGATGGCGGCGGGCTGCACCGTCATCCTGAAGCCGAGCGAAATCGCACCGCTCGACGCGTTCATGCTCGCCGAGATCATCGATGAGATCGGTCTACCGGCGGGTGTCTTCAACATGGTCACCGGTGTCGGTCCGGTGGTCGGCGAAGCCATCGCCGCACACCCGCTCATCGACATGGTGTCGTTCACCGGCAGTGGCCGCGCGGGAAAGCGCGTCATGCAGGTCGGTGCCGAATCCGTGAAACGGGTCGCGCTGGAACTCGGCGGCAAGTCGGCCAACATCATCGGCGAGGACCTCGACCAGGAGACGTTCGCCAAGGCGGTGATGTCCGGCGTCGGCAAGGCGTTCCTCAACAGCGGTCAGACCTGCTCGGCGCTGACACGCATGCTCGTACCGAAGTCGCGACTCGCTGAAGCCGAGCAGCACGCGGCCGCCGCCGCCAGCAAGATGAAGGTCGGCGATCCCTTCGCCGAAGGCACCAACCTCGGACCGCTCGCCTCCGCTGCACAGCGCGACCGCGTGAACGCCTACATCCAGAAGGGCATCGATGAGGGTGCAAACCTGCTCGTCGGCGGCGTCGGAGTGCCGGACGGTGTGTCGAAGGGCTACTACGTCAAGCCGACCGTCTTCTCCGGTGTCACACCCGAAATGACGATCGCGCGCGAGGAGATCTTCGGACCGGTACT
Organism: Ilumatobacteraceae bacterium; assembly: GCA_044344715.1. Classification (GTDB taxonomy): domain Bacteria; phylum Actinomycetota; class Acidimicrobiia; order Acidimicrobiales; family Ilumatobacteraceae; genus F1-60-MAGs027. Next base: position 13,991 of record JBIJCI010000011.1, on the reverse strand, counting down.
TAGCATCATCGCCTACAGCGACATCGACGATGCCGTTCGGATCGCCAACTCCTCCGACTACGGCCTGGCCGGGGGCGTCTGGCTCGCCGACAAGGCCAAGGCGACGGCGGTTGCCCGGCGTATGCGGACGGGACAGGTGGAGGTCAACGGGGGCGCGTTCAACCCGAATGCCCCGTTCGGCGGCTACAAGCAGTCCGGAAACGGCCGTGAGTACGGCGAATACGGCTTCGAGGAGTTCCTCGAAATCAAGAGCATGCAGCTCTAGGAGTCAGGAACGCCCCACCCCACTGGTCTTCCCTGCCGGGCCACCGTGGCCGAGTCCACGGGCTTGTTATGGTACATCTGTGGCTACAGAGGGTGCCGTTGGACTAGCGGGGTCGGGACTCCTCCGAGCCCCCACCTCCTGCGCCCACGACGTCGTCCTCGTCGTGCGTTCGATACGTGAGCGCGAGCGGACACGGTTAGCGCGCTTCCTCCACGACGACATCGGCCAGGATCTTGCCCTCGTCCGGGGCAACGTCGTCGACCTGATCGGCGAGTCCGGCGCCGACGGCGGGCTCCTCTGCAACTCGCTCGTCGATCTTGATCGCGTGATGGGACGGCTCCGAACGCAAGTAGGAGACCTCCTGAGCGCTGGTTGCGATGTCTGGGACTTCCTTGCCGCAACGTTGGAACTCACCGAGCGAATGACCGCGCGGGGCCGAATCGTCGCGCACACCAGCATCGATGCCCCGACAGCATTGCTTCAATCACTCGACGATCAATGTGCCGACGCCGGGTGGACCGCCGTACGTGGAGCGCTGAACAACGCCGAGCGTCACTCGCAGGGCACCGAGGTGAAGGTCACGTTCGAGGTCGGGGACGACCGTCTTCTCGTGACCGTCGAGGATGACGGCCGCGGCCTCGACAACCACGCGGTCGGACACGGCACCCGGTTGATGACGGAGTGCGTCCGTCGTGTCGGCGGATTGATCCGCTTCTCCTCCCCGGCGAACGGGCGGGATCGGGGCACCAGCGTCCACATCGGCCTTCCCCTGGGCGGTACGTGAGACATGGTCGGCGTTCTCGTTATCGACGATCACTGGGCGGTCCGGGAGGGCGTGAAGGCCGCCGTCGAGCAACACGATGATTTGCGGTTCGTTGCGGCAGCACCGTCGCTCGCCGAGGGCCTCGTAGCGGTTTCCTCCAAGACTGCACCCGTCGATGTCGTCGTTCTCGATGCACTGCTGCGCGACGGTTCCGGCATCGACGCAATCCCCCGAATCAAGGAACTCAACCCGCGATGCTCCGTGCTGGTGCTCAGCATGCTCGATGAGAATCCCCATGCGATCCGAGCCATCGAACACGGAGCACACGGGTACATCTCGAAGGGTGGCGGACGCAGTGAACTCGTGGAGGCGATCCGAATCGTGGCGGGAGGACGGCGTTACGTTTCCCCCACCGTCGGCAACCTGCTGGCCGACCGGCTCCTCCGCAGCAATGAGCTGAGCCCGCGCGAGTCGGAGGTCGTGCGGCTGTATGCCTCCGGGCGTCGCTGCGGCGAGATCGCGAAATTGCTGTCGCTGAGCCCCAAGACCGTGAGCGCCCACAAGGCGAATGCGATGAAGAAGTTGGGCGTCACTTCCAACGCCGATCTGATTCGCTGGTCCATCGACAATCGCATGTCGTAGCTCGAGGACCGCCGAACCGACTCCCCGAAATCGCTACACTGCTCGTGGCGACGCGGCAACGCGTTGCCTACGCGGGTGTAGCTCAATGGCTAGAGTTCCAGCCTTCCAAGCTGGCTATGCGGGTTCGATTCCCGTCACCCGCTCCATGTCAACCCGGATTTGACCGGGTCCTGCGTTGCCCGCTCCCTCGATCAGCCGTTGGACGTGCGGCGCGAACCAGCCCTCGTACCGTGCCTGGAGCTCTGCGCGACGCCAGTCCTCGCCGGTCATCCGACCACGGCACCCACGGGACCCGCACCTGCAGTCGAAGTCGACGAATGCACTCGTGTCGCTCATCGCATAATCGAAGGTGACCGCCTCGCCGGTCGGGATCTCGCGCATTGCGACCAGCGTCCGGGCATCGACGAACCCGCAGTTCGGTTCGCAACTGTGGTTGATGAAGTCGGCCGCTGCCAGCGACTGCAATCCGGCGTGCAGGTAGCGGTCGTCATCGATCTGCAGCAGGTAGTCGCGCTCTCGGGCCGGTAGCCGGGCGATCTCCGCGCCGGTAATCACGTCACCCGACCAGACCACGATTCGCTCCCCCGCATTGATGGTGCGGCGGGCAACGGCCCGACGACCGAGTGACTCGTCGTCCTCGACCGCGATGCCATCGGTTTGGTGTACGACCGAGCGATTCACGAGTACGGACTGTACGGCACTCCGCACCACCGGTGGTTCGGTACCTCGTACATTTGAACGGTGACCATCGCCCTGGTGCGCCGGCCCAGCACGAGGCTTTCAGAGGGCCTCGTCACACACATCGAACGCACCGCGATCGACATCGACCTGGCAAGGCGGCAGTGGTCGGAGTACGTCGGGGCACTCCGCACCGTGGGTTGGGTGGTGCAGGAAGTGCCCCCGCTCGAGTCGGCGCCCGACGGCGTGTTCGTGGAGGACACGGTGGTGATGTACCGCGACATGGCCATCGTCACGCGTCCGGGAGCGGAGGTGCGACGGGCCGAGACACGGGCCGTCGAGGAGGCGGTCCACGGAATCGGCTGCGAGGTGGCGCGGATCGTGGCACCCGGAACTCTCGACGGCGGCGACGTGTTGAAGGTTGGTGACACCATCTACGTCGGGCTCGGTGGGCGCACCAACCGAGCGGGAATCGATCAGTTCGCCGGGATCGTGGAGCCGCTCGGTGCCACCGTCGTAGTGGTGCCCGTATCACGGGTGCTGCACCTCAAGTCGGCCGTCACTGCGCTGCCGGACGGAACGATCGTCGGGTGGGACCCTGCAGTGGACGATCCGTCGGTGTTCCCGCGGTACCGCTCGATGCCGGAGGAGTCGGGGGCCCACGTCGTGGTCATCGACGATCACACGGTGTTGATGGCCGCGGACGCACCATTGAGCGCCGGGCTTCTGGAGACCCTCGGCTACACGGTGATCCGGGTCGACATCTCCGAATACGAGAAGCTCGAAGGCTGCGTCACGTGCCTATCGGTTCGACTGCGACACCGCTGACGAACCAATCCCGCGGCACGATCATCAACGACCGACGGCGTCGCGTCGTCTCGATTGCGACGAGACGTCGCTTCGGCGTGATCCATGCCCACGCCCAGCGACCATCGCGGGTCGTACGACCGAACCAGCCCATCAGCCACCAGCCGGGAATCGCCGCACCTGCCACCCTCCAGCGCAACAGCCGTCGTGCCTCCTTCGCGGAGAGTTCCCCGGTCGAGACGATCTCGGCGCGGGCGATTCGAACCTCCCTACGGGTGAGCCCGAGCAGCGCACTGCGACGGTCAAGCCTGAGTTCGAGTCCCGATTCGTCCAGCGTTGCCCTCGATGTCACGGCGTCAGTGCGCTCGGCGCTCGTACCGCGCGAAGACGAAGCCTTCGTCATCGACGCACAGTTGACGCAGGCTCCACGGGTCACGCGCGGCCGGAGCACCGAAGGCGATACGCGAAGAATCACCGGATACGAACCGCGGTGCAACGGTGAGGAAGACCTCGTCCACCAAACCGGCCGCGAGCATCTGCCCGTTGAGTACCGCACCACCCTCGAGCAGGCACGTGTCACCCTCTATCCGTTGTACGACATCCGTGACCTCGCCTGACACCACGTGGGTGTTCGGCGATGCCCGCAGTGCATCACCATGAGGTCCGAGATGCCCGCTGCGTGACATCACGTAGAGATGACGGGGTGCGACGAGTGGCGTGCGAACGTCGCCAGAGCGCACGGTGTTGGCACCGACCAACACGGAGCTGGTGCTGCGGTGGAGGTGCAGGAAGGCCTCGCGGTCGGTGGCATTTCCGAGACCCTCGGCACGTCCGTCCACCGCAAGCGCACCGTCGGCACTCGAGATCATGCACATGACGATCCATGGTCGGTTACCGACTCGTCGACGCTGCGACACGTCGCAACCCTCAGCAACCGACGTCTCGCGCACCTCGGGCAGAAGCATGCGCATGGCGTCGGCTCAGGTAATCGAGGCGGCGTAGATGCCGGCGATCGTGGCATCGAGTGTTGCATCAAACTCGGCCTCGCTCTGCCTTGCCGAGAGACCCTCGCTGAGCGCACGCGAGAAACTGGCGATCATGCCGTGGTTCTCGCTCAACATGCGGTTCGCCTCGGATCGCGGGTAACCGCCCGACAGCGCCACGACACGGACCACGCTCGCATGCCCGACCAAGCCGCGATAGAAGTCCGGCGTCGTCGGAAGCGTGAGTTTCAGCATCACCGGTTGCGATTGCGGCTGCTTGGCGAGCTCGGCGAGGATCGCCGACCGCAGCATCTCCTCGGCTTCGCGCTTCTGCGGACTCTTGATGTCGACCTCCGGCTCGATGATTGGAACCAGACCATGCGCGATGATCCGTCGACCAATCTCGAACTGTTGCCGCACGACCGCCTCGATGCCGGCCGGGTTCGCCAGCTTGATCACCGATCGCATCTTGGTGCCGAAGACTCCCTTCGCCAGCCCCTTCTCGAGGAGGGCATCGAGGTCGGGCATCGCCTTCATGAGTTGCACTCCGTCGCGCTCGTCGGACAACCCCTTGTCCACCTTGAGGAACGGCACCACACGCTTCTTCGTCCACAGGAAATCCGCACTGCCGATCCCGTCGATCTCACGGTCCATGGTGCCTTCGAACAGGATTGCTCCGAGCACCCGGTCGCCGTTGAACGCCTTGCTCTTGATCATCCGTGTTCGCATCGCATGCATGAGGTCGAACATCTGCGACTCGCCCGAGTACTCCGACTCCGCGACGCCGTACAAACTGAGCGCCTTCGGGGTGCTGCCACCGCTCTGGTCGAGGGCCGCGATGAACCCCTTGCCGCTTCGCATGCGCTCAAGTTGTTCGGGGTTCACTGTCATCGGCTGCTCCTTGCGGTACCTGAGTATGGATGATCGCGTTCACTGATGCGAACGCCTGGTCGAAGAATAGTGTGATTCCGTGATTGCAGTCGTTACGGGCGCCTCGTCCGGTATCGGCGAGGCGGTTGCGAGGACGTTCGTTCGCGCCGGCCATACCGTCATCGGTGTCGCGCGGCACGCCGAGCACTTGGAATCGCCGACGCCAGCACGGGACGGCGCGTTCATCGCCCGGTCGTGCGACGTCACGGACACCACCGCGTTCCGCGAACTATTGGAGCGCACGATCACGGAGCATGGTCGTGTCGACGTCCTGGTCAACAACGCCGGCACGGCCAAGGCGTTGTCGATCGAGGAAACCACGCCGGAGGAGTTCCGGTCGATACTCGAGGTGAATGCGGTGGCGCCGGCAGTCGCGATCCACACTCTCTGGTCCGCGATGTGCCACCAGGGGGGCGGGAGAATCATCAACGTATCGTCGCTCGCCCAGCTCGATCCGTTCCCCGGGTTCTTCGCATACGCCGCGTCAAAGTCAGCGCTGCACCTCCTCACCGTCGTGGCCAATGCCGAGGGCGCACCGCACGGCGTTCGCGCCTTCACGGTGGCCCCCGGTGTCGTCGACACGCCGTTGCACCGCGCACTCATGCCTGACGGGATTCCACCCGTCGACGGCCTTGCCTCCGCCCTGCATCCCGATGAGGTTGCCCGCATCATTCTCGAGATTGCCGAGGGCGAACGCGACCATCGTGCGGGTTGGGTGCTGGCGATGCCCGCCCCGGCGGCCGTCACATCGCTACGACGCTGGGTGATCGAACACCCCGGCGGCGGCGTGGAAATCATCTCGTAGCCTTGGGCGGGACATGAGCGCGACGCAGCATGGTCCGCGCGTCGCCGTCTACCGGCACGAGCACTTCAACGCCGCCCACCGGATCCACAATCCGGCGATGAGCGATACCGACAATGCGCGGATCTACGGGAAATGCAACAACCCCAACTACCACGGCCACAACTACGAACTGACCGTTCGGGTCTGCGGTCCGGTCGATCCGGACATCGGCTATGTGATCGACCTCGGCGAGTTGTCCACGATCGTCAAGTACCACGTGCTCGACCGACTCGACCATAAGAACCTCAATCTCGACGTGCCGGAGTTTGCAAACGTGAATCCGACGGCCGAGAACATCGCCATCGTCGTACACGGCATGTTGAGGCCGCACGTGCCCGCGCACTTCGACCTGCACGTGATCCTCGGCGAGACGCCGCGAAACATCGTGCAGTACCCCGCCGACCTCGTAACGACCGCCTGACCCAACCGCACCACGTCACCAGGAAGGAAACCCATGGCGTACAAGAAGATCGAAACCTACGACGAGGCCACCACGAAGGGGCTGGCCGCTGCGTACAGGGACGTCCTCATGCTCATCGGGGAGGATGCCGATCGCGAGGGTCTGCTCAAGACGCCCGAACGGGTGGCAAAGGCCATGCAGTTCCTCACGCAGGGCCAGGGTCACGACCCGGTCGAGGTGATTCGTGGCGCGATCTTCACCGAGAGCGTGCAGGAGATGGTGATCGTGAAGGACGTCGAGATGTACAGCCTCTGCGAGCACCACATGATTCCCTTCTTCGGAAAGGCGCACGTGGCGTACATTCCGAACGGCTACATCACCGGGCTGTCGAAGGTTGCCCGCGTCGTCGATATCTGTGCACGCCGGCTACAAGTGCAGGAGCGACTCACCATCCAGATTCGCGATGCGTTCCAGGAGGCGCTGAGCCCGCTCGGCGTTGCCGTCGTCATCGAGGCCAAGCACCTCTGCATGATGATGCGTGGAGTCGAGAAGCAGAACTCGGTGACCACCACGTCGGCGTTCTGCGGTGCATTCGAGCACGAGCCCACGCGCAGCGAGTTCCTGCGCCTGCTGAGCAGCAGCCTCTCCTGACGCCCTAATCGGCGAGTTCGCGGGCCAGCGCGAGCAGAGGATCGAGAACCGCGGCGTCGACCGTCCCATCGGCGGCAATCTGCGTGTTGATCCTCGGAAACAGCAGCTCGGGGCCGACGAGGGTGGCTCCGAACAACGGGATCATGTTGCGTAGGTACTCCACCGATGCCCTGCCCCCGCGCTCGCCGGGAGCGCATCCGAACACCCCGATTCGACGACCGATCAGGCTGTGCTTGGCGAACGGTCGCGATGCCCAGTCGACGAAGTTCTTCAACCCACCCGGGATGTTGTAGTTGTACTCGGGCGTACCGATGAGGACCGCGTGTGCTTCACCGAGTTCGCGTCGCATGTCGGCGACCACCCGTGGAGGCGAGTCGGTGTCGAGGTCGCCGTCGTAGATCGGCAGTTCGCGCACGTAGTCGCGCATGACGTGGGTGGCATCGGTACGTCCCTCCATCCGAGCGATGACCGCCCGGCACAGGGCGGTGGTGAAGGATCCGGCTCGCAGGCTTCCCGAGACGACGATGATGTGCCGTGACATGAGCCGCGACGCTAGCTGCGGGTGGTCGGCGCCGGGGCACCCGTTCGCTCACCGTGCGAACGCCACGCCCCGTAGCCACCGACGACGTCGGAGACATCGTCGAAGCCGAGCGAGCGCAGCGTGCTGGCCGCGATGCTGGATCGGTACCCTCCCGCGCAGTACACCACCGTCGGAGCACTCCGATCCAGTGTCGAGGCTCGGTCGAGAAGGGTGGCGAGCTGCACGTGCTGCGCACCGTCGATCATCCCGTCTGCAACCTCGCCCGGCCCGCGAACATCGAGGATGGTGAGGTTCCCGATCGAGTCGCGACGCGACACCAGTTGATCGACGGTGAGACGTGATGCCGTCGTCACCTGGTCCGGATGCTCGAGCATCGCCTTCTCGGGAAGAGCGAGCACACCAATGACTTTGTCGTACCCGATTCGAGCCAGCCGCACCCGTGCCTCGTCCTCTGTTCCCTCTGCACAAACGAGGACGATCGCGTCGCCGGGGCGCACCACTTCGCCGACGTACTCGGCGAAGCGACCACTGAGCCCCACGTTGCGCGAACCACGCAGGTGTCCCCGCGCGAATTCCTCGGGCTCCCGCGTGTCGACGATGACCGCGCCGTCAACCGCATGGCGACGGAAGTCGTCCCACGCCAGCAACGCCGGAGCCACGGACTCGTCGAGCCGGTCCCGCGCCTCGCGGTTGCGCAGCGCGGCAAAGGAGAAGTACAGCGGGGCGGCGGCCTGACCCTCAGTGACGATCCGGACGAATTCGTCGGCCGACATCGGAGCGAGCGCATAGTTGGTGCGCTTCTGCTCGCCGATCGTGGAGACGGTCTCCGTGGAGAGGTTCTTGCCGCAAGCCGAGCCTGCACCGTGGGCCGGGTACACCTTCGTCGAGTCGGGTAGTACGAGCAAACGTTCATGCAGCGACGCATACAGGCTGCGGGCCATCTCTTCCTGGCTGCGGCCGAACGACGACAGCAGGTCCGGGCGCCCGACATCGCCGATGAAGAGCGTGTCGCCGGTGAGCACCGCATGGGGCATCGCCCCCGGGTCCGGTCTCACGACGATGCAGATCGACTCGGGGGTATGACCGGGTGTCTCCAACACCTCGAGCTCGACTCCACCCAAGGACAGTCGCTGACCATTCGTGAGCGGGTCGATCATGAAATCGGTGAGTCCGGTTGCGGCTGCGCCGTACGAGATGATGGCGCCGGTGGCGGCTGCCAGTTCGAGGTGGCCGCTCAGGAAGTCGGCGTGGAAGTGCGTCTCGATCACCCGCTCGATCTTGAGCCCGTGGCGATTTGCGTCGGCGAGGTACTGGGAGACGTCCCGTTGTGGATCGACGACGACCGCTCGTCCGCTGTTCGTGTCGCCCACGAGGTACGAGGCGTGGGAGAGGCAGGCCAGGTAGTACTGCTCGAGAATCAACGCCATACCGCCACCACCACGACTCCGATCCCCATCAAGAATACGAGCGCCACCGCCGCACTCGCATACCGGCGGTCGCCATTCCGTGCCCAACGAACCGCCAGCACGACGACGCGCAACGAAGGAAGCGTGCCGAGCAGCAACAGCGACACCGAATCGAACAGGCGACCGATGTCACCACGAATTGCCGTACCGAGGATCGCCGTTGCGGCGGCGAGAACCAGAGCGACACCCGTCCAGCGAGTGAATGCACCACCGGATGTCACCGCGACGTTCACGCCCTGAGCACCAGGATCACGGCGATGACGACGAGCAGCGCTGCGGTGGCCCGTCGGACGACGGGTGGCGACATGCGGCGCTGAAGACCGGAACCGATGGTCCCACCCGCCAGCGCGCCGATCACCACGAGCGCAGCATCCGAGACGTTCACCCGGCCATCGATCGCCATCAACAACAGGGCCGTCGAGGCGGTGAGCCCGATCGTGAAGGTGCTCGTACCCGCAGCCACCTTCGCGGGCAGGCGCATGACTTCGCTCGAGAGCGGGGTCTTGAGGAATCCGCCACCCACGCCGGCCAATCCCGTGACGATGCCGGACACCGCCATCAACGCGACACCGAGCGGCATCCGAGCCGGCGCGTACGGGACCGCCTGATTACCGAGGCGGTAGACACCAGCGAGCGACCCATGACGCTCCCCCACGTCGCCTACCTCGAGTGCGGGATCGGGCTTCCATCGAACGCCGCGCCGCCAGGCCCCACCGACGCCCGCCAACAATGCGACTGCCGCCAGCACGAGCGTCAACACCCGGTCCGAGAGCGCCCCTGCCAGGAGCACTCCGACGATCGCGCCGGACGTGGCCCCGAGTTCCGTGACGATGCCGAAACGGTGATTGACGATGCCGTCGTCGGTCTGTCGCCGACCAGCAGCAACCGAGCCGGCGATGACGCTCACGAGTCCGAGGGGGGCCGCCTCGGCGATGTTCATGTCGCCGAGCGTGAGCAGTGGCACGAGCAGGATGGCTCCGCCCAGCCCGCCGATCGAACCGATCGTCGACGTGAAGAGGGCCAATCCGACGATGAGTAGCTCACGCCACAACTCCGACACGTGGCGAGCCTACGAAGTCCCGTCCTCCCGGCATGGCTTGAAAGCCGACCAGTTGTGTCAACAATTCGCTATCCTGAGACCCCATGACCCGACGCTTCCCGTTCCCGCATCCCGTCAACGAAACATCGGCGCGCGTGGTCGCCGCGGGTGTCGTGGTCATGAGCGCCGCCTATGCATCGACGGGCTTCGCATGGATACTGCTGCCGCTGACCTGGGGCTTCCTGGCCCGCGTTACGACCGGACCCGCGTTCAGCCCGCTCGGACTCATCGCCACCAGGGTGATCACACCCCGTCTCACGGTGAAGCACCGGTTCGTTGCCGGTCCCCCGAAACGTTTCGCTCAGTTCGTCGGTCTCGTCTTCTCGGCGACGGCGAGCATGCTCTGGCTGCTCGACCTCCCGACAGCCTCACGAATCGTCGCGGGAGCGCTGGCTGCCGCGGCATTCCTGGAGGCGGTGTTCGCCGTGTGCCTCGGCTGCATCATGTTCCGCCTCCTCATGCGACTGGGCATCATCCCCGAGCGGGTGTGCGAGCAGTGCAACAACCTCTCGCTGGAGCCGTCGGTCCGGGCCTAGCGTCCGGGCGACATGGTGCGTCGGATCGTCATCGTCGGCGGCGGCGCCGCCGGCACGCTCGCCGCAATTCATCTTTCTCGTTCGGCGAAGGCTGAAACGCACATCACGATTGCAGAGCCGCGCGAACGACTCGGTGAAGGTGTCGCCTACGGCACGACGGACGACGCGCATCTCCTCAACGTTCCGGCCTCCGGCATGTCGGCATACGGCGATGCACCGAACCACTTCGTCGACTGGGCCGGCACGACATCCGACGCATTCCTTCCCCGCCGCAACTACGCGGAGTACCTGCGCAGCGAACTTTCTGCGGTCTCATCGGGCAACCCGGTCGCGAGGGTTCACCACCTGCGCGCCGTTGTCGAGCGGATTGCCATCGCACCGTTTCGTGTCTCTGCCAGCGACGGCACGGTGCTCGCTGCAGATTCGGTGGTCGTCGCCCTTGGAAATGCCGAACCGACGGAACCGGCGTGGCTACGCCACCTCACCACCACACCGGTGATCACCGATCCGTGGAGCGAGGGGGTACTCGACTCGGTCGCGACGGGAACCCGTGTGCTGTGCATCGGCACCGGTCTCACGTTCGTCGACGTTGCGCTCTCCCTCGTTCGACGCGGGGCACGCGTGACCGGAGTATCGCGGCACGGTCTGCTTCCCGCCGTACACGCACCGGTTGGTGAACTCCCCGTGCCGCCTACGACGTTCGCCTCGCCCGTTGACGCCTCACGATGGATCCGCTCTCAGCCGGACTGGCGCGCGGCGTTCGCGGCACTGCGCCCCGCGACACCCCGCGTATGGCGTGCCTTCAGCGCCCGGCAACAAGCACAGTTCCTCCGGCACGCCCGCCGCTACTGGGACGTGCACCGACACCGCATGTCCGCAACGGTGGCATCGTCGCTCGACGACCACCGACGGGCGGGGCTCATCGTCGTCGAACGTGGCGATGCACGTGCCCGGGCGGAGTCGGGGTCATTCGACGTGGTCGTACTCTGCACCGGTCCCGACGACTCGGCACTCCTCGCTCGCCCTCCCCTCGCGAGCCTGGTCACCGAGGGGATCATCGCTGCCGGCCCCCACGGTATGGGCGTGGCGACGGACGCGGACACCGGCTGCATCGTCGATCAACGGGGCCGACACGTCGGGGGCCTGTACGCCATCGGTCCGCTCCGACGCGGGACGCTCTGGGAATCCACGGCCATTCCCGAGATTCGGAGCGAAACGCAACGTCTGGCGGTACACCTGCTCACCTGAGCATCGAGGCATACCGCCGCTCCACCTAGCCTTGCGGCATGACCGGCGAGCGCTTCGATGTCGTGGTCGTCGGTGCGGGCATCTCGGGCATCGGCGCAGGCGTCCATCTCCGTTCGAGATCCCCGGACCGCAGTTTCGTAATCCTCGAGGGCCGCGAGGACATCGGCGGCACGTGGGACCTCTTCAAGTACCCCGGTATTCGCTCGGATAGCGACATGCACACGTTGGGATACGAGTTCAAGCCGTGGAAAGCCGACAAATCGATCGCCGACGGCCCCTCGATCATGGCGTACCTCAGGGAAACCGTCGCCGAGCACGACCTCGAGCGCCACATGCGCTTCGGCGAACGGGTAGTTCGTGCCGAATGGTCGACGAGCACTGCCACCTGGACGGTGCATACCCAGCGGAGCGACGGGTCGCGGGGCACGTTCGAGTGCGGCTACCTCTTCATGTGCGCGGGCTACTACTCGTACAAGGCGGGTTACCTTCCCGAGTTCCCGGGACGCGAGAAGTTCCGGGGCATCATCGTGCATCCACAGGAGTGGCCGGCCGACCTCGACTACTCGAACAAGCGGGTGGTCGTGATCGGCTCGGGTGCCACCGCGGTCACGATCGTGCCGGCGATGGCCGGTAGCGCCGCCCACGTGACGATGCTGCAGCGCTCGCCCACGTACATGGTGTCACGACCCGACCGCGACCCCCTCGCCAACTTCCTGCGCAAGATCCTGCCTGCGCAGGTGGCGTACAACGTGACGCGTGCAAAGAACACCTGGCGTCAACAACTCGTCTACAAGCGAACCCGCACACGCCCCGACCAGATCAAGATGCTCCTGCTCGGCGGCGTACAGCTGGAGCTCGGCTCGAAGTACCCGATCAAGCGTCACTTCCTCCCCCGCTACAACCCGTGGGACCAGCGGTTGTGCCTCGTTCCGAACTCCGACTTCTTCGCCGCGATCCGCGCGGGTCGCGCATCGGTCGTGACCGACACGATCGAGACGTTCACCGAGACGGGAATACTGCTGGGCTCGGGCGAGCACCTGCCTGCCGACGTCATCGTCACTGCGACGGGGCTACAGCTGGTGTCGCTCGGCGAGGCGGAAATCCTCGTCGACGGACACGAGGTGGACTTCGCACGGACCCGCACCTACAAGGGAATGGCGTACAGCGACGTGCCGAACCTGGCGACGAGCTTCGGCTACATCAATGCGTCATGGACGCTGCGCGCCGACCTCACCTGCACGTACGTCTGCCGTCTGCTCAACCACATGCGCGACACCGGAACCCGCCAGTGCACCCCCAGACTGCGGACGGGTGAAGAATCGATGCCCCGACGACCGTGGATCGACGGGTTCTCATCGGGCTACATGCAGCGGGTCATGCACCTCATGCCCACCCAGGGCGATCGTGAGCCGTGGATCAATCCACAGAATTACGACGAGGACAAGAAGATGTTCCGCGAGGGACGACTCGATGACGGCGTCATGCAATTCACCAATCCGGAACGTGCGGCCGCCGGCGCCGCCGCCTCGTAGAAGGAATGACCCGCGCGACGGTCGGTGTGGTGAGCATCGCGCTGGTCGTGGTGTACGCAATCGGGGCCGGTCGATGGGTGTCATCCGACGCCGGCTGGTACCGCTCGCTGACGCGACCACCGTGGCAACCGCCGGACGTGGTATTCGGCCTCATCTGGCCGTACAACTTCGTGATGCTCGGTGTTGCCGGTTGGCTGGTTGCAGGTCGTAGTCCCCGCAACGAGCAGATCGCATGGATCACCTGCCTCGCACTGAGCATCGTCGCGGCACTCGTCTGGGCCTGGCTCTTCTACGTTCCGCACGAGTTGCGTGCGTCGGGATTCGCCCTCGCTGCGGCAACCCTGCTCACCGTGCCGCTCGTGGTGATCGCAGTGCGGGCATCGGCACCGGTCGGCACCGCGCTCGTCATTTACCTGGGCTGGCTGGCGGTGGCCACGTCGCTGGCCTTCGGCTACGCCTCGCGCAACTGATGGTGGGCGCTGAGGGACTCGAACCCCCGACCCTCTCCTTGTAAGGGAGGACATCGAAACGGCGCGCCATCGTGGGCTTCGCAGAAAACCCCGTGAACACTGGGCTTGCGTGTGCTTCGCGAGATGTGAGGTGGAC
>JBIJCI010000046.1:0-13134 GCA_044344715.1 Ilumatobacteraceae bacterium | reverse complement strand
GCGGAAGCCGCGCGCGGCGACCCGCGCATCGACCGACTCGATGAACCACCGCTCGCCCTCGTCGAAGAGCGGGCCGGCGATGTATGCGTAGGGCAGCGAAGTCATGGCGATCGTTCTACCCGCACGCCCTGCAGAGGCCGAGCGCGTCCAGTCGGTGGCCGGTCAGACGGAACTTCACGGATCGGGCGGCTTTCTCCAGGGTGTCGTTGATGACACGTTCCGCCTGCGGGGAAACGACGAAGTCGCTCACCCTGCCGCACTTCATGCAGATGAGGTGGTGATGATGACCGATGAAGTGTTCGTCGAGTTCGTAGCGGGCGTGATCGTCACTGCCCGCTACGCGGTGCACCACGCCTGCCTGCTCGAGGTCGGCGAGGTTGCGGTAGATCGAGCTCTGTGTGAGCCTCGCACGGTGCTTCAGGAGCTCGGGTACCGAGGCTGGATGACCGATGTCGAGCAGCGCATCGATCAACCTGCGCCGACCGCTCGTATAGACGAGTCCACCCGAGCGCAACCGTCGTCCGACCTCGGTGTGGATGCCCTCGTTGGACGACGTCACCGTGACGAGCGTACCCGCGACCGATTCGGTGCCCGTCGGTCACCTAGCGTCAATCCGATGAACGACGCGCCACGTCCGCGCGTTCTCGTTACCGGCGCCACCGGATACGTCGGCGGCCGTCTCGCACCGTTGCTCGTCGAGGAGGGTTTCCGCGTTCGCGTACTGGTTCGCTCGGCGGCGAAGGTGCGGAACACCACGTGGATCGGTCGAGCCGAGGTGGTGGAGGGTGACGCACTCGACGCGGGTTCGCTCGACCGGGCGTTGGCCGACGTCGACGTGGCGTTCTACCTCCTGCACTCCATCAGTACCGGCGCCAAGTTCGACGACCTCGAGGCCTCGATGGCCCGCAGGTTCGCCGAGGCGGCGAGCCGCGCTGGGGTCGGGCGAATCGTGTACCTGGGCGGGATCGCCAACGACGAGCGGTTGAGCAAGCACCTCGCGTCGCGCCGGTCGGTTGGCCAGGTGCTGGCGAGTACCGGCGTGCCGGTCATCGAACTGCGTGCCGGGATCATCATCGGGAGCGGCTCGGCGTCGTTCGAGATGTTGCGCTACCTCACCGAGCACCTACCGGCGATGGTGACACCACGCTGGGTCGACAATCCGACGCAACCAATCGCCGTCGTCAACATGCTGCACTTCCTCGTCGCCGCGGCGCGTGCGCCGCAGGAAGTCCGGGGAGTCTTCGACGTCGGCGGCGCGGAGACGCTGACGTACCGCGAGATGATGACCCGCTATGCGAAGGTCGCCGGGTTGCGACGTCGCATCATCGTGCGCGTTCCACTGCTGACGCCGCGGGTTTCCAGCATGTGGGTCGGTCTCGTAACGCCGGTGCCGGCGTCGATCGCCCGTCCACTCATCGATTCACTGATCAACAAGGTGGTGGTAGACCCGAAGAAGTCGGTGCTCAACGTGTTGCCGCCGCCACCGGAGGGCCTGTTGACGTTCGATCAGGCGGTCAAGCGTGCGATCGAGCGGACCAACGCCCCGACGCGTTGGACGGATGCGTCACGACCCTGGGTCGCCTGGGACGTGGCGGTAACCGACCCGGCGTGGACCGGCGGCTCGCTGTTCGTCGACGAACGGGAGCAGGACACGTCGGCGACGCGCGACCAAGTGTGGCGCGTGCTCTCGTCGCTCGGGGGTACCACGGGTTGGTACGGGTTCGAGTGGTTGTGGCGACTTCGCGGGCGCATCGACTCGGTCTTCGGTGGCGTCGGAATGAGGCGTGGTCGGCGTGACCAGAACGTGTTGCGCGTCGGTGACCCGCTCGACTTCTGGCGAATCGCCGAGGTGAAGGACCGCGAGACGTTGCTCCTGCGGGCCGAGATGCGCGTACCCGGACAGGCGTGGCTCGAATTCAAGCTGAGCGACTCGCCGGGCGGAACCCACGTCGTTCAGCGCGCGATCTTCCGGCCGCGCGGGTTGGCGGGTCGCCTGTATTGGTGGGTGTTGATTCCGTTCCATGCCGTCATCTTCCCGGGCATGTTGCGCAACGCACTGACCAATGCCGAGCGGACGTCACCATAGATTTCCATGCAGTTGACCGGCGGTCGACCGTCGTCTCCCTGGCAGACTGCGGGCGTGGCAAAACTCAGCGGAGAATACGTACCGAGCACCAGCCAATGGGTGCGGGACCAGGTGGACACCTACGAACGAACCGGGGGTCGTGAGGCCGCGACGTTGCGCGAGACCGGGATTCCGGTGGTCATCGTCTCGATGCGCGGGGCCAAATCGGGCAGCGTGCGCAAGATCGCACTGATGCGTGTCGAGCACGCCGGCCGGTACGCGCTCGTCGCATCGAAGGGCGGGGCACCGGAGCATCCCGACTGGTACCACAACCTCGTGGCCAACCCCACCGAGGTGACGCTGCAGGACGGCCCCGAACCATTCTTCGTGCACGTGCACCTCGCCGACGGTGCGGAGTACGACGAATGGTGGAGCCGAAGCGTCGCGGTGTTCGCCCCGTACGCGGACTACAAGGAGAAGACCCAGCGCCGCATCCCGGTCTTCGTTGCGACCCGGGTGGAGGGCTAGCCGTGCTCGGACGCTGGCTGGCACTCACCCTCGCGGTGTGGCTGGCAGACGTCTTGATCGGCGGTGTTCGCATCGCCGACGGATTGTGGAATCACCTGTGGGTGGCCGCGCTCTTCGGTCTGGCGAACATGTTCGTCGGCAACCTCATCCGCCTCGTCGCATTCCCGGCACTCATCCTCACCCTCGGGCTCTTCAGCATCGTCGTCAATGCATGGATGTTGATGTGGGTGGCCGACATCAGCGGCGCACTCGACGTGGACGGATTCGGTTCGGCGTTCTTGGCCGGGTTGATCATCGGTGCGGTGTCGACCATCCTCGGTCGTCGCGGCGCCAACGACGACTAGTTGCCGCGGGCGTCGCTCATCTGCGACTCGGTGGGTCGCTTGAAGATCGCGATCATCGCCAGACCGGCGGCGACATAGATGCCGGCGTTCATCAACCACGCGCCGTGCAGCTCGGCAGTGGACACGTCGAGCAACGGCGCGCCGCTCCGGCGTGCGGTTTCCACGCGCGCGAGCGTCGGCGCGGCGACGGCGAGCGAGAGCGCCGCACCGAGGGCCGTGCCCACCTGACGGAACGTGTTGTTCAGTGCCGATCCCATCGCGAGTTGGGTGGGCTTGAGGAACGCCGTCGCCGAACTGGAGAGCGTGGAGATGCTGAGCCCCACGCCCGCCCCGGTGATCAACATCCACGGCAGGTAGTGCGTGACGTACGCGGGCGTATCGGGAATCGTGAGGGCCAGTCCGACCGTTCCGAAGGCGAGCAGTACCGATCCTGCGAACAACACCCTCGAGTGGCCGAAACGGTCGGCATACTTCCCGGCGAACGGCGCCATGAGGGCGGCGCTTGCCGGCCCGGGCATCGTCGCCAGTCCGGACATCGCAACGCTGTACCCCCACACCGCCTGCAACCAGAACGTGTTCAAGAGCCACATACCGATGAAGCCCATGCTGAAGAGCACGCCGGCCACGTTGGCCGCAACCACGAACCGCAGGCGGAAGAGTTTCAGGTCGAGGATCGGGTTGGGCGTCCGTTGGCAGCGCACCGCGAAGAGTGTGCACAGGAGGATCCCGACGATGATCGAACCGAACGTACGGCTGTCGCGCCAACCCCACACCTCGCTCTGCGAGATGCCGAGCACGACGAGCGCCACGCCCGAGAATCCCAGTGCGGCACTCGGGTAGTCGACTTTCCGCTGAGCGTTCGGATCCTTCGACTCGCGGAGGATCCGCTGTCCGAGGATCACCGTGAGCAGGGTGAACGGGATGTTGATGAAGAAGAGTGACCGCCAGCCGAGGGTGTCGACCAGGATTCCGCCGATCGACGGGCCGAGTGCCGCGGCGAGACCGCCCACCGAACCCCAGATGGCGATTGCCTGTGTGCGCTTCTCAACCGGGAACTCGGGCAGCACGAGTGCGAGGGTGGCGGGTGTGAGCTGCGCACCGCCGAAGGCCTGGATGACCCGGGCGACGACGAGGAACCATGCCGATGGTGCGACGCCGCACAGCAACGACCCGAAACTGAACCACAGCACGCCGCGGATGAAGCTGCGCTTGCGGCCGAACACGTCGGCGAACCGTCCGGCGGTGAGCAGTGCCGCGGCATAGGCGATGGCGTACGCCGAGAACACCCACGTGAGCAGGCTTCCGCCACCGAGGTCCTCGTCGATGGTTCGCTTGGCGACGACGACGATGGAGATGTCGAGCGATACGAGGAATGTAGCGATTGCCGTGAGACCGAGTACTCGGTATGCGTAGGAGAGCGAGGGTGTGGTGGTCGTGTCGTTGCTGATGGAGCGACACTAATCGTGTTCTAGCCTCGGGACGTCATGGGAGGAACGTCGTGGCGGAACTGAAGCGTCATCCGGAGCGTGGTAGCGGCGAGCGTGAGGTGATCCGGTCGATCCTCTCCGAAGGGTTGGTGGCCCATGTCGGCATCATCGATGCGGAAGGTGCGCCGGTGGTGATTCCGATGGCGTACGCACTCGACGGCGACTCGATCCTCGTCCATGGCTCGGTTGCCAGTCGGCTGATGCGCAGCGAGGGTCCGATCTGCGTAACCGTCACGCTGCTCGACGGTCTCGTGTACGCGCGGTCACTCTTCAACTCCTCGATGAACTACCGCAGCGTCGTGGTGACGGGAGTGCCCGAGGTGTTGGAAGGCGACGAGCGGGAGAGGGCGCTGCTCGTGCTCAGCAACTTCCTCCTGCCGGGTCGGGTCGGCAACGCACGCGAGCCGAATCGGACGGAGGTTCGACAGACAACGGTCTGGCGACTTTCGCTCGACGGAGCTACGGCGAAGGTTCGTTCGGGGCCGCCGAAGGACGATCCGGCCAGTGATCTCGAACTGCCGTTCTGGGGTGGTGTTGTTCCGGTGCGGACGGTGTTCGGTGAGCCCGAATCGGACGGGGCGGGCGTCGCGGTGCCGGTGCCCGACCACGTGCGCAACCGCGCCTGACGGCTAGCTGGACAGCGCCTCGATGTAGTCGACGATGTCGGAGATTTGCTCGTCGGTGAGATTGTTGTACGGCATCACCACGGAGTAGCCGGCATGGCGTTTCTTGTCGGGGTACTTGATCGATTCGATGAGGTACGCGCGATCGATGACCCCCGACTCGCCGCCCCGGAATGCCACCTGCTTGCCGATGATGCCCTGCCACGTCGGGCCGGTGCCCCCACCGAAGTCGGAGCCGTGGCATGAAGCGCAGCCGTTCTGCTGAGAGAGCTGCAGTCCCCGCTCGGCGGACGGCGAGAGGTTGACGGCGAGCGGCTGGGACGAGGTGCAGCCCGCGACGGTGAGGGCGGCAACCACGAGCAGGATCTTTCGCATGGAAGCGAGGCTATCCATCACGATCGGTCGGGGCGGATTGTGATTCGTGGCGCACCGGACGTAGGCATGCTTGACGACTCCTTGGACGGGCCACCGAATGGGCGGATTCGTGCCACTGGGGTTGTCAGGCTCTGTCGGCGAGCCCCCGTGCGCGACTCCTTTCTGGGACGTTCCTCCTTTACTGCACGCTGCAAGTCCTCGTACGGTCGGGATGTCTCCCCGAAGCCCGAAGGACCGGATGCGGCGGAGTACGAGGATGGTGGCGAGTGTTCGAAGGGGAGGAATGAACGGGACGCAGCGAATCGTGGTGGGCACCGACGGATCGGACAATTCCGTTGCGGCACTGCGCTGGGCGGTCGGTGAGGCGAAGTTGCGCGGTGCATCCATCGAGGTCGTCTACACATGGGAATACCCCCCGGTCATCGACCCGCTCGGTGTGTCGATGTTGCCCAGCGCGAACGACATGACGGCCTCCGCCGAGCGGTTGCTCGGAGAGGTTCTGCGCAAGGCGGACGTCACCGGCGTTTCCGTGAACACCCGCGTGTTGCGGGGCGCGCCGGCCACGGCCCTCATCGCCGCCGCGAAGGATGCCGACATGTTGGTGATCGGCCGTCGGGGTCACGGTGGGTTCATGGGTCTCCTCCTCGGTTCGGTCGCACAGCAGGTGGCACACCATGCGCCGTGTCCGGTGGTGCTCGTACCGGCCTGACGCCGACCTCCCGGGCCCGTCCGCGTCATCGTTGATATCACTAGGGTCGCGACGTGGTCGCGTGGCTATCCGAGGACGGCGGACCACAACGCCAACAGTGGGTCGCTGGCGCGTCACTGAATCTTCAGCCGAACGAACGGCTGCACGTCACCAGTCGTCCGATGATGGTGGTGACGATGGTGGTGAGCCCCACCCCCGACGAGTTGTTCGTGCTGTGCCATACCGGCGGCGACGGTGCCGAGTCGTGGGTGGAACGGCTCGACCCGGTGAGTCTGGAAACGATCGCGACGAGCGACCGGCTCCGCGGCGGACCGGCGTGGCCCGGTGGTATTGCCGTGCACGATGACGGCGACCTCTACGTGGTGTTCGGCAACCATGCGCACCGCTTGACCCGCGACCTGCGGTGCGTCGCCTCGTGCGAGCTGCCACGCAACCGTCCGTACAACAGTTTCGTCGTGCTCCCGGATGGTCACCTGGTTACGAAGGACTTCTCCGGTTCGCGACCCGGCCACGAGCTCACCGAGCCGTACGAGGCCACCGAACTCGTCGTGCTCGAGCCCGGCACTCTGCGGATCGTCGGCACGCTGCAGCTACCGGAGGCGTCGATTGCTCGGCTGTCGGCCGACGGTGCCGACGTGTACGTCGTCGGCACGTCGTCGTTGCTCCGCGCGCGCTGGGACGGTGTGCGGCTCGTTCCGGACGGTTTCCGCGCCGGCTACCGGCACTTCGATGGCCAGGGGTTCGGCTGGGATGCGGTGATCGCCGATGGCAGTGCATGGTTCCTCGACAACGGTGAGTCGACGCACCGGTTCGCCGGCACGCTGCGCGGCGTCGGCACCGCGACCGCCCCGCTCCACCTGGTGCGGGTCGACCTCGGAACGTCGCACGTTGCCTTCGCCGAGATCTGCGGACTTCCTGGTGGTGTGGTGGCGAACCCGCCGGTGGTCGACACCCGTCGTCGGGTGGTCGTGGGCTTCGACAGCGGCAACGGTGTGCTCGCCGGGTTCCGCTACGACGACGGCACGATGACGAAGGTCTGGTCGCACGAGCAGAACCATGGTTCGCACATGTTGCTGTACCCGGATTCGGGCGAGGTGGTGGGCGCGCACCACGATGCCGATCGGGGCGTGGAACAGGTGGTGGTTCGCGACATTGAAACCGGAGCGGAGAAGGCGCGCGTCGATACGGGTTCGCCCATCCAGTCGGTGGTGTTCCCGGCATGCGGGTCGCGCCGCGACTTCTACTGGTGCAGCATGCTCGGGATCAGTCGCGTGTGTGTCGTGTAGCGCGCCGCTACGTGTCGAAGGGCGCTCCGCGCTACGAGGTCATGCCGCGCAAGCCCACCAGGTGACGCGCGTACTCGATCTCGCCCATGTGCCGCAGCGCATGTTGGTAGATCCAGCACTCCACACCGTCCAATACGGTGATGCCGTCGTTCCCGCCGACGCGGGCCGAGAACGTCGTGGCGATCTGCGGCGGGTACGGCTTGGCAAAGATGACGCGACCGAGGTCGTCGGGCCCGAGTTCGCCGAGCCATGCCTCGACACGACCGAACACCTGCGACATGTAGTCCTTGAACGCCTCGTAGTCGCCGATCCGCTGGTGCACCATTTCTTCCACGGTGCGGTGCTTGCCGTGGTCGGCAACGGTGGGGTTCACGCGCGACGCCCATTGGTCGTTCCACAGCGGCGGCCCGCCGTTCAGCAACATCAGCGATGCGTCGATCATGTTGACGATGTGGAACAGGCTGAAGGCGATCGGCAACACGTCGTCGCGTTCGCGATGGTTCACGTGCGAGACGTCCATGGTCGACGTCGCTTCCTCGTAGAGCGAGAAGATCGCGCGCATACGCCGTCGTAGCGAATCCAGGACCAGGTCGGACACGTCGCGAGCGTACACTGACGCCATGTTCGAGTACCGCCTCGGAGTCCAGGAGATCGCCGACGGTTGTCACGCGTACCTTCAACCGGATGGTGGTTGGGGCTACAGCAACGCCGGATTGATCGTCGGTGACGGCCGGTCGCTGCTCGTCGACACGCTGTTCGACCTGAAGCTCACCGACGCGATGCTCGCGACGATGCAGCCGCTCACCCGCACCGCGCCGGTGGCCACGGTGGTCAACACCCATGCCAACGGCGACCACTGCTACGGCAACGAGCGCGTGCCGAACGCCGAGATCATCGCCTCGAAGTCGGCCGCCGAGGAGATGCAACACGTTCCACCGGCCATGCTCGCCGCCTTGAACAAGGCACCGGGCGAGGTGGGCGAGCTGTTCCGACGCTTCTTCGGTGACTTCGACTTCGACGGCATCACGCTCACGCCCCCGACCCGTACGTTCGAGGGTCGTCTCGACGTCGACGTGGCGGGACGGCTCGTCGAACTGATCGAAGTGGGACCGGCGCACACGAACGGTGACGTGATCGTGCACGTTCCCGACGCCAGGGTCGTGTATACCGGCGACATCCTCTTCATCAACGGCACGCCGATCGTGTGGGCCGGTCCGCTCGAGAACTGGATCGCGGCGTGCGACCTGATCGCCGGTCTCGGGGCCGAGGTCGTGGTGCCGGGCCACGGACCGATCACCGACAACGTCGGTGTGGCGCAGGTGCGCGACTACCTCGACTACGTCCTCCGCGAGGCATCGGCCCGTCAGGATGCCGGGATGGATGCGTTCGATGCAGCCCGCGACATCGCGCTCGGCAATTTCGGTGCGTGGGGCGAGTTCGGCCGGGTGTGCGTCAACGTCGACGCCGTGTACCGCTCGCGCAACCCGCAGCACCAGAGCCCCGACGTGGTCGAGCAGTTCCGGCGCATGGCGGCCATCGAAGCGGCCCACTAGGTACATCGACGCCGCATCCTGCGGCGGGATTCAGTCCCGGTTGTCGGGGAAGATGACGGGTCGCCCGTCGGTGGTGTTCTCCACGCGAATCCTCTGGTGGTACACGTTGGAGAGCAGGGTTGGCGTGAGCACCGACCGGGGCTCTCCGCTGGCTACGCATCGACCCTCGTGGAGCACCACGACGCGCGATGCGAAACGCATCGCCACGTTGAGATCGTGCAACACCGCAACCACACCACGACCCTCGTCGACGAGCGAACGCGCAACGGCGAGGAAACGCTCCTGCTGGCCGATGTCGAGCACCGCGGTCGGCTCGTCGAGCAACAGCAGGGGGGTGTCCTGTGCGAGTACCCGGGCCATCGACACGCGGGCCTGCTCGCCGACCGACAGTGTCTGGTACGTGCGCCGGCTCAACGAGTCGACGTCGAGCCGGCGCATCGCGGCGTCGATCCTCTCGTCGTCGTGCTCGTCGAGCCACGGGTTGCGTCCCATTGCCACCACCTCGCGCACCGTGAAGGGGAACGAAATGACGATCTGTTGTGGAAGTACCGCACGCATGCGCGCGAGATCGCGCGGCGCGAACCCGCCGATCGGTCGGTCATCGATCGTCACGCCGCCCGAGCTGACCGGGAAGTCACCGGCGATCGCCCCGAGCAACGTTGACTTTCCGGCACCGTTCGGTCCGAGCACCGCCACGAATTCACCCGACCGCACCTCGATGTCGACGCCGTCGAGCAGTCGGGCGCTGCCGCGCGTGACGCAGACTTGCCGGGCGACGAGTGCGGTCGTCATGCCCAGCCCCCCTGGCTGCGTCGGGTGCTGCGAAGCAACAGGAGGAAGAACGGTGCGCCGATCAACGCAGTGACCACACCCAACGGGAGTTCGGCGGGGGACAGCAGCGTGCGTGCTGCGAGGTCTGCCAACAGCGTGACGCTCGCGCCGAGCAGCGCCGCCGTCCACAGCAGGTGCTGGTGCCGTGGTCCGAGCACGATCCGCATGATGTGCGGCACGAGCAGGCCGACGAACGCGATCATCCCCGTGGCGGCGACCGCGCTCGAAGCGAGCAGTCCGACGACGGCGATCGCCTGCAGGCGTACCCGCTCGACGCGCACCCCGAGGTGTGCCGCCGACCGGTCACCGAGCGCGAGCGTGTCGAGCACCCGCGAGAACCTGGCGCTGACCAGCATGCCGATGACGGCGAGGGGAATCACCGCGCCGACCGCCTTCCACGTGGCGAGTCCGAGCGTGCCGAGACTCCAGAAGGTGACGGAGCGGATCTCGTCGTCGTCTGCGACGAACACGGCGAAGCCGATCACCGCACCGGCGAAGGCGTTGATGGCGATTCCGGTGAGGATGAGCGTGACGACCTCGGTCTTCCCCTCGTATCTCGAGAGCACGTAGACGAGTGCAGTCGAGAGCGTTCCGCCGACGAATGCCGCGATCTGTACACCGAGCGGCAGCGAGTTGAGCCCGACGATGATGGCGATCACCGCACCGACGGCCGCACCGGCGGACACACCGACCGTCGCTGGTTCGGCGAGCGGGTTGCGGAAGATGCCCTGCATGATGACGCCGGCAACCGCGAGGCTCGAGCCGACGACCATCGCCAGGATTACCCGGGGGAGCCGCACCTGCCAGAACACGTTGTGCGCCACGATGTCGGTGGAGTCGCGGCGCGGGCCGTCACCGATGATGCCGAGCAGGTCGGGCAGCGATATGCGGAACGCCCCGGACGCAAGGGAGAGAAGCATCGTGAGTGCAAGGAGCACCGCGAGGAATACGCCGACTGCAGGGAGGCTGGTGCGTCGGGCTTCGGTCATGTGTCGCTGCTGTACGTATCGAGGATCTCGGCGAGACGGGCGATGAGGGCTCCCGTGCGCGGACCGAACGAGAGTAGTAGGTCGTCGTCGACGGCGATCACGGCCCGCGCCGTCGCCGCCCGCGTGCTGGAGACTCCCGGCAGCGCGAGCAGACCGTCGATGCCGCCCACCGAGTCGAGACCCCTCGTCATCACGAGCAGTACGTCGGGGTCGGCCTGCACGATTGCTTCTGCGGTAAGCGGGGTGAACGCTGCGAGACCGTTCGACGCGCCGACGTCGATTCCACCGGCGGCAGCGACGAGCTCGTCGGCACCCGAGCCGGATCCGCCGAGCAGGTATACCGAGGCGGTGCCGCGAACGTAGAGGAACGCGACACGCGGTACCGAGGCGAACGTACCGACTCCCTCCAGTGCGTTGGTGATCGCCGTTTCGCTGAGCGCGACCAGGCGCTCACCCGCACCGGGAACACCGAGTGCCGCGGCGATCATCCGAACACGTAGAGGCAGCTCGGAGAGCGTCCAAACCTCGGGCGCGAGGAGCACCGGAACCCCGGCCCCGCGCAACTGCTCGATCACCTCGGGTGGTCCGGTACGTGTGTCGCCGATGACGACGGTCGGGCGCAGCGACAACACGCTCTCGGCGCTGATGTCGTGACCGTTGCTCACCTCTGCAACGTCGGCGAGCGAGTCGATGGTGGTCGTCGCATCACGACCGATGATCGACGTTTGCATACCGAGCGACACCACGATCTCGGCGATCGCCTGGTTGAGGACGATGATCCGTGACGTATCGGTCACCTCGACCTGCACCCCGTCGCCACCCGTCGTGACGGTCGGCATGGCCGACTCCTCACCCTCGACGAGCGGGAGCGGGTAGTCACCAGACAGAATGAACGCGGCATCGCCGGGGCCGGACTCCGGCGGGGTGCCGCAACCAACCACCGCCATGACGAGCAACGAGCCCACCACCCACGCCCGCCGCACCATCACGCTCAAGGGTACGAGCGCCGCCCGTCGGCGCCGAAGCGCGGGCGTGAGACGTTCGTTACTGGCGTTCAGCGTCGCGTGCCTCGCCACCGTTTCTGCCTGCGGCGGTGCATCCGACGGCGCCACCGAGGCGTCGCTCGAGTCGACCACGACATTGGTTGTCGAAACGACCACGACCATGGCACCGCGCTCCGCGGTGGAGTCGACCACGACATCCGCTCCCGAACCAACCACGATCTCGGCCCCCGAATCGTCCACGACCACAGCTCCGCAGTCGACGACGACGGCGTCGACGACGACCGTGCCACCGACGACCGTGCCGCCGTCGAGTACGGTGCCGCGACCGACGGGTACGCCGAGACTCAGCGTGTCGCAAACGACGGCACTCGACGCAGCAGGTACGCGTGTCACCGTGCGCGGCACCGGATTCGACGTCACGAAGGGCATATATGTGATCGTGTGCAACCAGGCCGCGTGGACAGCGTCCCGTCGTTGTGTCGGCGGCGTCAACATCGACGGATCGTCCCCGGTTTCGGAATGGGTCTCGTCGAATCCGCCGGCGTATGCCAAAGGTCTCACCGTCCCCTTCGCTGCCGACGGCTCGTTCTCCGTAACTTTGTTGGCGCGAGCGATCGGCGACGAGATCGACTGCACCAGGGAACCCTGCGGTGTGGTGGCTTTCGCCGATCACACGCGGCGCGACGACCGTTCACAGGACGTCTTCGTACCGGTCAGTTTCAACGGCAATTCCTAGGAGGACCCCGACATGAACCGCTTCCGCCGACTCGTCCTCGTGCTCGCCGGCTCATCCGCGCTCGTTGCACCGCTCGCGGTCGCATCACCCGCCTCGGCCACGCTCGCCGTCTCGCTGAGTCGTCAGATTTCGCTCGTGGACGGCGATGCAATCGAAGTGCGCCTTGCGAACGTTCCCGCCACGCAGGGCGTCTACATCCAGCAGTGCTACCGACCGGAGATCGGCCAACGCTCCATCACCGGTCTCAAGTGCAACGGCAGCCTCCAGGAGACCGACGTCATGATCTGGGCGACGATGGACGGAGCGCGCGGCTCGCAGTCGGCGGCTGCACCGCTCACCTTCACCGTTCGTGAATCCGTCACCACGGGCGGCACCACCTACCGCTGCGGTGCATGGGATTGCTTCCTCTTCGTGTACCGCGACCACCGCGGCATCACCGACCGTTCGCTCGACACGATCGTGCCGCTCGTCTTCCTTGTCGAACAGCAGGTGAAGACCCGCTCGTTCGGCATGGCCAAGGACGGTGCCTCCGTGCGGGTCGGCGGCACCATGCCGTTGCGGACTATCTCGATGGTTTCCGAACAGGGCGTCGACGTGCGGGTTC
>JBIJCI010000021.1:0-28938 GCA_044344715.1 Ilumatobacteraceae bacterium | reverse complement strand
CATGGTGTGCGCCCGGTTTCCGGCGCGTCGCTGCGCTGCTGCGTCGCACCCGACCGCGGGTCGGGCGGCGCCTACGGACGGAGGTTGACCGGCGTCGCGCGCGTCGCATCGACCATGTCGAAGAAGTCGTTGCCCTTGTCGTCGATCACGATGAAGGCGGGAAAGTCGCGAACCTCGATCTTCCACACCGCCTCCATGCCCAGCTCGGCGTACTCGAGCACTTCGACGTTGGTGATGCAGTCCTGGGCCAGCCGTGCCGCCGGTCCGCCGATCGAACCGAGGTAGAACCCGCCGAAGTGCTTGCAGGCTTCGGTGACCAGTCGTGAGCGGTTGCCCTTCGCCAGCATCACGAGACTGCCGCCGGCGCGTTGGAAGTCGGCGACGTAGGAGTCCATCCGACCGGCGGTGGTCGGGCCGAACGACCCTGAGGCGAAGCCGGCCGGCGTCTTTGCCGGACCCGCGTAGTAGACGCAGTGCTGCTTGAAGTAGTCGGGAAGCGTGCCGTCACGCTCGAGCCGCTCCCGCAACTTGGCGTGCGCGATATCCCGGGCCACCACCATCGGGCCGGTGAGCATCACCCTCGTCTTGACCGGGTGACGGGAGAGTTCCTTGCGTACCTCACTCATCGGTCGGTTGAGGTCGATCCGTACGACGTCACCCTCGAGATCCTTGACGTCGACATCCGGGAGGAATCGCGCCGGGTCGGTTTCGAGTTGTTCGAGGAAGATGCCGTCGCGGGTGATCTTGCCGAGTGCCTGGCGGTCGGCACTGCACGACACCGCCATCGCCACCGGGCAACTCGCCCCGTGTCGTGGCAGTCGAATCACCCTGACGTCGTGGCAGAAGTACTTGCCGCCGAACTGTGCGCCGATACCCGTTTGCTGGGCCAGCTTCAGCACCTTCGCCTCGAGGTCGATGTCGCGGAAGCCGTGACCCGCCCGGCTGCCGGTCGTCGGCAGCGAATCGAGGTAGCGCGTGCTGGCCAGCTTGGCGACCTCGACGGCGTACTCCGCCGACGTGCCCCCGATCACGACCGCGAGATGGTACGGCGGACACGCGGACGTGCCGAGCGTCTTCATCTTCTCGAACAGCCAGGGCAGCAGCGTCTTCTCGTTGAGCAACGCCTTCGTCTCCTGGAAGAGGTAGCTCTTGTTCGCCGAACCGCCGCCCTTGGCTATGAACAGGAACTTGTACTCGTCGCCGTCGACCGCGGAGATCTTGATCTCGGCCGGGAGGTTGGTGTTGGTGTTGACTTCCTCGTACATCGAGAGTGGTGCGAGCTGGCTGTAACGCAGGTTGCTGGTGAGGTACGTGTCGTAGATGCCGCGCGATATCGCGGCTTCGTCCCCGCCGCCGGTGACCACGAACTGGCCCTTCTTCGCCTTCACGATCGCGGTGCCGGTGTCCTGACACATCGGAAGGATGCCGCCGGCCGAAATCGACGAGTTCTTCAACAGGTCGAGGGCGACGAAGCGGTCGTTCTCGCTCGCCTCCGGATCCTGAAGGATGGCGGCGAGTTGCTGCAGGTGCCCCGTCCGTAGGAAGTGTGCGATGTCGTGCATCGCGGTAGCGGTGAGGAGTGTGAGTGCGCCCGGCTCGACGCGCAGGAATTCGCCGATTTCCGTCCTCGCCACGGAGACTCCGTCGCGTGAGAGAAGTCGATACTCGGTGGTGTCCGGGCCGAGCGGCAGGAGGTCGGTGTGGGCGAACGGCTCGGGGTTCGACATCACGCCATTGCCGGGGTTCCGGCGAACGCACCGGGGTCTCCCGGCGCCGGGATGAGCGGCTTGCTCCACGACACGGTCCGCGCCACCTCGTCGGCGACCGCTCGCCACTCCAGCGGGTTCCAGCCCTCTGCGCTGGCTACGACGTTGCCATCGATGCGCAGGAAGACGAATGCCGGCAGTTGCTTCAGTGCGAGCTGCTTTACGAGCACACGATCGGGATCGCAGAACACCATCGCCTCGTTGGCGAGCGGTCCGAGGAACATCCGTGCCTCGTCGGGTCCGGCGGTGACCACGTAGTTCGTTCGCACGCTCGAGCCGGCGAACTGGGAGAGAACTCGCCGGGCGGTCTTCAGTACCCATGCGCTCTCGTTGGTGTAGGGGTCGATGACCACCGAGAGCAGGTGAAACGTGGTCAGCCACTCGTGCAGCTCGCGCTTCTCGCCCTCGAGGGTCTGCAACACCGTGTCGGGGGAGGGCGTTATCACGGGAGAAACGGTAGCAAGCCGCAACTACAGTCGTCGTAATGCACCCCATCGAGAGACTGCGATACGTGGCGCGGGCCGACGGCGCCGGTCCGGCGCTGCTCGTGCGCGAAACTGCGCTGGCGCTGTGCGAATTGGAATTCGACCCGCAGTCGCTGGTACTCGCGTGCCGACGCATCGTCGAACGTCACCCGACCATGGCGCAATTGTGGTGGCTCTGCGCCCAGGTAGTGACGGCCCCCGAGCCGTTCGTCCGTGCACGGGAGCTGGCGCACGACGTCGAGCGTGACGGAACACCCGAGCACCTCGACGACGTACTGCCGGACGATGCGAGCGTGATGGTCGTCGGCTGGCCGTTCACCACGGTGACGTGCGTCGCCCAACGGGGTGACGCACTGATGCTCGTGGTCGACAGCCACGGCGAAGGGGAGGCCCTGGTCGACCGTCTGCATGATGCCGAGATTGCCGCCGAGATCGTTCCCTTCGAATGTGTGGCGGCCGCGGTTCGCCAATCGTCGGTCGTCATCATCGAGGCACTGGCCTGCGGGCCGCACCAGGTGCTCGCCGTCGGTGGAGCACAGGGTGTTGTGGCCACGGCACGTGCCCTCGCCAAACCCGTGTGGCTGGTCACCGGTGCCGGGACCCGGCTGCCCGCACCGTTGTGGGCGGGAATGGTCGCCGGTCTGCACCTCGATACCGACTGGCACGCCGGACTCGACGTGATCGACGTGCATCAGTTCGGTCGCATCATCGGGCCCGACGGCGTGAGCGACGACGTCGCGGCGCCGCTCGAACCGGAGTGCCCGCCCGCCACCGAACTGCTGAGGCGCAGCGCCATCTAGTCTGCAGGCCATGTCTCCTCGTTCACGCGATCTTCCCCGGCGCTCTTGTCTCTCGATTCCCGGTTCGTCGGAGAAGATGCTGGGAAAGGGTCCGGGCATTCCCGCCGACATGGTGTTCCTCGATTTGGAGGATGCGGTCGCACCGAAGGAGAAGGAGTCTTCGCGCGCCCGTGTCGCGCAGGCGATTCGAACGCAGGACTGGGGCGACAAGGTGTTGTGCGTGCGGGTCAACGACTGGAGCACGAAGTGGACGGCGTACGACATCATCGAGGTCGTCGGGGGTGCCGGTCCGCGACTCGACGAGATCATGCTGCCGAAGGTCGAGTCGGCCGCACAGATCGTCGCCACCGACATGTTGTTGCGACAGGTGGAGATTGCAAGCGGCCTCCCTGTCGGGCACATCGGGATCGAGGCGCAGATCGAAACCGCACGTGGTCTGATCAACGTCGAGGAAATCTGCGCGGCGAGTCCGCGACTCGAGACCATCATCTTCGGACCCGCGGACTTCGCGGCAAGCATGGAGATGCCGGTTCTCACGGGTGGCGTGCAGATTGCGGAGTATCCGGGCGACCACTTCCACTACGTGTTCAACAAGATCCTCATGGCGGGTCGTGCCAACGGACTCCAGGTGATCGACGGTCCGTACCTGTACATCCGTGATGCCGACGGTTTCCGCGACTACTGCAAGCGCACTCGAACGCTGGGTTACGACGGAAAATGGGCCCTGCACCCCGACCAGGTAGCGATCCTCAACGAGGTGTTCTCGCCGACCCAGGAACAGTTCGACCGTGCGTGCGCAATCCTCGATGCCTACTCGAAGGCCACCGAGGGCGAGGGCAAGGGTGCCGTGATGTTCGGCGACGAGATGATCGACGAGGCGAGCCGCAAGATGGCCCTCAAGTTCATCTCCCGAGGCAAGCGCGCCGGTCTGTCGCGATCCGAATAGACGGACACCCATGACCGGGCGTTTCGACGCGGTGCTCTTCGATGCGGGTGGCATCTTCGTCATTCCCGAGCCCGTCGCAACGGGCATGGCGATCTCGCCGTTCGGTGGTTCGGTCGACCACAACGTGCTGGTGCGATGCCATTACGCGGGTATGGAGGCGCTCGACGCCGTGGCGAGCAAACGCACCGACGCATCGATCGACAGGATCACCTGGGACATCTACCGCCGCGCGTACGTGCGAACCGCCGGAGTAAAGGACGAGCACATCGATGCGGCCGTCGACTCGATGCGTAAGTTGTTCTCCCCGTACTACTGGCGGTTTCCGATGCTCGAATCGGTCGCTGCACTCGGGCAACTGCACTACCGAAAGGTGCCGATAGGTGTCGTTTCGAATGCCAGCGGTCAGATCGAGGCGACGCTCGCCAACCTCTGCATCTGTCAGGTGGGTCAGGGTGCCGGCGTGCCGGTGCGAATCGTGACCGACTCGCACGTCATCGGATACGCCAAGCCCGATCCGCGGATATTCGGGGACGCAATCGCCGCACTTGGCCTACCGCCGCAGCGCGTGGCCTACGTCGGGGATTCGTTCGTGAACGATGTGGGTGGTGCCCGGGCGGCCGGGCTCGTGCCGTTGCTCTACGACCCGTTCGACGATCACGTCGACTACGACTGCGAACGGCTGCGCTCGTTGCACGAGTTACTCGACTTCGTCGGCTGAACGTGTCGGCTGACGTTGCCGATCCTTACTGTCAGTGCTGCAGTGACTCGACGAGCCGTCGGGCAATCACCTTGAGGCAGAGCGTCTCGTCGGCGCCCTCGAAGATCGACAGCACTCGCGCGTCGACGTACATGCGACTCACCGGATACTCCTCGGCGTAGCCGTATCCGCCGTGGATCTGCATCGCCTCGCGCGTCACCCACTCCGCGGCTTTGCACACGTAGGCCTTCACCATGCTGGCTTCCATGGCGCCCTCGCCCTTGCCCATCATCTTGGCGACGGCGTAGCTGAACTGTCGCGCCGCTTGGATGATCACCACCATCCGCCCCAACTTCACCTGTGTGAGTTGGTAGTCGTCGACGTTCCGCCCGAACACGGTGCGGTTGGCGGCATAGTCGCATGCCGCCTCGTACGCCGCCTGCATGAGCCCGACTGCGCGGGCTGCGGTCTGTAGGCGTCCGTTCTCGAAGCCCTCCATCTGGAAGTAGAAGCCCCTGCCGAGACCGCCCGCTTCACCGATCAGGTGGTCGGCGGGAACGAACCAATCCTCGATCGCGATCTCGTACGAGTGCATGCCGCGGTAGCCGATCGTGTCGATCGGACGGCCCTCCATCTTCCCGCCCCCCGGTTGCTCGAACACGAAACCGTGCGCGTCGCCGAGCGGCTTGGGCACGATGAAGAGGCTGAGCCCGCGGTGCGACTTGCTGCGATCCGGATCAGTTCGGGCGAGCAGCATGAGCACGTTGGCGCGCGCGGCGAACGTACACCAGGTCTTCACTCCGTTGATGACGTATCCCTCGACGCCGTTCCGGTTCGCCGGAACGGCGGTGGTCTTCAGCGAGGCGACGTCGCTTCCGTAGTCGGGTTCGGTCACCGCCACCGCGGCCATCACCTCGGCCGTCGCAAGTTTCGGCAACCACTCGTGCTTCTGCGTCTCGGTACCACCCTTGACGAGTGCCCGCGCGAGGATCTCCGGCCGTGTGATCAGCGAGCCACCGATGCCCAGCGACGCGCGCGAGAGCTCCTCGGTTGCGATGCAGCTCGCCATGTACTCGCCCTCGCCGCCCTCGCTGAAGCCGCCGTACTCGGTCGGTATCGACAAACCGAATGCACCGATCTGGGCGAGACCGGAGATCACCTCCTCGGGAACGTCGAGGTTCTCGCGGTGCACGTGTTCGGCGTGCTTTCCGATCACCTTCTTGGCGAAACCGCGGAACGTATCCTGCACCATCTCGTAGTCGGCGTCGAGGTGCCGTGGTCCCGCCTGCGTCGCGAGTGAAGCGAGCAACGCCGGCGACCGGTACGTGGAAACGAAGGAGTCGTGGATGGCCAACTCCGAAACGTTCACGCCCCAGATGTCGTTGCGCCCGAGCAATCGTGTGGCGAGATCGTGAACCATGTCCGCGACGAACGCACAGGTGATCTTCGCCTCGAGGTCCCCCTTGGCTCCGTAGTCGAGCAATGACCGTGCCGTCTCCAACGCCGCACTCGAGTGGGCGAGGTCGTATGCGAGAACCTGTTCCTTGTCGGGTCCGCCGGCCTCCGCGAGTCGCTTGGTCGAGCGGCGCAACATGCCGTCGACACCCTCGATGACCGCCGCTGCCGTGGTGAGATCGTTCCGTGGGTTGTGCACGATGTTCAACGGTAGTGATGTGACCTCCGTACGTCCCTGCCCCAGCGCCGAGTTGGCGCCGGATGCGTGGTAGCGCACCGCGGCCGCCTCACTTACGCTGGGGAGATGCTGAAGGCCCTGCGCTGGGTGCTCTTCGCCGTCGTCGTCTACTTCTTCGTGCTGCCGCTCGTCCCGGCCTTCCGCAACGCCGTTTCCGACCTTCGCCAGATCGACCCGGTACTCCTCGTCACGGCCATCGCCCTGTCGTTCATGGCGCTCTATTGCTACACGCTCCTCACCCACGCAGCACTCGGGGCCGATGCCCACCGCTTGACCCGCTTCGACCTCTTCCGAATTCAGCTGAGCACGCGGGCGCTCGGCAGCATCCTGCCAGCCGGCAGCGCGGCCAGTAACGCGCTCGGCTTCCGCCTGATCACGGGTTCCGGAGTGCAGAAGGCCGATGCCGGCTTCGCATTGGCGACGGCGGGCATCGGTTCGGCCCTCATCCTCAACGTGCTGCTCTGGATCGGCTTGGTGGTGTCGGTGCCGTTCCGCGGGTCGAGTCCGGTCTACGGCTCGGCAGCCGTGGCCGGAGCGATTCTGATGGTGGTCGTCGCCGCAATCATCTTCGGTCTGATCGACGACAAGGGCCGATTGCGTCGCTTCGTCAGGTGGATCTACGACCGTCTCGGACGGGACGGCGAGTCGGCGGCCAGTCTGCTCGATCACCTACGCGACCGCATCCGCGGGCTCGTTGCCGAGCGCGACGTGCTGCGCCGCGTGCTGATGTGGGGAACCCTGAATTGGCTCCTCGACCTGACCGCATTGTGGCTGTTCCTCCGCGCGTTCGGCGGCTCCGTGTCGGTCGACGCATTGCTCGTCGCGTTCGGTCTGGCGAACGTGCTGGCCTCCGTGCCGATCACCCCGGGCGGTCTCGGCATCGTCGAGGGTGTCTACATTCCGACACTGGTCGGGTTCGGCGTTCCCGCGGCTACCGCCACCGTGGCGGTGCTCACGTACCGCATCGCCCAGTACTGGTTGCCGATCCTCGTGGGTGGCGTGAGCTATGCGACGCTGCGAATCGCCGCAGTTACTCCGGTGCCGGCACCACAGACGCGGCTGGGTCGTCTGCAATCCGTTGCACAGGCCGGCACGCAGGTGCGGGAGACCAAGGCGAGTTGGATCGAACGTAATGCACCGCGCGACCGCACCGGCATGTTCCCGATCCCGACGTACGAATCCACCGGTGAGCAACCGAAGGAGCGACCGACGGGGGAGCCGCCCTTCCCGCCGCACGGATGACGTGTCACGTCCTGCGCACCTACCCTTGAGCTCATGACCACACACGACCGACCGTTCGGCAGGCACCTCGAGGACTTCGTCGTCGGGGACATCTACAAGCACTGGCCCGGCAAGACGATCACCGAAGCCGACGACCATCTCTTCTGCATGATCACGATGAACCACCACCCGCTCCACACCAACGACTGGTTCGCGTCGCGCAGCGTGCAGGGGCGCAACGTCGTGGTCGGGAACCTCGTCTACTCGCTGGTGCTCGGCATGAGCGTTCCGGACGTGAGCGGTGCGGCAATCGCCAATCTCGAAGTGGAGACCCTGCAGCACAAGCATCCGACCTTTCATGGCGACACCATCCACGCCGAGACCCGTGTGCTCGAGGTGACGGAGTCCAAGTCGAAACCGGATCGCGGGGTGGTCACCGTGGAGACCAAGGGCTTCAACCAGGACGGCAAGGAAGTCTGTTACTTCCGTCGTCGTGTCATGGTGTGGAAGCGCGACTCCGCACCGAAGCGTGAGCGACCCTACGACGGTCGCGACGTCTGGTCGGAGTGAGCGGCCGAACCTCCGCAACCTTCGTCGACGCGCTGCTCGGGTGGGGCGTTCCGCGACTACGCGACCTACCGTGGCGAGCCACGCGCGACCGTTGGGCGGTGCTCGTCAGTGAAGTGATGGCCCAGCAAACCCAGGTGTCGCGGGTGATCCCGAAGTGGACGCGGTTCATGGAGCTCTACCCGACGCCGGTCGAATGCGCTGCCGCCCCGCTCGCGGATCTGCTCCGACTGTGGAGCGGGCTCGGATATCCGCGTCGTTGCAGGAACCTGCACGAGGCGGCCGCGATCGTCGTCGCCCGGCACGGAGGCGTGGTGCCCGGAACCCTCGAGGAATTGCGATCGTTGCCCGGCGTCGGTCCGTACACGGCGCGGGCCGTCATGGCGTTTGCGGACGGGGCCGACGTGGCGGCCATCGACACGAACGTGGCGCGCGTACTGGCGCGGGTGTCGGGGGAGGCCATGACGGCGGGGCAATTACAGATGACCGCCGATTCGCTGTTACCGCCGGGCATGGCATGGGAATGGAACCAGGTCTTCATGGATTTCGGGGCCGAGGTGTGTACGGCGCGCAATCCGGGCTGCGACGCGTGTCCGATACACCGGCACTGTCGGTGGGACGACGGCGACGATCCGGCTGCCGCGAGCGCTCTCACGAGCAAACCGCAACCGCGCTTCGAGGGATCCGACCGTCAGGCGCGCGGTCGGTTGATGGCGGTGTTGGCAGAACGGAACGTCCGTCGCGCCGAGGTCGGCGCAGCGATGATGCTCGGAGCGGATTCGGCGCGGGCGGCTCGCCTCGCCGAATCGTTGGTTCGTGACGGGTTGGTCGCGGTCGACGGCGAGTGGTACCGACTGCCGTAGCGGCGTCAGCGGGCGACGAACCCGACGACGAGTTCGTTCACACGTCGCGGCTGCTCGAGTTGCAGGAAGTGTCCGGCGTCGTCGACGAACTCGTACCGAACGTGCGAGGGCGACATCGCCCGCGCGGACTCCGCGACATTGCGACCGATGCAGCCGTCGTTGACGCCGTGGAGGTACAGCAGCGGCTGGGCCGGGTATTCGCTGCCCATCCGTTGTTGCAGTGTCGCCAATTCGGGGTCGCGCTTCCCGTCGCCGAGCATCGCCCGGTAGTAGCCGAGCGCAGCACCGAGGTGGTCCCCGGTTCGCAGCGCATTCTTCACGTGGGGGAGGTCGTCGGTCGCATCGAAACCCGGCGACCATTGCGACCACAACATGTCGATGAATGCGAGATCGTTGGCGGCCACTACGTGGTTCGCGAGCGCATGCTGGAAGAAGAACATGTACCAGGAGCGCTGAACCTGGGACAGATCGGAAAGGAAGGCCATTCCGATCGCCGGACCCGGGGGCACCGCCATGCCCACGACTCGGTGCCAACGCTCCGGAGCGTCGAGCGCCGCGCCGAAGGCCGTGGGCGCCCCCCAGTCGTGGCCGATCACGACCGCCCGATCGTCGCCATCGAGGGCTTCATGCAGCGCGTTCGCATCGTGCGCCAGTGCCGCCGTCTGGAAGACGCCCGATTCCGGGATTCCCGTCGGCGCGTACCCACGCATGAACGGAGCCACTGCGCGGTATCCGGCGGCGGCGAGCGCCGGCATCAGGTGTCGCCACGTCCGTGGCGAATCCGGGAAGCCGTGCAGGCACAGGGCGAGCGGGCCCTCGCCGCACTCGAGATAGGTGACGTCGAGACCGCCGGCCAGCACCACGGATCGGCGGGTTGGTTCCGTCACGGAGGCGACGCTAGACGCCGACACCGTCGTGCGACGAACGTCACCGCGCCGGGTGCGGAAGGCCGGGACCCCTGCGCCTTAGCGTCACCGAGGCGCATGATCACGGTGTCGTTCCACGGGGTGCGCGGCTCGACGCCGTGCCACGGCGTCGATACCGCACACTTCGGCGGCAACACCTCGTGCGTCTCTCTGCGAACCCCCGACGATGTGCCCGTGGTCTTCGACCTGGGAACCGGCGTTCGGTACTTCGGTAAGCAGTGCAACGGCACCGCTCCGCTGCGCGTCATCTGTCTGTTGACACACCTGCACTACGACCACACGCTCGGTCTTCCGTTCTTCGAACCGCTCCTGCGGAGCGAGACGGTGCTCGAGATCCATGCACCGAAGCAGCCCGACGGTCGGACGATCCGGGAGCTGTTCCTGGAGAAGATCAAGCCCCCCATGTTCCCGGTGCCGCTCGAGCAGTTCGCCGCACGGATCATCTTCCACGAGGTGGGCGACGACGACTTCGAGATCGGCAAGTACCGGGTGCGTAGTCGGTACGTGCCGCACGTCGGTCCGACCCTCGGGTTCAGGGTCGAGTACGCAGGCTCGAGCGTCACGTACCTCTCCGACCACCAGCAGCCGGCAACCGGCGAGTTCTCGATCACCACGGGGGCCCGCGAATTGTGCGAGGGCGTCGACCTCCTCATCCACGACGCCCAGTTCACCGACGAGGAGTTCACGGGAAAGTGCACCTGGGGCCACTCCACCTACGGGTACGCGCGATGGGTCGCCGAGACCTGCGGCGCCAAGCGACTGGCGCTCTTCCACCACGATCCGTCGCGGTCCGATACCGCACTCAGCGACGAATCGGAACGACTCGCGCGTTCCTCGACGGTCGGCATCTTCGCCGCTCGTGAAGGGGAATCCGTCGACGTCCTAACGTGTAATGCGTGACTGACGGCGCCGCCCGCAAGGAGGAGTCCGCCCGCTTCCGTACCGTTTTCGGCAATCTGCCGACCGGGGTGGTGGTCGTCACCGGGACCGACCGTGCGGGGAATCCCCACGGCATCACGATCGGATCCTTCTCGTCGATTTCCCTCGACCCGCCGCTCGCCGGCTTCTTCATTGCGGGTACATCCCGAACGTGGCCGATCATCGCCGAGACGGGGAGATTCACCGCCAACGTTCTTTCCGCCTCCCAAGGCGACCTCTGTTGGCGGTTCGCCAAGGACGTGGCGGAAGGTTCGCGATTCGGCGACTTGGCGACGACGGTTTCGGCGAACGGATGTCCCGTATTGCCGGATGTCATCGCCGTCGTCGACTGTGCAGTCGTTGAAACACACCGTGTGGGGGATCACGACCTGGTCGTCGGCACGGTAACCGACCTGCGTGTGCTCGATCCGGTGCAGCCGGCGATGGTGTTCTTCCGGGGAAAGACCGGAGACGCCAACGTTCCGCGATGAGAGCCCGAACATGAACGTGGCAGGTCTCACGTCGGCGATTGTCGGTGCAACCTTCGTGTATGCGGGGGTTTCCAAGTTGCTGGCCGGTCGTGAGTGGCCACGTGCGGCACGGGCACTCGGTGTCCCGGCGTTGGTGGCCGTCGTGGTGATGGTCGCGGAGATCGTGGTCGGTCTCGGAGTCGTGCTCGGTGATTCGTGGCGCAACGAGTTCCTCGTTGCGGCCGGATCGATGCTCGTTGCATTCACCGCGTTGCTCCTCGTCCAGCTCGCGCGCGGTGTCCGCCCGCCGTGCGCGTGTTTCGGCGGTGCAGCACGGCGACCCATCGGAGCACGGGACATCGTGCGGAACGTCTCGTTGCTCTTGCTGGTGATCGTGGCGTTCCTTTCGTAGCCTGTCGCCATGCGAGTGTGGATCGACCAGGACCTGTGCACCGGCGACGGACTGTGCGTCGATCACTGCCCGGACGTCTTCACCCAACTCGAGGACGGAATCGCCTACGTGGTGGAGGACGGTGTGGTGCTCAACGATCCCGGTAGTGCGGGAAGCCTCGCGGCGGTCGATCCACGGCACGTGCCGGCGGTGGTGATGGCCGCGGACGTATGTCCCGGTGAGTGCATCTTCATCGACGTTCGCGACGAGGAGGAGCGGCTCACGACCATCGGCGGAGGGGTGGTGACGCCGTGAAGTGGCGGCTGGCCGTTGCGGGTGTGGTAACCACGGTGTCGGCGGTCGTCGGCGTCACGGTCGCCGACGCAGCGAAGTTCGATCTCGTCATCGAGGGACCGAACGACTCGTTGGTGGTCGTCGACGTGCTCCGCACGGTTCGGGTGGAACGG
Organism: Ilumatobacteraceae bacterium; assembly: GCA_044344715.1. Taxonomy (GTDB): domain Bacteria; phylum Actinomycetota; class Acidimicrobiia; order Acidimicrobiales; family Ilumatobacteraceae; genus F1-60-MAGs027. Next base: position 16,728 of record JBIJCI010000021.1, on the reverse strand, counting down.
GAGAATCCGCGCGGCTACGACCGTTCGCTCTTCAGACACTGGATCGACTTCGACGGTGACGGGTGCGATACCCGCGAACAGGTGCTCAAGCGCGACGCCGTGGGTCTGCCGCAGGTCGACCCCTTCCGGTGCGCGGTCGTCGAAGCCGACTGGATCTCTCCGTACGACGCACGGCGTACGAGCGACCGCAGCGAGGTGGACATCGACCATGTGGTGGCGCTGAAAGAGGCGTGGGATTCCGGGGCGTGGCAGTGGACCGATGCGCAGCGCACTGCCTTCGCCAACGACACGTCCGATCCGCGCACGCTCCTCGCCGTCTCGTCGTCGAGCAACCGTTCGAAGAGCGACAAGGATCCGTCGAACTGGCTTCCCGCGTTGCGCGGATACGTCTGCACCTACGTCGCGAACTGGATTTCGGTGAAGGCCAGGTGGAACCTCTCCATGGACCAGAGCGAATGGGGGCGCCTGAACAACATCCTCTCCGGACAGTGCCGCGGCGCCACGATGCGGGGCTGGAATCCGCCTCCCGTTGGGATTGTCAGCGTGGCGACCACCGTCCCGCCGACCGCTACGACCGCGCCTTCCGCTACGACCGCGCCATCCGCTACGACCGCCACGACCGCGCCATCCGCTACGACCGCGCCATCTGCCACCACCGTTGCGACTGCTCCGAGCGTCACCGTCCGTCCGGGTGCCTTCTGCGCGCCCGAAGCCGCACTCGGGACCTACAACGGCATCACCTACGTGTGCTCCAAGACCAATCTGGAGGGCACCCCGTACGGCGGCAATCGTGCACGGTGGCGCCGACTGTCGTAGTTCAACCACTACCCTGAAAGCGCATGTCAAAGAAGACCAAGAAGCGCAAGGCGCGTATGCGCCGATCCAAGGCGAACCACGGCAAGCGACCCAACATGGGTCGCCGCTAACGACCAGCCCATCCGGACGTCCTGACACGCATCACTGCGCTCGTCGTCGGCGGTGGACGCGCGGCGTGGAACGAACTCGGAATCCCGACGCACCTGATCGATGGTGTTGCATTCGCGCCACTCGGTGACGTCACTCTCAAGATCGATCCACGGTTGGATCCCGGATTGCAGCGGCTCGAGGTGGCCGGTTGGGCGCACCCCGACACCGGGATTGACGGTCTACCGATCGTGCACGTCGACGAGCCCGATGATCCCAGGCACGTGGATGGCCTGGAGCGCGCCCGGTCGACGGACCTCGTGTGGCGCGTGGTCGGCGTCGACCACGTGGTGGTGCTGGCCGACGACGTGCGAGGCACCTGTTCGACCATCGAGCGTGCCTCGGGATCGCCGCTCAAACGGGTGAAGGAGGGCGAGCGTGGCATCCAGGGTTTCTTCCGGATGGGGAGCGTGATCCTCGAGGTGGTGGAACGTCGACTGGTGGATCCGGGAACCGCGAGTTCCGGCAGTTCGCTGTGGGGATTCGTCGTTACGGTCGAGGATCTTGACCGGGCCGTGGCACACCTGGGACCCGATGTGATCGGCTCGCCGCGGCAGGCGGTGCAGCCCGATCGCCGTATCGCGACGGTTCGCCGAGCGGCAGGACTCGGTGTGCCGCTGGCGATGATGAGTGCCTGAGGTTGGCTACCACTCGTCGTCGGGGTCGCGACTGAGGAACGCAATCCCCTCCGAACAGGAATCGTTGAGTGGGCACCAGCGGCAGTGGGCCGCTGGTCGTTTCGTCGGCTCGCGCTTGTCGAGTTCGATCGCGACGATTGCTCGTACGCCCGCAACCACCCGGCGTACCGCTGCTTGTAGCACGCCCTCGGAGACGTCCTCGACGTCGGCGCGCGCGGCAGCGATGGAGTAGCTGGCCAACCGACGCGGCGCCATACCGCTACGCAGCGCTTCGACCAGCGCGTAGAAGCGCAGGTCCTCGCGATGTGCCGCGTGCAGCCCGCCACTCTTCACGTCGATGATCACCTTCTGGTCGGCCAATCCGAGCGTGAGATCGGCCTTGGTGGCGAGCACGATGGCGCCTCCGAAGAGCTCGTAGCGCGCCGACGACTCGCTCACCGGACGCCAGGCGGGCTTGAGCGGAGGAAAACACTCCTCGAAACGTGTGTACGAGTCGACGGCGAAACTGCGGAGCTGTGCCCGGTCGCCCGCCGACATCGCGACGAGGAAGTCGGCGATGTTGTTGCTGGAGTCGGCGAGCCGTGCTATCGCCTCGTCCACGACATCCGCGGGTGTGGCCTCGCCCTTCCAGTGCACGCCCAGCTCCACCGCCTTGTGCAGGACGGTTCCGCGGGCAGTGACGGGCGTCCATTGGAACGTGTCCTTGGTGGCGAGATGGTGCACCTCGCATCCGTGGACGGTGTTGAGCCGTTGTTTGCTCACCCACAGGGATTTCTCCCGGCTGAACCTCGGGGCCACGTCGGAGAGCTGCTCGTCGAGGTAGGTGCGAACGGCGTCCACGACGTCGCGCGGGAGGGGCGTCCAGTCGGGCGACTTCCCCAACGAGTCGACCACCGACCGTTGCATCGGGTTGAGCGGGGCATCGTCACCGGTCGTCATGTTGAGGCAACCGTAGCGAGCCGGTACTGCATGGCACCCCCGTGCGACGATGATCGGTTCCATGGACACGCAATCGACCACCCTCAATGCCGCGGAGTTCACCGCAATCGCGCGCATCCTGGCCGACCAGTCGCGTCGGCTCGGCATCGTCCCACCGGGGTTCCGTTGTCCGCCCAGGATCGTCGGTGTCGACCGTACGCTGCGGCGGTTCGCCGGTGACGAAGTCGCCGGCGTCGTCTCGGTTGCCGTGAAGGGCCGCCCGCTTGCCGCGGTGATCGCCGACATGATCGAGGGCGTGGTGGTGCTCAACGGGTTGGCTGCCGCCGAATCCGCACACGTTCGTGCGGTGTTGTGGCGGTCGCTTCAGTCCACGACCCGCGATGCACACGTAGCCTGACCCTGCTTCGCCCGGGTGGCGGAATGGTAGACGCGGGGGGCTTAAACCCCCCTGACGAGAAATCGTCGTGTGGGTTCGAGTCCCGCCCCGGGCACGACGGGTCAACGACTCCTGCGCCAGAATGAAGGCGCATGCCCCTCGGCGAGAACGACCATCGCAGCGCCTCCGAGGTGCGCGCCGCACTCGCCGCCCGTCGTGACGAGATGATCGCCGATCTCGAGCGGTTCGTCAACGTCGAGTCGCCTTCGCTCGAACGAGAGTGTCTCGGGCGCAGCGCAACCTTCATCGCCGAGATGATGACCCGGGTGCTCGGCAAGGCTCCGGCAATCGTCGATTCCGAGCGTGGGCCGCACGTGCACTGGAAGGGAAGCAACGACACCAAGGTGCTCGTCGTCGGTCACCACGACACCGTGTTCCCGCTCGGCACCGTGGCGCGTCGACCCTTCTCCCGCGAGGGGGACATCGGGCGTGGTCCGGGCATCTTCGACATGAAGGCCGGCATCGTGCAGGCGATCTACGGCGTGGCCGCAGTGAAGGAGTGGTACCACACCGAGATCCTCATCACGGCCGATGAGGAGGTCGGATCCCACGCGTCACGAGCGTTGCTCGAGGAACGTGCCAGGTCCGCCGGCGCGGTGTTGGTACTCGAACCGAGTGCCGATGGTGGTGCACTGAAGATTGCGCGCAAGGGCACGGGCACCTTCAACGTGGCGATCACCGGTCGCGCGGCCCACGCCGGACTCGAGCCCGAGAAGGGAGTGAACGCGCTCGTCGAACTGGCGGCGCAGGTGCCGCGTATCGCTGCCCTCGCCAAACCCGAACTTGGTACCACCGTCACGCCCACGGTGGCCAGGGCAGGCACAGCAGACAACGTGGTGCCCGAGTCGGCAACGATCGCCGTGGACGTTCGCTGTGTGATCCCCGAGGAGAAGGATCGTCTCGAGCGCGGCATGCGGTCACTCGCGGCAACGTTGCCCGGTGCGCACGTCGGAGTGTCCGGGGGTATGAACCGCCCACCGCTGCACGAGTCGATGACAAGGGAGCTGTTCGCCGTCGCGGAGAACGTAGCGCGCGAGTTCGGCATCGCCGGGCTGCAGGGTGTGGCGGTCGGCGGCGGCAGCGACGGCAACATCACGGCGGCGGTCGGTGTGCGCACGCTGGACGGACTCGGGGCCGTCGGCGGTGGTGCCCACGCCGAGACGGAGCACGTGCGACTCGACCTCATGCCCGAGCGCGCCGCCCTCGTCGCGGGCCTGGTTCGGGCGATCGTCACCGGCTGAGCGACCGCCGGGCGGAATCAGCGGTTCATGAAGGCGTCGACCGCGACGCCGATTGCAGCACCCACCCGGATCTCGAGCGCATCGTCGTCCACCCTGATCTCGTAGGTGTCCTTGATGCGCATGTTCGCACGGTTCACGTGCCCGACGGGTTCTCCGTCCGAACCGAGGATGCTGAACTGAACGCGGAACAGCCAGGGCAGGTCGAGAAGGCCGACTACACGTCGGATTATTGCCTGAACCTGGCTGGTTTCGGTGACCGTCCAGCGACCGGTCGGGGTCTCGATGCGGTAGGTCGAGCGTCCCAGTGATTTGCCGAAGTCCTTGGTCATGGTGCCGATGGGTGAACCCGAATGGTCGGCGATGTCGTACGTTGCGCCGAGCTCGATCATGCTCCGTGCCTTGATCGTGAACCAGACGCTGCCGTCCGGGGCTAGGCACTTCACCTCTTCCCTCAGTTTCATGCGTGCCTGCTCGATCGTTCCGAGCTCCACGGTGTCGCCGTCCACACGCGTGAGGTGCCATACGTTCTTCATCAGCGTGAGCTTCTGGACGAGACCGAGTGTGTAGCCCATGCGCTGCTTCCTATTCCAGTTCGGTGAGGCCGCCGGGGCCGAGGGTGCCGGAGTGCCGGTAGGCGTCGAGCTTGGTACGCGTGTCGTCGATGTCGAGGTTGCGCATCGTCAACTGGCCGATGCGATCGAGCGGTCCGAATGCTGCATCTTCAACTCGCTCCATGCTGAGTCGCTCGGGGGCATAGGTGAGGTTGGCGCCCGTCGTATCGAGGATCGTGTAGTCGTCACCGCGGCGCAACTGCAGGGTGACCTCACCAGAGACGAGTGTGCCGACCCAGCGCGACAGCGACTCGCGCAGCATCAGCGACTGCGGGTCGAACCAGCGGCCCTCGTAGAGCAGCCTGCCGAGGCGGCGACCCATCTGGTGGTAGTTCTCCAGGGTGTTCTCGTTGTGAATCGCGGTGACGAGTCGCTCGTAAACGATGTGCAGCAGCGCCAAACCGGGTGCCTCGTAGATGCCGCGGCTCTTGGCCTCGATGATGCGGTTCTCGATCTGGTCGCTCATCCCCAGGCCGTGTCGACCACCGATCTCGTTGGCTTCGCGCACCAGCTCAACCCGCGACGAGAACTCCCGGCCGTTGATGGCGACCGGCCAACCCTCGTGGAAGCGCACACGAACGTCCTCGGCCTCGATGCGAACGGCCGGGTCGTAGTGCGCCACTCCCATGATCGGGGTCACGATGTGCATGGACGATGACAACTCCTCGAGCGACTTCGCCTCGTGCGTGGCGCCCCAGATGTTTGCGTCGGTGGAGTAGGCCTTCTCGGCGCTGTCGCGATACGGCAGGCCCTGTTTGGTGAGGAAGGCACTCATCTCCTTGCGGCCACCGAGTTCGGCGACGAACGCCGCATCGAGCCACGGCTTGTAGATGCGTAGTGCCGGGTTGGCGAGCAGACCGTAGCGGTAGAAGCGCTCGATGTCGTTTCCCTTGTACGTGCTGCCGTCACCCCAGATGTCGACGCGGTCCTCGTGCATCGCCCGGACGAGCAACGTGCCGGTGACGGCACGGCCGAGTGGCGTGGTGTTGAAGTACGTCCTGCCCGCGGTGGAGATATGGAATGCACCGCACTGCAATGCCACCAAGCCCTCGTGCACGAGTTGCTCGACGCAGTCGACGACGCGGGCAACCGACGCACCGTACTCCCGCGCACGCGCGACGACCGCCGCGAGGTCGGGCTCGTCGGGCTGGCCGAGATCGGCCGTGTAGGTGCAGGGGGTCGCGCCCTTCGACTTCATCCAGGCGACGGCGGCGGAGGTGTCGAGTCCGCCCGAGAAGGCGAGTCCGACCCGCTCTCCGACGGGCAATGCGGTGAGTACCCGCGTCACGGACGTGCTGCCAGGGACACCAGTGAAACCAGCAACGCGATCCCTGCAACCACGTACTGCAGCACCGCCACGCCGGGCGAGCTGGCAACGTCACCCGTGGCAACGGCCGCGAGCAGGAAGACGCACAGGAGGTGGATTGCGATCGTGAACTTCTTGGGTCGTTGGGTGGCGGCGAGAGCAACGATGATGATCACGAACGGAATCACCCAGACGAGCGGAAACCTGGGATTCGACTCCGGTCCCAGCCACCATGCGGATTTGCCGATGTTGCGACTGGTGACGGCCACCGCCACCTGGCAGAACAGAACACCGACCCAACTCACGGTCGCCAGGGTGCGCCACGTGCGGTTGTTCGCGTCGACGCTCACGCAATAAAGGGTACTGAGCGAAGCTCGTGGAATCGCGCGCAATCACCCGGAATGGCCCGCTCGTAGCCTGAGCAGGGATGGCGCACGTTGCCAAATTGTCGATCTTCTTCCCGATGTGGAACGAGGAGCAGTACATCGGACGTGCCCTGAATGCGGGCCATGACGTGGCGCGCGAGATGGTGGCATCGGGCGAGATCGGCGATTACGAACTCATCATCGTCGACGATGCATCCACCGATGCAACGCCACGACTCGCCGATGAGGCGGCGGCAGTCGATCCGCATGTGAAGGTCGTGCACCACCCGACGAATCGGAAGCTCGGGGGTTCCATGAAGTCGGGTTTTGCGGCCGCCACGGGGGACGTCATCGTGTACACCGATGCCGACCTGCCGTTCGACATGCGCGAGTTGCACAAGGCGTTGCGGCTCCTCCGGCAGTACGAGGCCGATGTCGTGAGCGCCTACCGCTTCGACCGCACGGGAGAAGGGATGGTACGCGTCGTCTACTCGGCGTTCTACAACGCGTTGGTGCGGGTGCTCTTCGGGGTGCGGATTCGTGACGTCAACTTTGCATTCAAGGTGTGCCGGTCCTCGGTCTTCCGCAACATCACACTGCGTAGTGAGGGTTCGTTCATCGATGCGGAACTCATCGTGAGGGCGAGGAAGCTCGGATATTCGATCGTTCAGTTCGGCGTCGATTATTTCCCGCGCACCAGGGGCATCTCGACGCTCTCGAAGCCGTCCGTCATCGTGAAGATCCTGCGCGAAGCGTTCTCGCTCCGTCGGGAACTGAACTCCATCACGCCGCTCGCAGGGAACTAGGAGTACGTCGTGCCGGTACCCGAGTATGGTCCGCGCGGGCAGACCCGCACCCTCGCCACGTCCGCCGTACTGGTACTGGTGCTGATGCTCGTCGTTGCAGCACTCGTGGAGCGGAGCAGCACCAACGACCCACAGGTCGTCCAGGTCTCGTCCACGACTTCCGCCGCGAACGTCGCACCGAGGTTTCCGGTGATCAATCGGGAGTTGTCGGAGGGTGTCGAGGGCGACGACGTGCGCATGTTGCAGACGAGGCTGGCGGAGTTGAAGTTCGCCCCGGGACCAATCGACGGTGTCTTCGGTCGGTCCACCGTGCAGGCGGTGTGGGCGTTCGAGAAGCTCATCATGAAGGTTCCACGCAGCGATGCAACCGGTGTCGTGACACCGGCGATGTGGGACGTCATGCGCAATGAAGTACGCATCATTCCCCGCCGCCAGGCCGACACTCCCCGCCATGCCGAGGTCTATCTCCCCGAGCAGGTGCTCGTGACATTCCTCGGTGGCCAAGCAACGCTCGTCTCGCACATCTCGAGTGGTGACGGCCAGACGTGGTGCGAGGAGGTGGTGATCGATCCGGGTGAGAAGGGGAACGACAGCCCCGAACAGATCGCCGCCGGACTGCCGTTGAAGGTGGGAATCTGCGGTGAGTCGATCACGCCGCCGGGAATCTTCACCTTCTACCGTCGTTCCTCCGGCACGCGGGAGACGAAGCTCGGCACCCTCTACAACCCCGTCTACTTCAACGTCGGGATCGCCGTTCACGGTGCGAACAGCGTGCCGCTCAAGCCGGCATCGCACGGATGTATCCGTATTCCGATGTCGGTGGCGCAGATCTTCCCGGGTCTCGTGCAGTTCCGCGACCGCATCTACGTCTTCGACGGGATAAAGGAGCCCGAAGAGTATGGTTCGCCGCTCCCGCCCGCGGACCGACCCGACCCGGATTACACGACGGTTCCGACGACGGTGCCGGTGGTGCCGACCACCGCCGTCGTCACGACCACGGTTCCATCGAACCAGTCGTCCACCGGCACGACGGTGGGCCCGTAGCCCGCGACGTGGCACGATGAAAACATGACGATCGATACGGGTTCGGCCGGGCGAGTCCCCTACGACGAGTTCTCCTTCTTCGCGGAGAACGCGGCCGAGTACTCGCTGGCGGTTCCGCTCCCGCCGCAGGTTGAACGGGTCGAGGTGGTGCTCGAGGACTCCAGACGTGTGAGCGCCCTGAAGTGGGGGATGGCGGCTCCCCGCCTTGTGCTCGTGCACGGCAGTGCGCAGAATTCCCACACGTGGGACACGGTGTGCCTCGCCCTCGGCGTGCCCGCCCTGGCGGTCGACCTCCCGGGTCACGGACATTCCTCGTGGCGGGACGACGGCGACTACAGCCCGAGGTCGCTGGCGTTCGATATCGCGACGATCGTCGAGCGGTACGCGCCGCGTGCCGAGGTGGTTTGCGGCATGTCGCTCGGCGGACTCACGACGCTGGCGCTTGCCTACCAGCGCCCCGACCTCGTGTCACGACTGATGATGGTCGACATCACACCGGGTGTCACGCCGGAGAAGTCCAAGTCGATCACCGACTTCGTGAACGGTCCACAGAGCTTCGCCAGCTTCGACGAGTTGCTTGCCCGAACGAAGCAGCACAACCCGACCCGTAGCGAGTCGTCACTGCGCCGAGGAATACTTCACAACGCTCGTCAGTTGGACGACCTCACCTGGCAGTGGCGCTACGACCGGCGTAGCCATCCGCGCCGCGAGCCCGGATCCAGCGTCGCCGCCGGGATGTGGGAGATGATCGAACGCGTCCCGTGTCCGCTCACGCTCGTTCGCGGCGGGGCGTCACCGGTCGTCGACGACGCCGATGTCGCCGAGTTGCAGCGGCGACGCCCCGATTCCGACGTCCATGTCGTCGAAGGTGCGGGTCACAGCGTCCAGGGTGATCGTCCCCGTGAACTGGCCGGACTGATCCGGCACGGGTTGGGGTCGGAAGCGGATGGCACGACTCGGTGACGCGCGCGACGGTGACCTAGCGTCTCGTGACGTGAAGCGCCGTCTCGGTCGTCCGGTGCACGGTGATGCGGAGGAGACCCGCGACCGGATCGTCCGCGCGGCGCGACTCGCCTTCACCACGCGGGGATACGACAACACGACCAACCGGGAGATCGCCGCCGGTGCCGGCATCACCGCGGCCGCCATCTACCACTACTTCCCGTCGAAGGTCGATCTCTACGTGGCGGTGTTCCAGGACGTGCAGGGCAAGGTGTTCGATTCGTTCGAGGCGGCGGTGTCCGTTGGTGAGTCGTTCCTCGAGCGTTTCGACGCCATCTTCGATGCGATGTTCGAGCTGAGCATCGACGACCCGATGCTCGCCAGTTTCGTCGTGGGCGTGATTACGGAAGCCGGACACCATCCGGATCTGCGCGCCGCCCTCGCTGGATTGCAGCCGCGTCAACAGCAGTTCCTCACACGGCTGTGTCTGGAGGCGCAACGACGTGGTGAGCTACCGGAATCACTGCACGTCGGTACCGCGGTCGATGCAATGTCCGGTGTGATCGGTGGGTTCGCCCGGCTTGCGGTGACCATCCGTGACCACGACAGGCTGCGTGCCGTGGTCGGGGTGTACAAATCGATGGCGCGAAGCGTCCTCTCCCGCGCCGCGGCGATCTAGCTACCGGCTCCCGGAGCCACCGGGGTAACGCCGCGGCGGTGCAGAGTGTCGACGAAGCTGCACACCAGGCCGATCCACACGAGGAAGAAGCCGACGAATCGGATCGTGTCGACCGGTTCGCCGAACGCGAGCCAGCCGAGCAGGAAGTTGATGACCGGAACGAGGTACTGCATCGGACCGATCGTCGCGAGGGGCAAACGCAGCGCAGAGTGGGCGAAGAGCAGGAGGGGAATGGCGGTGATGAGACCCGTCAGCAGCACCAGCACCACGTCCCGGGCTGATGCACCACCGAACATCGGGTCGGTCCGAACCAGGCTCAGGATCACCATCACCGTCGAGGGCACGGCGAGCACCAGCGTTTCGGCGGTGATGCTCTCGACGGGTCGCAGCGGAACCTGCTTCTTCATGAGTCCGTAGACGGCCCACGAACCGGCGATCGCAAGGGCCACGAACGGTGGTCGTCCGTACGCGACGGTCAGCACTGCGACGGAGATTGCGGCAAAGACGAGTGCCACCCTCTGGAGGACACGGAGTCGTTCGCGCAACGCCACGACGCCGAGGATCACGGTGAAGAGCGGGGCAATGAAGTAGCCGAGTGCGGTCTCGATGACGTGCTCGTTGACGACCGCCCACACGTAGAGGGTCCAGTTCGCGAGCAGTAACAGCGCCGCCACCGTGATCCGGGCGGCAAGTCGCGGATTCCTGAGTGCTCCGTACACCACGCTCAACCGTCCCTGCCATGCAACGAGGACGAGGAGGAATACGACCGCGGTGACGACGCGCCAACCGATCAGGTCGACCGCGTCGAAACCGTCGAGCAGTTTCCAGAAGACGGTCAGGATGCCCCACATCAGGTAGGCACTCAGTCCGCTGGCGATGCCGCGACTCGACTCCGATCGGTCGTCGTCGTACATGCCGAACGACGACACTAACGACACGGGTAGCATCGGGGAGGTAATGAGTGGCGCTCGCAGCGTGCCTCCGCACCTCGCGTCGCTCGTCCGTTCGATGGGTGACCGAACGTTGCGCCAAATGTTCGCCGGGGACGCTTCGCGGGTCGCGTCGCTCACGCGGATGGTCCGCGTCGACGACTGCGAGCTGTTCGTCGATTTCTCCAAGCAACGCATCGACGCTGCGGCACTGGCCGAACTCGTGGATGCGGCAGGGGATGCCGGGGTCTTCGACATGGTCGGACGGATGGTGGCCGGCGAGGTTGTGAACGCCACCGAACGGCGCGCGGCTACCCACATGGCTATGCGTGCCGGGAGCGAGAAGACCGCAACGAGGGCCCTGCTCGACGAGGCGGCCGTTCTCGACCGCGAGCTACGCGCGACGGTCGACGCCGTACCGGATTCCGTGACGCACGTGATCAATCTCGGAATCGGTGGAAGCGACCTCGGACCGGCACTGTTGTGCGATGCGCTCGCGGCGATGCGACCGCCGCTTCGTACCGTTCGCTTCGCCTCGAACGTCGATCCGCTCGATCTGGACCGGGCGATCGCGGGCTGCGATCCGCGCAACACCCTCTTCGTCGTGTGTTCGAAGACCTTCGGCACGATCGAGACGTTGGCCAACGCCCGACGTGCCGCCGCGTGGCTGCGGGCCGGCGGGGTCGACGACGCTCGTGCGCACATGATCGCCGTGACCTCGGAGGCTCCGCGTGTTGCGGAGAGCGGCCTGCCGATCGGACGCGTCCTCGGATTTCCGACGAGCGTCGGCGGGCGTTTCTCCGTGTCGTCGTCGGTGTCGCTGTCGGTGGCACTCGGGTACGGAATCGGGGCGTTCGAGCAGGTGCGTGACGGAATGCGACTGATCGACGAACACTTCGTTGCCGCAGCACCCTCGGACAACGTGCCGTTGTTGGTCGGCTTGATGTGGTGGTGGAACTCGGCCGTGCTCGGGCACTCGAGCATCGCGGTCGTGCCGTACTCCGCGGCACTCGGGTTGCTGCCCGCGTACCTGCAGCAGCTGGTGATGGAGAGCAACGGCAAGTCCGTGGACCACGAGGGCCGTCCCGTCGCCACGAGCAGCCCGGTCGTACTCGGCGGAACGGGTACCAATGCCCAGCACGCGTTCTTCCAGATGTTGCACCAGGGCACGCAGATCGTGCCCTGCGACTTCATCGGGCACAGCTCGGCACTCGGATCCTCGGCAGGGGATCACGACACGTTGGTTGCCAACATGTTCGCCCAATCGGCCGCCCTGGCATTCGGGGTGACGGCGGACGAGGTCGGCGGCGACGAGGGGCTGCGAGCCCACCGCGCAACGCCGGGCGACCGTCCGAGCACGACCATCCTCGTTTCCCGGCTCACGCCGCGCACCCTCGGGGCGCTCATCGCCCTGTACGAACACGCCACCGTCGTGCAGGGGGTGATGTTCGGTGTCAACAGCTTCGACCAGTGGGGAGTCGAGTTGGGGAAACAACTTGCCGGTCGGGTGGTGCGGTCCATCAACGGCACCGCCACCGGGGACTCCGATGCGTCGACCACCCGGCTCGTCGAGCATCATCGGCAGTGGCGTAACCGTCTCTGACTACACTCGGGACTTCGGTGAGCAAGAAGCCCGGTCCCGCCAAGAAGATCAACGCTGCGGAGCGGATGCTGAACCTGCTCGCCCTTCTCTCGGTGCGTAGCCAACCGCTCACCTTGAAGCAGATTCGCCAGGAACTGGTCGGACAATACAGCGACGATCCGAACGCGGCACGGGCCCAGTTCGAGCGCGACAAGGGAGAACTTCGAAGCCTCGGAATCCCCATCGACATGGTGGTACTCGGTGGTGAACAGGCGGGTGAGACCGCGTACCGCGTCAACCGAAACAACTACGAGCTCTCCGACGCAAACTTCGCCGCCGAGGAGATCGAGGCCCTGCAAATCGCGGCGGCGACGGTGAGGCTCGGCGCACCGGAGGGGGAAGCGGCGCTGTGGAAGCTCGGAGCCGAGCGGATCAATCCGCGCATCGGCCCCCGGGCCAGCATCGGATTCTCCGATCCGCATCTCGACACCATCCTCGGGGCGATCTCCAAGCGTGCTTCGTTGACGTTCAGCTACAAGGGCGAATCACGGAAGGTCGATGCCTACGGAATGCTCGCCAGGAAGGGCTTCTGGTACCTCGTTGGTTACGACCACCTGCGCGAGGCACAACGGGTGTTCCGCGTGGATCGCATCGAGGACGATGTGAAGACCGGAAAACCGGGGTCGTACAAGATGCCGAGTGGCCTCAACATCGCCAAGGAGGTGCCGACCGACCGGGAGATGATGGCAGCCGGCGACTACGAGCACTCGACGGCTCGGGTGAAGGTGGATGCCTCGCTCGTGAGAACGGTAATCGGCGAGTTCGGCCGTGGAGCGATCATCACCGAGAACGCCGACGGCTCCGCCATCTTCGAGGTTCCGTGCAGCAACGGCTACGCGTTCCGACTCTGGTTGTTCGCGATGCTCGACAAGGCCGAAGTGGTCGGACCGCCCGACGTTCGCCAGATGGTGGTGCGATGGTTGGACGAACTCGCGGAGCGTCGGTGATGGCGCGCCCCACCAAGCGGACCGCCACCCGAACGAAGGGGAATCGCACGGCGACCACGACCAAGAAGTCAGGACGGTCGACAACGTCACGGTCGAAGGCATCCGCACGTACCCGGTCAGCCGTGAAGCCAACGAAGAAGCGCGGTCAGCCGTCCCGCCGCGGGCCGCGCAGTGCCTCGGACAGGGTGGCCGGACTCCTCATCATCCTGCCGTGGCTCATGAAGCGGAATCGAGTGCGGCTCTCGCACGTTGCACAGCAATTCCGCATGAGCGAATCCGACCTGATTGCCGACCTGCAGATGGCCGCCGTGTGCGGGGTGCCTCCGTACACCCCGGATGCGTTGGTTGACGTCTTCATCGACGAAGGCTGGGTGGTTGCCGAGATACCCAAGCTGTTCTCCCGTCCGTTGCGTCTGACGACGGCGGAGATGTACGCAATCATCGCGATGGTCGAGGCGGCACGGACGCTGCCCGGATCACCGTCCCGAAGCACGCTCAAGGCAGCGGTCGTCAAGCTCGCCCGTCTCATGCCCGAGGCCGCCGAGGTGCCGGTCATCATCGATCTTCCGAAGGACCCCCTCCTGCAGGAACTGCAGACCGCACAACACGAGTCGCTCGAACTGCGCATCGAGTACTTCAATCCGTCGAAGTCCGAGACTTCGCAGCGCACGATCCGGGTCGGGAGGATCTTCAGCGACCACGGCCACTGGTACGTGCTCGCCGACGACGAGAAGTCCGGCGCCATGCGCAATTTCCGTGTCGACCGGATTCAATCCGTCGTGCGAACCGGCAAGATCTACGAACTGGCCGATGTCGCCCGTCGTGCCGAGAGCGAGTCGGAACGCGAATGGTTCGGTACCGACCTCGAGGTCGTGTCGCTCCGGGTGCGCGGGGATGCAGCGTGGATTGCCGAGGCGTATCCAACCGTGGCCCGCCAGCGGAACCGCGACGGATCGATCGACGTTTCACTGCGGATCTCGAGCCAACACTGGTTGGCGCGCCTCCTTCTGCGGGGCGGCCGCAACGTCGAGGTCATCGCACCCGAGAAGTACCGCAACCTCCTGTCGACCACCGCCAAATCGGTGCGCAGGAGGTACGACTAGCCGAATTGTGCCGCGAGCTGTTCGCTGGCCGTGATTCCGTGCGCCGCCAGCAGGTTCGGTAGCACCGCGGCGGTGAGCAGGGCGTCGGCCAGCGCATCGTGTGGACGATCGGTCGATTTGCCGTAGCGCGCCCCGACGTCCCTCAACTTGTGCGACATCGTGCGACCGGGGTCGAGCCGGCGCGAGAGGTTGAGCGTGCAGAGGGGCCCGTTGACCTTGAGCGGCACTCCGAGCCGCGTGGCGTCGGCACCGAGGAACCCGAGGTCGAACCTGGCGTTGTGCGCGGTGAAGATGCAACCTTCGATCAGTTCGTTGAGCGCATCCAGTGCATTGCGCGGCTTCATTCCGCTGCGCAGTTTCCGACGCGTGATGCCGTGAACGTGGTAGGCGCCGACGTGTCCGAAACCCCAGCCGAGTCGCTTGAGGTAGGTGGCAAACTCCCGCTCGATCGAGCCGTTGCCACGAACCACCACGACGCCGATCTGCAGTACGCGGTCGTCATCGGTTGACAGGCCGGTGGTCTCGGTGTCGACCACGGCGAAGCGGACGGCGTCGATCGACGTCATGCGGTGCCGTGCAGTTCACGCAGGAGTGCCGCGCCGATGCGGCGTGCCGTGAGCGGTCCGAGTATCCCGGAGAGCCCGTCGATATCGCCGGGTCGCTCGGCGACGAGCCGGGAGATCTCGGGGTCACTGAGCACCGCCTCGGGCAGGGTGAAGTTGGCGCGGGCGATGCCGTCGCGCAGGGCGCGAAGTCTTCGTCGCAGGTCGTTGTCGGCGGCGGTGCGTGAATCGGTGCGTGTGGAGAGCAGGGGGGGGCGGGGAGAGGCCGGTGCCTCGACCAATCCGCTTCGCCGCACCACACCTTCCGGCAGCTCGGTAAAGAAGGGGCTCGGCAGGGTGTTTCGACCCTTTCGTCGTCGCGTGCGAAGGATCGTCAGCCGGTCGGCAGCGCGCGTACAGGCAACGTATGCGAGGCGAGCCTCCTCACGGTGCTGCTCCGGCGAAGTGGCCGAGGAATGTGGGAGTAGTCCGGCCTCGGCTCCGATGACGATGACCTCGGCGAACTCGCGACCCTTGGCTGCGTGGAACGTGAGGAGTTCGACACCGTACCGTTCGGGCGAGCCTTGGTTGGCGCGAAGATGCGCCGCGGCACCTCGCCCATCCATCGCTCCGTGGTTCTCGCGAAGGTACGCCTGCACTTGCTCGGCGACGATGCGCTCGTCGTCGTCGGCAGATTCGACGATCACATCGGCGGCCCACACGGCGAGATCGTGTCGTGTGCGACAGTCGGAGACTTCGTCGATCGCGTTGCTGCGTGCGGTGCTGGCTCTCCGGGACGCAACGGGTACTCCCGCACCGTTGAGGGCCGCGGCGATCGGCTCGAGCAGGGTGTGTGTGCGGGCGAGCACGGCGATCGACGGATCGACACCCGACCGAAGGTGCTGCTCGACCATCCGCCGTACGACGAGCGACTCGTCGATCTCGTCCTCGAGCTCGACGATCTCGACGGGCAATCCGGGGGTGCGACGCGACCGTACGGTGGGTGTCGTTCCGTCGTGCGATGCGACACGGCGTGCAACCTCGAGGATCTGCGGCGTGCACCGGTAGTTGTTCGGGAGGGTCAGCACGGTCGACTGGTTGAACACGTCGGGGAGCCCGCGGAAGATCGACGGGTCGGCACCGTTCCAGCCGTAGATGGCTTGCAGCGGGTCGCCGACTACGAAGACGTCGTCGCGTCCGCCGCGCAGCGCTTCGAGGAACGAGAATTGCAGCGGATTCATGTCCTGCGCCTCGTCGACGAACAGGTGACGGAATCGGAACCGGGTTGCGGCGGCGAAGTCGGGACGTTCGTGCAACGCCCGTGTGGCCAGCGTCAACAGGTCGTCGAGATCGGCGAGGCCACGTTTGGCCTTCAGTCGCTCGTACGCCCCGTATGCGATGGCGATTCGCTGCGCATCGACCGGCGTCCGGCGGCCGAGTCGTTCGATCTCGCGCACGTAACGATCGGGCGTGATGAGGCGTGCATGCGCCCAATCGATCTCGGCGAGAACGAGATTGGTCTGACGCCCGAGGGCGTCCTCGCCGAGCGCCTGGTTGAGCAGCGTCGTACGGTTGCCGACGATCTGGGGAACGGT
>JBIJCI010000056.1:0-8807 GCA_044344715.1 Ilumatobacteraceae bacterium | reverse complement strand
CGCGACTTCGACCGCTGCTTCTACCCGCAGGGATCACCCCGACAGATGGCGGCGATCTACGCAAGCGGTCGGCGTACCGAGGCACTCGCCGCACTGAACGTTCCGACGCTGGTGCTTCACGGCAACGACGACACGTTGATCTCGCCGGGGGCTGCACGACGGACGGCGGAGATCATCCCCAATGCCGAGTTGGTGCTGTTCGACGACATGGGTCACGACCTCCCGCGCGAGTTGTGGGACCGATTCGTCGACACGATCACCCGCTTCACGCTGAAGAAGTAGTCGCGTGGCTGGACCGCTGGCCGGATTGCGGATCCTCGAAATCGCAGGCATCGGGCCCGGTCCGTTCGCGGCGATGATGCTCGCCGACATGGGCGCCGAGGTCGTGCGCGTTGATCGGGTGCAATCGGTGCGGGAGGGTGCGAGCGGCGCGCATTGGGACGTCATGTTGCGCGGACGCCGGAACCTGGCACTCGATCTCAAGCAGCCAGACGGCGTCGAAACGTTGCTCACCCTCGTCGAACGTGCCGATGCCCTGATCGAAGGGTTCCGCCCGGGTGTCATGGAGCGCCTCGGTGTCGGACCCGACGCGTGCCTCGCCCGCAACCCACGGCTCGTGTTCGGCCGGATGACCGGCTGGGGACAGGAAGGTCCGTACGCGAATTCAGCCGGACACGACATCAACTACATCGCACTCGCCGGTGCGCTCGCGCATTTCGGTCGGGCCGGTGGGCCGCCGACACCTCCACTCAACATGGTCGGCGATTTCGGCGGCGGTGGGATGTTGCTCGCCTTCGGCGTCGTGTGTGCCGTGCTCGAAGCGCAGCGGTCCGGCAGGGGACAGGTGGTCGATGCGGCGATGGTCGACGGTTCGGCCGTGCTGATGAGTATGTTCTGGGCCTTCACGCAGATCGGGATGTTCGACGAGAACGCGCGCGGTACCAACCTCCTCGATACCGGTGCACACTTCTACGACGTGTTCGAGTGTGCCGACGGCGAGTGGGTATCCATCGGGTCGATCGAGCCGCAGTTCTATGCGTTGCTGCTCGAGAAGACCGGACTTGCCGGGGATGCCGAGTTGGCCGGGCAGATGGATCGCGCGAAGTGGCCGGCGCTGAAGGAGAAGCTCGCCGCGGTGTTCCGTACCCGGACACGTGCGCAGTGGAACGAGGTCATGGAGGGAACCGACGTGTGTTACGCCCCGGTCCTGCGCATGAGCGAGGCGGCGCGCCACCCGCACAACGTCGCCCGCGGCACGTTCATCGAGGTCGACGGCGTGACCCAACCGGCGCCCGCACCGCGATACTCGCGCACGCCCGCCACCGCACCGAAGCCACCGGCGCACGCCGGGCAACATACGCACGCAGTGCTCGCCGACTGGGGCGTCGATGCCGGTCGGATCGACGCGCTGCTTGCATCGGGTGCCGCTCGGCAGGCTTGACGTCACCATGGCAACCATCGTCTTCCTGCACGCCCACCCCGACGACGAGTGCCTCATCAGCGGCGGCACCATCGCAAAGTATGCGGCGAGTGGTCATCGCATCGTCCTGGTGACCGCGACGGACGGTCGTCACGGAGAACGCCCCGCCGGCATCGACACACCGGAGGCGTTGCTCGAGCGTCGACGCTCGGAGGTTGCGGCGGTCGTCGACATCCTGGGGATTGCCCGCCACGAGTGGCTCGGTTACCACGACAGCGGAATGACGGGTTGGTCACAGAACGACGCACCGGAGGCGTTCATTCGTTCTTCGGTCGACGATGCCGCCGCCAGGTTCGCCTCGATCGTCGGCGACGAGTTGAAGTCGGCGGATCGACTCGTGCTCGTGGGCTACGACTGGCACGGGAACTACGGTCACCCCGACCACGTACACGTCCACCAGGTCGCGCGGCGTACGGCGGCGCTGGTTGGCGTTCCGGACTTCTTCGAGGTCACCCTCAACCGCGACTTCTACGTCGGGTTGTACGAGTGGTCGCAGGCCAACGGCACCGACAACGATTTCGACCCGCGTCAACCCGCCGACGACGGCAATCCGATGGGTGAGCCCGAGTCGAACATCACGCACCACATCGACGTGAGCGGTCACCTCGTCGCCAAGCGACGGGCCATCGCCGCGCACGCCAGCCAGGCGAACGACACCGGTTTCGCCACCGAACTCTCCGACGAGTCGTTCCTACGCGCCTTCGGCACCGAGTGGTTCATCAAGTTGGGTCATGCGGCCCCGGCGCGCCGCACGTCGCTGCTCGATTGATGGCCCGACTCTCCCTCGTCCGGCACGGTCGTGCGGCCGCGGGATGGGACTCGGCAGTCGACCCGCCGCTCGACGACCTGGGTCGTGGGCAGGCGGCACGTACCGCGGCAATCCTCGCTGCCGGTGTCATCGACCCGGCCGACGGGCTCGACGTCGTGACCAGTCCGTTGCTGCGATGTCGGGAGACCGCCGACGCGTTCACGTCGATCACCGGTCGCGCAGCGAGGGTCGAGGCACGCATCGCGGAGATTCCGTCCCCACCGGGGATGGCCGTCGCCGATCGCGTCACCTGGCTACGTCGAGTGATGCAGGGTACGTGGAGCGAACTGATCGCCAGCGAAGGCACCGCGTACGGCAACTTCCTCTCCGACCTGATCGCGTGGGCGCGCACCATCCGCGTCGACACCGTCGCGTTCTCCCACTTCGTGGCGATCAATGCGGTCATCGGTGCGGCGACGGACGACGATCGTCTAGTGATTCGCAGCCTCGACAACGCGTCGGTCACCACCGTGGACGTCGACACCGACGGCTCGCTTACCCTGCTCGAGGGTGGTACCGAGGCCGACACGCTGATTCGGTAGATTCGTTCGGACGATGTTCGCTTCCACGCTGTCGGAACTGCACGAGGGCTTCGCCTGGGTGGTCATCATCGGTAATGCGTTGGCCGGACTGTGGGCCCTTGCCTGCCACAAGGTTCCGTCGGTGCGCTCGCGGGCACTGTGGTGGTTCACCGGGCTGGCGCAGTTCACGATGTTCGTTCAGGTTGCGCTCGGTGTCGCGATGGTCAATGCCGAGGGTCTCGTGTTCCCGCAGTTCCACGCGTTCTACGGGTTCGTCGGGATCATCGCGATTGCAATCGTCTACTCGTACCGGGCGCAGCTCAAGTCGCGCGTGTACCTGCTCTATGGCTTCGGCGGACTCTTCATCATGGGGTTGGGAATCCGCGCCATGCTCGTCGGGCAAGGCTGACGCGCCGGTTAACCGACGAGCTCCCGCTCCAGGTCGGAAAGTGCTCGGCTGAGTTCCGCGGGAATCCGGTCACCGAACCGTGCGTAATGTTCCCTGATCTGCGGTACCGCCCCGAGCCAGCCCTGTTTGTCGACGCTGAGGATCCTCTCGAGGTCGCCCGCGGAGACCTCGAGGGAGAACGTATCGATTGCCCCCACCGGCGGCAGGTACCCGATCGCGGTGCGCTGGGCCGGTGCGGCATGGTCGATGCGTTCGAACACCCATTTCAGCACCCGTGAGTTCTCGCCGAACCCGGGCCACAGGTAACGACCATCCTCGTCCCGGCGGAACCAGTTGACGAAGAAGATCCTCGGCAGTTTCGCGGGGTCGGCACTACCGCCGATGCTCAGCCAATGACGGAAGTAGTCGGCCATGTTGTAGCCACAGAAGGGGAGCATCGCCATCGGGTCGAACCGCAGTTTTCCGATGTCACCGCCCGCGGCCGCCGTGGTCTCGCTCGCCATGATCGATCCGAGGAACACGCCGTGGTTCCAGTCGAACGATTCCGTAACGAGCGGCACGGTGGTGCGTCGTCGACCGCCGAAGAGGATTGCCGAGATCGGCACTCCCGCCGGGTCCTGCCACTCGGGTGCGATGGACGGGCACTGCGAGGCCGGTGCCGTGAAGCGGGCGTTGGGGTGTGCGGCAGGCGTGGCAACCTCCGGCGTCCAGGGATCGTTGCGCCAGTCGGTGGCACGGCCCGGTGGCGCGTCGGTCATCCCTTCCCACCACACGTCGCCGTCCGGGGTGAGTGCGGTGTTGGTGAACAGGCAGTTTGCGTGCAACGTTTGCATCGCGTTGGCATTCGTGCTCCATCCGGTTCCCGGCGCAACGCCGAAGAATCCGGCCTCGGGATTGATGGCATGGAGGCGACCGTCCTCGCCGAACTTCATCCAACAGATGTCGTCGCCGATCGTCTCGGCCTTCCAGCCCGGAATCGTCGGAGCGATCATCGCCAGGTTCGTCTTGCCGCAGGCCGAGGGGAATGCAGCAGCGATGTACTTCGTGTCACCCGCCGGGTTCGTCAGTTTCAGGATGAGCATGTGCTCGGCGAGCCATCCGTCGTCGCGGGCCATCACCGAGGCGATGCGCAATGCGAAGCACTTCTTGCCGAGCAATGCGTTGCCGCCGTAGCCCGAACCGTACGACCAGATCTCGCGCGTCTCGGGAAAGTGAACGATGTACTTGTTGTCGGGATTGCACGGCCACGGTACGTCATTGCGTCCCGTGGCCAGCGGGGCACCGACGGAGTGCACGCACGGCACCCATTCGCCGTTGCCGAGCACGTCGAGTGCGCCCTTGCCCATTCGGGTCATGATCCGCATGCTCACCGCGACGTACGCCGAGTCGGTGAGTTGCACGCCGATGTGCGCTATGCGCGAGCCGAGCGGCCCCATGCTGAACGGCACCACGTACATGGTCCGCCCGCGCATCGCGCCGGTGAAGAGCCCGGTGAGCTCGCGTCGCATGTCGGCCGGCGCACGCCAGTTGTTGTTGGGTCCCGCATCTGCTTCACGCTCCGAGCAGATGAAGGTGCGGTCCTCAACACGGGCCACGTCACCCGGGTCGCTATGGGCCCAGTACGAGTTCGGGCGTTTCGCATCGTCGAGTTTGACGAACGTGCCCGACTCGACGAGACGTTCGCAGAGCTCGTCGTACTCCTGTTGTGACCCGTCGCACCAGTGGATCCGTTCGGGCTGGAGGATGGCGGCCCAATCGTCCACCCATGCATTCAGGCGGTCGTTCGACGAGCGGCTCTGCATCGCGTTCCTCGTGCCGTTGGTGCGAGTCAGTGACCCGGAGTTCCCATGTCCCGCTCGGAGCCGATACGAAGTTGCGACGCGCGTCCGGACGCGTCGAGCGTGAAGTTGACCCGTTGGCCCTGGCGCAGCATCCGGAAGATCGAGCCCTCCAGGGCACGGGGCGCCAACTCGTACTCCGCGAGGTTGCTGTCGCAGACCAGCAACCCGTCACCGGTCGCAGGATTGAACGCCTTCACCACGCCCTGCATATCGGCTCAAAGTATCACAGGTAGCCTCGTCCCGTGCCCGTGCTAGAGCAGTTGGGACCCGATGCATTGCGTCACACGCTGGTGACCTTTCGCGACACCCTGAAGCGCCACCAGGCCGACATCAACAAGCTGAACGTCTACCCCGTGCCGGACGGGGACACGGGTACCAATATGGCCCGCACGCTCGACGCCGTCGTCGCGGAGCTGGACAAGAACCCCGGCGATCTCGAACCCACCTGCAACGCAATCAGCCATGGGTCGCTGATGGGGGCCCGCGGCAACAGCGGCGTCATCCTGAGCCAGATTCTCCGCGGTCTCGCCGGCACCCTCAAGTCCGCCCGTGATCTCGGGGCGCCGAAGGTTGCCGAGGCCCTGAAGGCCGCGTCGGTCGCGGCGTACGAGTCGGTGCTGAAACCGATCGAGGGAACGATCCTCACGGTGGTGCGCGAGACCGCTGATGCCGCCGTCCGCGCGGCGAACGACGGGGCGACGCTCGCTGCCATGCTCCGGGTTGCGCGTGCGGCCGGCCGCGAGTCGCTGGCCAACACACCCGAGCTGCTGCCGGTACTGAAGGACGCCGGAGTGGTCGATGCCGGTGGGGCGGGGTTCCTCCTCTTCCTCGACGCGGCACTGCACGTGGTCGACGGCGAACCGCTGCCGGAGCCGGAGAACATCTCCGGGCCGAACACGGAACAGCTGATTGCAGTCATGAAGCGCGGAGAAGGCGACGACACGGTCGACGTCAGCGAGCTGCGCTACGAGGTGATGTTCCTCCTCGAGATCGACGACACCAAGTCGCGTGCCTTCAAGCAGAAGTGGGGTGAGGTCGGCGATTCGATCGTGGTCGTCGGCGGTGACGGGCTCTACAACTGCCACATCCACACCAACGACATCGGTGCGGCAATCGAGGCACCAATCTCGCTCGGCGGACGTCCGCACCAGATTCGCGTGACCGACCTGTTCGAGGAGGTGGCCGAGGAGCACGAGAAGCGCGAGTCACAACTTGCGGCACCGAGCTCCACCGGGACCGCGGCGCACGGCGGAAGACCCGGGTTCAAGTCGCATGCCGCCCTTCCCGAGGTCACCTGTGCGGTCGTCGCGGTCGCCAGTGGTGACGGCATCGCGGAGCTCTTCGGGAATCTCGGCGTGCACGGTGTGGTCACCGGTGGTCAGACCTTGAACCCCTCCACGGAGGAACTGCTCGACGCCGTCGAACACATGAACGCGCAACAAGTGGTGATCCTGCCGAACAACAAGAACATCATCCCGGTCGCCAAACAGGTCGACGGGTTGACGAAGAAGGAGGTACGCGTCGTTCCGACGTGCTCGATGCCCGAGGCGCTCGCCGCCCTCGTCGCGTACGACCCCGAGGCGTCGGCGGAACACAACGGCAGTGCGATGGCGAAGGCTGCCGCCGCGGTGGTCACGGGCGAGGTCACTACGGCGGTCCGCGACACGAGGACCGATGCGGGCGAGGTCAAGGCCGGTGACTCGATCGGATTGGTGCGCGGTGACGGCGTGGTTGCCATCGCACCGACCACGGTCGAGTGCGCGACCGCGCTGCTCAAGCACATCGTGACCGACGACCGTGAACTCCTCACCATCATCGCCGGGACCGACTCGAAGACGGTCGACACCGAGGCGATCGTCGGCTGGGTTGCCGAGCATTTCCCCGGCATCGTCTGCGAGGTGCATCGAGGTGGACAGCCGCTGTACCCGTACCTCTTCGGAGTGGAGTAACTTCGGCGCGGCATGGCCGATGCACCATTGACGCTGCGCGACCTGGCGCAGATCGACATCGGGAACATCAAGGGCATCGGTGAGAAGCGACGCCAATCCCTGAACGACTTCGGGATCACGAACGTCCTGGATCTGCTCACCACCTACCCCCGTCGCTACGTGGACCGCACCAACGAGGCGCACGTCGGCGAGCTGGTGGAGGGAACGGAATCGTTGGTGCTCGTGAGGGTACGCAACGTGCGCAAGGTTCCGTTGCGCAACCGTCGGAGCATGGTGTCGGCAACGGTGTACGACGACACCGGTTCGCTCGGACTCACCTTCTTCAACCAGCCGTGGCGAGAGCGTCAGCTGAAGACCGACGCCGAAATCGCGGTGTTCGGCAAGCCCGAGTCGTTCCGCGGGAAGTTGCAGATGACGAACCCGGTGGTCGACATCATCGGCGACAGGACGGGTCGGATCGTCCCGATCTACCCGCAGAGCGAGAAGGTGAATCTCTCCACGTGGGAGATCGCCGGATGGGTTCGCAACGCCCTGGAGCGTGCGGCTCCGAGAACCATCGGTGACCCGCTGCCCGCCGATCTGCGCGTCCGGCTGGGGCTGCTCGACCGTCACTCCGCGCTGAACTCGATCCACTTTCCGGAGAGCATCGTGGAGAAGGAGAAGGCCCGCGAACGCCTCGCCTTCGACGAACTGTTGCGGGTTCAGCTGGTGCTGGTCGGTCGGAAGCGTTCGTTCGAGCGCAACAACAAGGGAATTCGTCACGTCGTCGACGGCGGGATGCAGGAGCACTTCGTCGCCGCCCTCCCGTTCCCGTTGACCGGAGCTCAGCGACGCGTGATCGACGAGATCAATGCCGACCTCGCGAAGCCGGCACCGATGCATCGATTGCTGCAGGGGGACGTGGGTAGCGGCAAGACGGTGGTGGCGGTGGCGGCGATGCTGGCCGCCGTCCAGGGCGGTCACCAGGCGGCTCTCATGGCTCCGACCGAAGTGCTCGCCGAGCAACACCATGCCGGCATCCAACGTCTCCTCGCCGACCTCCGCGTACCGG
Organism: Ilumatobacteraceae bacterium; assembly: GCA_044344715.1. Taxonomy (GTDB): domain Bacteria; phylum Actinomycetota; class Acidimicrobiia; order Acidimicrobiales; family Ilumatobacteraceae; genus F1-60-MAGs027. The sequence continues at coordinate 748 of JBIJCI010000056.1, read as the reverse complement.
ACGACGGCAATCTCTTCGGCGAACGTCAGCTCCGCATCGAGTTGCTTACCGGACGGGTCTCGGGGGAGCGCCGGCGCACGGTGCTCGCCGATCTCGCGAAGGGTGACGTCGACGTCGTCATCGGTACGCATGCGCTCATTCAGGAGGGCGTGGAGTTCGGGTCGTTGGGTGTCGTCGTGATCGATGAGCAGCACCGATTCGGCGTGGAGCAGCGGGCGGCACTGCGGGGCAAGGGCGACGGCGAACTTCACACCACGCCCGATGTGTTGGTGATGACGGCCACGCCGATTCCGCGTACCGCTGCGATGACGGTGTACGGCGACCTCGACGTCAGCGTGCTCGACGAGCTGCCACCCGGCCGGACACCGATCACCACCACCGCGGTTCATGCACCGCTCGACGTTGCCGCTATGTGGGACGACGTTCGTACGGCCCTCGGTGCGGGTCAGCAGGCCTACGTGGTGTGTCCGATGATCGAGGAGAACGACAAGCTCGAGGTGTCGGCCGCGCAGGACACGTACGAGCAGCTACAGGCCGGCGAGCTGTCGACGTTCAAGGTCGGCCTGTTGCACGGTCGCATGTCGTCGAACGAGAAGGACGAGGTGATGGGGAGGTTCCGAGCCCGAACGTACGACGTCCTCGTCTCCACCACGGTCATCGAGGTGGGTGTCGACGTTCCGAACGCGACCTGCATGGTGATCCTGGACGCTGATCGATTCGGCATCGCCCAGTTGCATCAGCTGCGCGG
>JBIJCI010000010.1:0-40347 GCA_044344715.1 Ilumatobacteraceae bacterium | reverse complement strand
GGCGACGAACCGAACGACGGGAATTTCGTCGCCGACGGTCTCAATGCATCCGACCTGCAACCGCACCCCGCGATGCGCGAGTTGGCGTGGGTGCACCGGCCGGTCGCGGTACTGGCGGATTCCGAGTCGGGCTACGTCGTGTACAACCGCCGTTCGCACCGCGACCTGCGCGACCTGGACGGCACCATGACGCTGCTCGTTGGCGGTGAGGTGCGCGACGAACGACCGGTCGAGACCGAGGTGGAACCGCTGGGTCGGGAGCGCCTCGCGTTCCCGCCGGACGTCCAGCGACTGGTCGCCTCGGCATCGTCGCACGACACGATCACCGTGCAGTTCCGCTGGGTGCAGCGCGAGGAGACGGTCTACGCCCACGCCGGACACCTCGTCGCATGGGACCAGATCGAGCTCCGGCCGCCGCAACCGAAGGCGGCCCCCGTCGAGACGCCGTACTTCGACGGCTCCGTCCCGGCCGCCGCCGACGAGTGCTTCAGCGCGCCGGTGCGATTGGCGTTGATGCGTGCGCCGGTGGACAACGACGGCTACAAGTTGATGCCCGGGTTCGGCGAGCAACACCGGATCGGCGGTCGGGGCCTCTCGACATGGAAGCGACTCGGGATCCTCGATGACGCGATTCCCACCGGCGTGCAACACGTGCAGAAGCGTCACGTGCGCCGCGACGGTGGTGTGGAGTACCGCCACCGGGTGACGATTCCGCAGCGCCTGGCGGGACTCCCGCGTGTCGGCGTTCGGTTCACGTTGCCACCGGAATTCACCCGCATCCGCTGGTTCGGGCGCGGACCGCACGAGAACTACCCCGACCGGAACTCCGGCGCCCTGCGCGACGTGTGGGCACGCGACCCCGACGAGCTGCCCTACCTCGTTCCGCAGGAGTTCGGCCTACGAACGGATTGCGAGTGGATCGAGTTCTTCTCGGGTACCGAGACGGTGCGCATCGACGTGCTCGAACCCGCCACGATGCACTTCAGTGCCGTGCACCACACGCCCACCGAATTGTTCGCGGCTCGGGACGTCACGGAGTTGCGTCGTTCGGAGGACCTCGTCGTGCACCTCGACGTCGCGCACAGGGGTGTCGGCACCGCGAGTTGCGGGCCCGACGTGCTCCCCAAGTACGAGATCCCCGCCGGGAGCTTCGAGTTCGCCTACCTCGTGCGTCGGATCTGAAGCCGGCGGTCGGAGGCCGTCGCACAAACGCCGTCGGTCGTGCGGAACCGCCAGCCGTGCAGCGTGCACACGATCTCGTCCCCCTCGAGGCGACCGAAGACCGTGAGGTCGGCCTTGCGGTGCGGACAGTACCGCTCCAACGTGAAGTCGCCGATCGTGATCTCCTCGCTCGGTTCCTCGGGTTCCCCGAGGCGACGCCGTGCCTCGGCCTCGGCCCGGTCGATGCGCTCGACGGAGAGGCTCTTCAGGAAGTTGTAGAGGTGTTCGTTGAACGGACCGTCGCGCCAGGCGGTGAACCGGCACGAGAGGAAGAGGGAGTTCGACCAGTCGACGGCGTGTTCCGCGACCACCTTCTCGGCGAGCTCGGGTGCGATGTCGAAGCGGAACCGGTGGGCCTCGCCGCGGTACGGCCGCACGCTGCCGGCGGGGAAGTCCACGAGTACCTGCTCGTCACCGAAGCGGAAGAGGCACGATCCGCCCACGCCGTGGCGCAGCATCGGAGCGCGGAGCAGGAGCGGCTCCCACCATGCGGCGAGCCGCGGCTGGAACGCCGATGACTTGCGCGGCCAGGACGACTTCTCGCGTCCGAGCCACTCCCGCCAATCGTGCTGGTAATCGCGGAGGTACCGGCGCTTGTCGCGGAACGGTTCCTCGACGTCGGTGTCGGGATGCGTGATCCGTACGCCGACCCCGTCGGTCTCGATCGTCGTCCCCGGCACGTTCGTCGCGGCCGCCCTTCCCGCCCGTGTCAGTCGCTCGATGAACGTGGTCTGGTCAGGGAAGATGGAAACCTCGTCCCCGTCGATGACGTTGAATCCGAACAGGTCGTCGTCGAGGAAGCACGGCGGGCCCGCCGACGGAACGACGACACCGGCACCGACGGCCGCCACATACATCTCCGCACGGGCGAACTGACTGTCGACCTTGGCACGAGCCTGCGTGCGGCGGGTGTCCTCGGGCTCGTCGTACACCATCGGATACCAGATGGCCCCGCTGAACTGCAACCAGTGCTGGTCGACACGTCCGTGGGTGGAGAGTGCACGCGGGTCGTGCGTTCGACAGTCGTTCTGGTTGACCAGTCGCGAGGTGCCGTCGCTCACCACGATCGCGGAGTCGCCGCCCGGTCCGTCGGTCACCGACGACTCGACGTGGATGGCGACGCGCAGGCCGTCGCCGAGATCCAGCTCCTCACCGTCGCGGGTGGACAGGAAGTTGGAGAACCCGAGAGCGGTGAGACGACGCCGGAGTTCGTCGGTGGGGAAGTCGGGGAGGAGCACCGTGGTCGACTTGTCCATGTGCTCGCGGAGGAACGGTTCGTCGAAGTGGTCCCCGTGCAGGTGCGACACGTAGAGATAGTCGGGCGAGCGAACCTCGGCCATCGTGGCGGCGTCAAGACGGTCGTTGCGGGGGAACGGGAACCACGACCCGAGAAATGCGGGTACGAACCATGGATCACAGACGATCGTTGCCTGCCGGCAACGGATCAGGATCCCGGCATGGCCGAGCGATGTCGCCCGCATGGGCGACTCAGGCGACGGGTGGATCCGTGAACTGCTGGCCACCGCGCGCGACGTGCTCGGTCCATGCAGTGCCGTTCCAGTAGCGGAGTTCGAAACGTCCCGACGGATCCTTGTACCAGGCGGCCGGCACCGCCGGAGTCGCACCAGCGGTCGTACCGGCACCGACCGGCGCCGCGGCCGATGCGTAGCCGGCGTCACCCGCCATCGCGGCAACGGTGGCGGCCGGCTGCGACGGACTCGCCGAGCGCTGACCGATGGGACGTCGCAGGAACGCACAGAAGCGTCCGTCGGGCGTCGATGTGATCGAGACGACCTCCCAGCCCTCGGACGACTTGCGCGTGAGTTCCGCTGCGAGACCCTCGGGGCTGGCATTGAACGGATTGAATGCCGCGTACTCGAACATGGTTCGCAGGCTACCGCTGGCTCGTAGCCTTGTTCCGGTGACCAACGCACGTCGCGTCGGATTCTTCGGGCCCGCCGGAACCTTCACCGAGCAGGCGCTGTTGTCGCAGGACGACCTCGCCTCGAGCGAGCGGGTTGCGTTGCCGACGGTGCCCGACGTGCTCGATGCCGTGGCGGCCGGGGAGGTGGACCTCGGCTTCGTACCGATCGAGAACTCGATCGAGGGAACGGTGAATTTCACGCAGGACGCGTTGGTGTTCGACCACGACCTGCTCATCCAACGGGAGGTGGTGCTCGATATCCAGCACTGCCTGCTCGCGCGGTCGGGTCTGGCACTCGACGACGTGAAGGTCGTGCTCTCGATCCCGGTTGCCACCGCCCAGTGCCATGCGTTCCTGCGCAGGCAACTGCCGCATGCCGAGGTTCGCGCCGCGAACTCCACCGCCGAAGCGGCGAGGCTCGTCGCCGAGGATGCATCCGGATACTCGGCCGCCATCGGGCCGGCCAACGCCGCGAACATCTACGGCCTCGACGTGCTGAAGCAGGACATCGCCGACCATGCCGGCAACCAGACGCGTTTCGTGCTCGTCGGGCGGGAACGGATTCCCGCACGGACCGGTCACGACAAGACGGGAATCGTCGTCTTCCAACGCGCCGACGAACCGGGAAGCCTCATCAGCATCCTGCAGGAGTTCGCGGCGCGACGGATCAACCTCTCGCAGTTGCTCAGCAGGCCGACCAAGCGCGGTGGGCTCGGCGACTACTGCTTCATCATCTACGCCGATGGACACGTTTCCGACGAGCTGATGGCGGATGCATTGCGCGACCTGCGAACCAAGCAGGGTGACGTGAAGTTCCTCGGGTCGTATCCCGCGGCCGGCCGGCACACCCAGTCGGTGCGCGACCATGCCGACCAACGCTGGCGGGATGCCGACGATTGGTTGCGAGCGATCCGTTCGCGCGTCGACGGCTAGATCACATCCGGTTCCGCGTCACGTTTGCGAGGTTGCGCACGCGGTCGACGCGGTTGGGGTCGGGGGTAGCGTGTCGAGTGGAACGATGGCAGAGCGGACGATTGCACCTGTCTTGAAAACAGGCAGCCCACAAGGCTCGGGGGTTCGAATCCCTCTCGTTCCGCCAGACCACTTCGTCGGTACACTCACGGAACGGTTTCTCGCGTAATTCGCACGATTTGGAGAGGTGCCAGAGTGGCCGAATGGGGCGCCCTGCTAAGGCGTTGTCCGGGTCAACCGGACCGAGGGTTCAAATCCCTCCCTCTCCGCCATCACGCCCGACGTCTGACGTTCGTCGCCGTGTCGACCCTCGGCGTAGGAATCGCCGTTCCTGTTCCGGCCGAGGCATCGTCATGCGCGCGGTTCCACACCGCCAAACCGAACGACTCCTGGACGCGGATCGCCGCCCGATTCGACGTGCCCCTGAAGAGCCTCCTCGCGTTGAATGCAGCCACGGTCAATACCCCGATCTTCATCGGTGACCGGCTGTGCCTGAAGGAGCAGGTGGCACCTCCCCCGCAGCCCGATCCGGTACCCGAGCAGTCACCGGTACCCGAGCAGTCACCCACACCCGAGCAGTCACCCGTGCCGACACCGACGCCGGAGCGATACACGCGGACGCAGTCGGTGGCGATCATCCGCGAGGTGTGGCCCGACGAGCTCGAGGAGACCGCGCTCTTCATCGCCCGCCGGGAGAGCAATTACGTGCACCGTGTCGTCGGGGGAACCCGGAACTGCTGTTACGGGCTGTTCCAGATCTACTACTCGGTGCACCGGTCGTGGCTCGCCAACATGGGTGTCAGCGACGCTTCCCAGTTGCTCGATCCGCGGGTGAACGCCGAGGCGGCACTCACGCTGTACCGCCGCAACGGCAACTCGTGGCGGCCGTGGTGGACGAGTTCCTTCCGTCCGTAGAGCGGTAGCATCAACGGCCGCGGGCGCTCGTAGCTTAATGGATAGAGCATCTGACTACGGATCAGAAGGTTGGAAGTTCGAGTCTTCCCGAGCGCGCCAAGCAGACGAACTATCGTCGGTGTGGTGAGCCAGCCGACTCCCGCTCCAGCGGGCGAGCGCGGTGAACCGACCGGGTCGGCCGCGACGCGGTCCCTTCGCGGGAGGATCGTCAGCGTCCTCCTACTAATCGTGACCCTGTTGTCGTTCGTCGTTGCCTGGCCGGCACGCGACCACGAACTCGTGGTACGACTCGATCGCGTCTCCGAGGCGGAGCCCGTCGAGCTGTACATCGACAAGTTGTTCTGCACGCTCCTGACCGACTGTTTCCGTGCCGCCCACAAGGTCGCGCTGACTGGCATCCGCCTCGCCACCGACGGTGCGATCTCCCTGCTCTACGCCGTACCCGGTTCCACCGTGACCGACGTGCCCGAGTGGGCGCCGGGGTTCGTGCGGAACCTCGGGCCGTACCTCGTCTTGCGGGCCCTCGTTCTCGTCGCGATTGCACTCGCGCTCCTTTCCTACCTGCGGCGGTGGTGGACCGTCGCGGTGGCCGCCAACGTGTTGCTGTGGTGGTCGACGGGGGCACCCATCCGCGCCATCGTGCGGCTGTACGGCAACCTCGCCGGAGCGTTGGGGGATGCGGATCTCGGTCCGGTGCTCGACTACCACTTCTCGATGAACTCGACGATCTTCCTCCTCGAGTACGACTACATCGCCCTGGCGCTCCTGCTGTTCTTCCCGATTTGGCTGCAACGAAACGACATCCACCGGGGAGCCTGGCGCCCCGTCGTCATGGGGTTCCTCTTGGCGATGACGTTCGAACACCTGGCGATCGTGTACGTGGTCGCGCTCGTATGGTTGGCATGGCGGGGGCGGCTCACCGGCTGGTTTCGCCCGGCACTGCTCGTCACCCTTGGTTGGGCCGTCTACATCGTCGCGATGATCATCCATGCCCGGGTCACGGTGCCCGGGTCCGAGGAACGAATCGTCTCCATCACCCAGCTCGGCTTCCGTATCAACCGCGAGGGCAGCCACGAGTGGATCATCCTCCGGTTCGTGTTCGGATTCCTGGGGATTCCGTATGTCATCGGACTCGTGGTCGGGATGGTGTCTCGCCGTCTCGGGCTCCTGCGGGCGGCTGCAACGAACCTGAGGCCGTACATCCACGCGGTGGTCATCGGGTTGTCGCTCAGCTACCTCGTCGGCTTCTTCCACTCGGCGCTGATCACGGAGTTCGGCCGCCAGACGATCGGGGCCCAGGCACTCCTCTTTATCAGCGGTGTGCTGAAGTTCTCCCCCGCGACTACATCGACCGACGACCGGATGGTCGCCGCCCACTGAATCGCCAGGCAACGTCGGTCGTCGTCCGACGACCCGGCGAGGGCACCGGCCAGAGGGCCGCCAGTGCCGTGGTGATGGCGACGAGTTGCTCGGCGGTCGGTTCGGGGCGCACGCCCGTCACGTGCACGAGGTCGTTCACAGCGGGATGTTCCCGTGCTTGCGATGCGGGGGCTCGTCGTGCTTGGTCCGCAGTACGCGCAGTCCCTCGACCAGCTTGATCCGTGTGTCGGCCGGATCGATGACGTCGTCGACGAATCCGCGTTCCGCGGCGAGGTACGGGTTGGCGTACTTCTCGGTGTACTCGGCGACGAGTTGTGCACGTCGTGCCGCCGGATCGGCGGCCTGCTGTAGTTCGCGTCGGTAGACGATCTCCACGGCACCCTGCGGCCCCATCACCGCCAGTTCCGCCGACGGCCACGCATATGCGAGGTCGGCACCGATCGACTTCGAGTTCATCACCACGTATGCACCGCCGTACGCCTTGCGGGTGATCACCTGGATGCGCGGCACGGTCGCCTCGCAGTATGCGTACAGCAACTTCGCACCGTGACGGATGATGCCGCCGTACTCCTGGTCGACGCCCGGCAGGAAGCCGGGTACGTCGACGAACGTGACGATCGGAACGTTGAACGCATCGCAGGTACGCACGAACCGGGCGGCCTTCTCGCTGGATTCGATGTCGAGCACGCCGGCCAGCACCATCGGTTGGTTGCCGACGATTCCGACGGAGTGACCGTCGATCCGGGAGAAACCGCACACGATGCTCTTGGCCCAGTTGGGGAAGTACTCGAAGAACTCGCCGTCGTCCACGACCTCGGCGATCACCTTCTTCATGTCGTAGGGCATGTTCGGCGACGCCGGCAGGATCGTACGCAGCGACTCGCACCGTCGCGTCGGATCGTCCGACGGCTCGTTACGCGGCGGTGCCGAGAGGTTGTTCTGCGGCAGGAAGCCGAGGAGGTACCGCACGTCGGCCAGGCACGACCGCTCGTCGGCCGACACGAAGGTTGCGACACCGCTCTTGGATGCATGGCTGGCGGCCCCGCCGAGTTCCTCGAGCGTCACGTCCTCGCCCGTCACCGTCTTCACGACGTCCGGTCCGGTGATGAACATGTGGCTGGTCTCGCGCACCATGAAGATGAAGTCGGTCATTGCCGGCGAGTACACCGCGCCACCGGCGCACGGCCCGAGGACCACCGAGATCTGCGGCACCACCCCCGACGACTGCACGTTGCGCCAGAAGATGCCGCCGTAGCTGGCGAGCGACACGACGCCCTCCTGGATACGGGCGCCCGCACCGTCGTTGAGGCCGATCACCGGTGCACCGGTCTTCAGTGCCAGATCCATCAGTTTGTGGATCTTCTCGGCGAACACCTCGCCGAGGGCACCGCCGAACACCGTGAAGTCCTGACTGAAGACGAACACCTGGCGACCGTCGACCGTGCCCCAACCGGTGATCACCCCGTCGGTGTACGGACGTTCCTCCAACCCCGCCGCATGGGCCCGGTGCCGTGCGAGGAGGTCGAGTTCGTGGAAGCTGCCCGGGTCGAGGAGGGCGTCGATGCGTTCGCGGGCGAGCAACTTGCCCTTCTCGTGCTGGCGCTCCACCGCCCGCGCCGATCCGGCCTGGCGCGCCTGTGATTTGCGGGCTTCGAGGTCGACGATCTTCTCGGCGATCGGGTCGGCGGCCACGCCCCGACGCTAGTTGTTACCCGCCGGCGACCGTCGTCTGGGTGGGGATCGTGGTGCCGGTGTCCACCAACTCGTCGGTCACCGTGATGGTCGTGCCGAGGGGTGTGAGGTCACCGGTCGTCGTGGTCCCGACCACCTCGACGTTCCATACTCCGGCGACCGGGAAGACGAGTCCGCCGTCGACCGGCGCAACCGCAGCACCGGCGTGCCTGAGCGGCACGACGACCGCGATACCTGCGTAGCCCTCGGCCGCGGGGACGAGACGAACCTCGAAGTTGTTGATTCGTTCCGGCTCGAGGAGTTCGACGCGCATCGCGTTGGCCCCGGTGGTGAGCGGGGTGATGGAGAGCACGACGCGGAAGCGGTCGTTGCGCAACTCCTCGCGGAAGAGGTAGTTGGCGATCGGTGCGGTGCGTTTGGCGACGGCCTGCGGGGGTCGCATCGACACCGCCCACGATGTGATCCCGAGGACCATGATCGCCACCACGATCTCCGCGGTGATCGCCCGTCGCAGTCGCCATGCCATCCGCGCCGTCAGCTTCTTCTCCTTGTTCAAACGGGTCATCGCGAAGTTGCGCAGCACCAGCATGATCCAGATCATGACGCCGGCAACCAGCAGCTGCAGCACGTTGAGCCGTCCGTGACTGCTGGTGAAGATCGCCGCGCCGTCCATGAGGTACACCTGGACGAGTCCGGTGAACACGCTGAGCAGGATCAGCGGCCCGGAGAGCTTTGCGAAGTAGCGGACCGCATCGAGCAGATCACGGTCACCTGGTCCGGCCAGCGCCGCGCGGGCGAGGAGTGCCAGTCCGCCGACCCACAGTCCCGTCGACCAGGCGTGGAGGATGCCGAATGCGTAGGTGAGTACGGGGAGGTTCTGTCCGATCCGTGTGAGACCGTAGGTGGCCATCATCGAGAGGAGGAACAACACCGCCGGTACTTGTGTCTCCGGGGCGAGCACGCGCCGTGGTCGGAACGCAACCAGGAACGCGATGACCACGAGTCCGAAGCGCAGGAGGAGAACGAAGCCGAATCCACCGTCGAGGGAGCCAAACCACGAGAACGGGTTGAGCGACGACGTGAACGACCCGCCACCGGCACGTGCCGCCTGGATGCTGACGACGAGGTACATCGAGGAGACCGCCGCGAACCATGCGAGGCGCAGGAACCGCTGCGTCGTGTCGTACTCGAAACCCTCCGGCCAACCGAGCACGATGTACATGAGCCCGCCGAAGAGGCAGATGACGAAGAAGTACTCGATCACCCGCAACAGGCCGAGCAAGAGCCCGAACCGGGGCTCGGGGAGCGCGTTCGCGACGACGATCTCGCCGACCACCGACGTCGGTGTCACCGCGCCCTGGCCGTCGGTTGCGAGCGTGGTCTCCGACGTCACGAGGAGCGTGAAGTTGAACGTCCCGAGACTGCCGATGTTGCGGTTGATCACCCAGGTGACCGTGCAGGGACCGGCCGGCGGGAGCGAGGCGAGCGGCGCGGACACCGTCTGCATGTCGGCGGCGATGACCGGTGCGCCGAGCGAAACGGTCACACCGTTGCAGCGCAACAGCACGCCAAGGGCGGCGGCATCGTCGGCGTCGAGCGTGTTCCGGAAGACCAGTTGCAGTTGCGTCGGAACGACGGTGAGGGTGGAGTTCGGCTGGGGATTGGACGAGACCAACTCGTTGGGAATCGTCGAGGCGGCACCCGCCGGCACGGCCGTCGCCGAGAGGAAGCCTGCGATGGTGGTCGCGAGGAGGAGCAGGATGGGCAGGGCACGCCGCCCTCGGACACGAACTGCACGCATGGGCGTCTCCCAACGGTACCCACTCGATGAGCGGTGCGGGACGCACCGAATCGGCTCGTCACCCGAGGGATAGGCTCGCTACGAAATGGCAACGCAGTCGCTGTACCGCCGTTACCGACCGCGTCGATTCGGCGAATTGAAGGGCCAGGAACACGTCGTACGTGCGCTGCGCAACGCGGTGGCCAACGACCGGGGCGGCCAGGCGTACCTGTTCAGCGGTCCCCGCGGTACCGGGAAGACCTCGGCGGCGCGCATCCTCGCCAAGGTCCTCAACTGCACGTCACCCGACCAGGGCGAGCCGTGCTGCGAGTGCGAATCGTGCCTCGCCGTCGAACGGGGTTCGAGTTTCGACGTGCTCGAACTCGACGCGGCGAGCAACAACGGCGTCGACAACATCCGCGAGCTCATCGAGCGGGCGGCCATGGGCAACCCTGGTCGGCACCGGGTGTTCATCCTCGACGAGGTGCACATGCTGTCGGGCGGAGCCGAGGCCGCACTCCTGAAGACGCTGGAGGAACCACCGCCCCACGTGGTGTTCGTGCTCGCCACGACCGACCCGCAGAAGGTCAGCGAGACCATCCGCAGCCGTACGCAGCACCTCCAGTTCCGCCTCCTGCCGGCCAAGGAACTCGAGGAACACGTGCGTTGGGTGATCGACGACGCCAAGCTCGTCGTCTCCCCCGAGGCGATCCGTCAGGTCGTGGAACAGGGCGGGGGTTCCGCCCGTGACACGCTGTCCGCCCTCGAACTCGTCGCGGCCGGCGGCGGCGAGGCCGAGAACCTCGTGCGCCCCGAGGAGGTGATCGAGAGCCTCATCAACCACGATGCGGCGTCCGTGCTCACGCAGGTCGGCGCGGCAATGCAGCGCGGTCATGACCCGCGGGCCTTCACCGAACAGATCGTCCGGTTCCTGCGCGAGATGTTCCTCTCCTCGATGGCCCCGCAACTCGTCCAGCTGTCCGAGGAGCACGCCAAACTCGCCGCCGACATGACCGCGCGTTACGGGATCGCCTCGGTGGTCCGGGCCATCGAGGTGCTCGGCGAGGCACTGCTCGACATCCGACGCGCACCCGACCCGCGACTCGTTCTCGAGGTCACCCTCGTGCGACTGGCCAGCAACTCCGTCGCCAACGACACATCGTCGCTCCTCGCGCGCCTCGAACGGCTCGAGTCCGCTGGCGCACGCCCGCGCGACGTCACCGGGCCGATACCCCGGCCGCGACTTGCAGACAACGCCGCGGCACCGGCGAGGCCACCCCGTTCGTCCCCCGCGGCCAAGCCGGTCGTCGCGTCCGGCCCACCGGCCGCATCCGGTGCCCCGGTCGACGACCTCGTCGCCGCGTGGCCGGGCATCGTGCGCACGCTGAAGGCGACGGTCCGTGCGCTGTACTCGGCGGTGGAGGTGGCCGGCCTCGAGGGCGACACCCTCGTCGTCGTCGCACCGAGCGAGATGCACAAGAAGAAGTGCCTCGAACTGGCCGACAACGTGCGATCGGCACTCGCCTCCGCGGCGGGACGTCCGATCACCCTCGACGTGCGGGTGCACCCGTCGCGCAACGCCACGTCCCCGACGGAACGTCGCACCCCGTCGGCCAGCCAACCGGCGCCATCCGTCCCCGACGCAGCCGAGCCGTTCGAATCCGACGACGAGGCGCCGGTCGAATCCGTCGTCGACCGGATCGCCAAATCGTTCCCCGGAGCTCGCATCGTCGACTCCCCCCCGGGCTGATCAGGGATCATGGCGTCGGCATACTCGCGTTCCGTGCAGTCGATGATCGACGCGCTGTCACGACTGCCCGGTGTCGGACCGAAGTCCGCACAACGCATCGCGTTCCACCTGTTGAAGGCCGACCGCGAGGAGGTGTCGCGACTGACCAGGGCGATCGACGAGGCGCGCACCTCGGTACGTTTCTGCCAGCGCTGCTTCAATTTCTCCGAATCGGATCTGTGCCACATCTGCGCCGACGAGCGCCGCGACCCCGGCAGTCTCTGCGTGGTCGAGGAGTCGCGCGACGTGGTGGCACTGGAGAAGACCGGGCAGTTCCGCGGTCGCTACCACGTGCTGCTCGGGGCGATCAACCCGCTCGAGGGCGTCGGTCCGGAGCACCTCAAGATCCGCGAGTTGCTGGTGCGGTTGCAGCCCCAGACGATCGGCGAGGTCATCCTGTGCCTCAACCCCAACACCGAGGGCGACGTCACGACGATGTACCTCGCCCGACTGCTGAAGCCGATCGGGGTGAAGGTGACGCAGCTGGCGATGGGGCTCCCCGTTGGTGGTGATCTCGAGTACGCCGACGAGGTCACCCTCGGGCGTGCGCTTGCCGGCCGACGCGAGGTCGCCGACTAATCCACGCTGCGAACGACCAGCGCGTCGCCCTGGCCGCCGCCACCGCACAACGCCGCCGCGCCGGTGCCGCCACCACGGCGGCGCAGTTCGTACAACATGGTCAGTGCGAGCCGGTTGCCGCTCATGCCGATCGGATGCCCGAGGGCGATCGCACCGCCGTTCACGTTGACCATGTCGTCGGCGAGTCCGAGCTCGCGCATCGAGGCGATCCCCACCGCGGCGAACGCCTCGTTGATCTCGACGAGCGAGAGATCGGCGAGCCTGAGCCCCGCCCGGTCGAGTGCCAGCGCGATCGCCCGGCTTGGTTGGTGCAGGAGCGAGGCCGAGTCCGGGCCGGCGACCATCCCGTACGACACGAATTCACCGAGCGGCGCCACACCGCGTCGTTGTGCCTCCCGCTTCGACATCACCACCACCGCCGAGCCCCCGTCGCTGATCTGACTCGCGTTCCCGGCCGTGACCGTCCCGGCCTTGTCGAAGGCCGGTCGCAACGCGCCGAGCGATTCCATCGTCGTGGCGGCCCGCACTCCCTCGTCGTCGCGCACGACGATGGGTTCGCCCCTGCGTTGCGGAATGCTCACCGGCACGATCTCGTCGGCGAGCCGCCCGGCGGCGATGGCCGCCGCCGCCCGCGCGTGGCTCTGCAGCGCCGCGCGATCCTGGTCCTCCCGCGAGATCGTGCCCGCCACGTACCGCTCGGTGCCAAGACCCATCAGGCAGGCGTCGAAGGCACACCACAGACCGTCCTTCACGATCGCGTCCGCGAGCTCGGTGTTGCCGTAGCGGAAGCCTCCCCGTGCACCGTCGGCGATGTACGGGGCGTTGGTCATCGATTCCATCCCGGCCGCGACGACGATGTCGGCCTCGCCGCTCGACACCATCTGGTCGGCCAGGTAGATGGCATTGAGCCCCGAGAGGCACACCTTGTTCACGTTCACGCTCGGGACGTTCATCGGGATGCCGGCCTTCACCGCCGCCTGACGGGCGGGCACCTGGCCCTGGCCCGCCATCAGCACCTGCCCAACGATGACGTGCTGCACCTCGTGCGGCGCGACCCCCGCACGACGCAGCGCCTCGGCGATCGCAACCGCCCCGAGATCCGCCGCCGAGAGGTCGCCCAGCGCACCGCTCATCTTCCCGATCGGAGTCCGCGCTCCGGCAACGATGTAGGACCCAGGCACGACGACCTCCCGCTCCAACCGTAGTTGTCGGTTCGATGCCCCGGGCGTGCGTATCGGTAGGTTCGTCGCATGGAATCGGTGCTGCGGGCGATCAACGACGGGGCAACCGGGGACCAACTGGCATCGATTCCGCTCCCCGACTCGTACCGCGCCGCGGTGCTGGAGAAGCAGGACACGGAAATGTTCGCCGGGGTCGCCTCGCGCGACAAGGATCCGCGCAAGAGCCTGAAGCTGCGCGAGGTGCCCGTACCGGAGTTGGCCGTCGACGAGGCACTCGTCGCGGTCATGGCGAGCAGCATCAACTTCAACACCGTGTGGAGTTCGATTTTCGAACCCGTGAGCACGTTCGCCTCGTTGGCCCGGTTGGCCAGGGAGAGCAGTTGGGCGAAGCGGCACGACCAGCCCTACCACGTGGTCGGTAGCGACGGTTCAGGAGTGGTACTGCGTGTCGGCAGCGCGGTACGCAACTGGCGACCGGGTGACCGCGTGACCATCCACTGCAACCATGTCGACGACCAGGATCCGTCCGCCCACGACGACTCGATGCTCGGGGCGAACCAGCGCATCTGGGGGTACGAGACCAACTTCGGCGGACTGGCCGACCTCACCGTCGTGAAGGCCAACCAGTTGATGCCCAAACCGGCGCACCTGAGTTGGGAGGAGTCGGCGGTCAATGCGCTGTGCAACAGCACGAGTTACCGGATGCTCGTGTCGCAGAACGGTGCGCGCATGAAACAGGGTGACGTGGTGCTCATCTGGGGTGCCACGGGCGGTATCGGCGCGTATGCGGTGCAGTACGTGCTGAACGGCGGCGGCATTCCGGTCGGTGTCGTGAGTTCGCCGGACAAGGCGCGGATCCTGCGGGAGATGGGTTGCGACGCGGTGATCGACCGCTCGTCGGCGGACTACCGCTTCTGGAAGGAGGACGGTACGCACGACGAGGGCGAGTGGCGTCGGTTTGGCGGCGACATCCGGGCGCTGGTTGGCGAGGACCCCGACATCGTCTTCGAGCACCCGGGCCGCTCGACGTTCGGAGCGTCGATGTACGTGGCGAAGAAGGGCGGCACCATCGTGACCTGCGCGGCGACGAGCGGCTTCATGATGGAGTTCGACAACCGGTTCTTCTGGATGCGCCTCAAGCGCCTGGTCGGGTCGCACTTCGCCAATTACCGCGAGGCGTACGAGGCCAACCGGCTCATCGCCAGGGGAATGATCGATCCGGTCCTCTCGCGCACGTACCCGCTCGAGCGGGTCGGTGACGCGGCGTACGAGGTGCACCGCAACATGCACGAGGGCAAGATCGGCGTGCTGTGCCTTGCACGCAACGAGGGCGAAGGCGTCACCGACCACGAACTGCGGGCCAGAGTGGGAGAGGCACGACTGAGGAGGTTCCGCCGATGATCCTGACCGAGATCGACCACGTTGCAATCGCCGTCCGCGACCTCGAGGCCGCGATCGACTACTACCGCCGGGCATTCGGCGCCACGGTCGACCACCGTGAGGTGGTGGAGCGCGACGGTGTCGAGGAGGCGTTGCTGAAGGTGGCCGAGAGCTACGTGCAACTGCTCACACCGACGCGCGAGGATTCCCCCGTCGCCCGGGCGATCGAGAAGCGGGGCGAGGGACTGCACCACATCGGGTACCGGGTCGCCGACTGCAGGGTTGCACTGGCCGCCATGGTCGCCGCCGGTGCGACACCCATCGACACCGAGCCACGACCCGGGTCGCGCGGAACCACCGTCGCCTTCATCCATCCGAAGGGGTCGTTCGGCACGCTGATCGAGCTCGTCCAGGAGTAACCGGATGCCCACGGCGGGGTGGGTGCTCGTCGGGGTGCTCGTCGGGTTGGCGAGCCTTCGTGCCGCACTCGTGGTGGTCGCGGACATCGTGCGCGATGCCGGTACGGCCCGCGCCGGATCGATCGCGTGGTTCGGTGCGGGGGCCCTCGGCGCAGCGACGGCGCTC
Source organism: Ilumatobacteraceae bacterium (assembly GCA_044344715.1). Taxonomy (GTDB): domain Bacteria; phylum Actinomycetota; class Acidimicrobiia; order Acidimicrobiales; family Ilumatobacteraceae; genus F1-60-MAGs027. The sequence continues at coordinate 24,949 of JBIJCI010000010.1, read as the reverse complement.
GTGGGTTCCACCGCATCCGCCGCGCACGCGGCCGTGTTGGCGAGCGTTGCGGTGTTCCTCATCGTGCAAACGCCCTCCGACCTCGTCGCTCACCGATTGTCACGACCGGTCACGCTCGCTGCCACCGCCGCGATCGCGGCGATCGTTGCCGCCGATGCGGTCACATCCGGTGTGCCGGACTCGGTGCTCGGGGCGTTCGGTTGGGCGTCGGTGGTTTCCGCCGTGTACGCGATGTTGCACCGGGTTTCGCCCCGGTCGCTCGGTTGGGGCGACGTGCTGCTCGTCGTCCCGCTCGCGGTCGCCGTTGCCTTCGTCGATGCCGACCGACTCGTCGTCTGGCAACTGCTCGCCGCAACGTCCGGTGCGGTGCATGCGGTGGGGCGTCGCGCACGGCGCGGAACAACGATGATTCCGTTCGGACCGCACCTCCTTGGTTCGGCGTGGGTCGTCCTGGCGACGAGCGTCTAGGTTCGTGCCGTGATCGTGCACCTCATCGACGGAACGTACGAGCTGTACCGGCAGTTCTACGGACAACTCGGACGCCACACCGACGAGCACGAGAACGCCGGTGTCATCGGCGTTCTCAACAGCACGCTGCAGCTCATGGAGGACGGTGCAAGCCACGTCGGTGTCGCCACCGATCACGTCATCGAGAGCTTCCGCAACGACCTCTGGCCCGGCTACAAGACGAGCGAGGGAATGGAGCCCGAGATCCTGCGGCAGATCCCCGTACTGGAGGACGCCCTTGCCGCGATGGGCGTCACGGTGTGGGCGATGACCGACTTCGAGGCCGATGACGCCCTCGCCTCCGCGGTGCGGGTCGCCTGTGAGGACCGGCGCGTGCACCAGGTGCGGATACTCACCCCGGACAAGGACCTCGGACAGTGCGTGAGCGGTCGGCGCGTCGTGCAGGTGGACCGCAAGAACGACCTGGTCATCGACGAACGGGCGGTACGAGCGAAGTTCGGTATCGGTCCGGAATCCGTCGTCGATTACCTGGCGCTGGTCGGCGACACCGCGGACGGATTTCCCGGGTTGCCGGGCTGGGGCGCGAAGAGTGCGTCGACGTTGTTGGCGAGATACGTCGACATCATGTCGATCCCGCCGGATCCGGCGACGTGGACGCAGGACGGCGTGAAGGTGCGCGGGGCCGAGAAACTCGCAACGGCGTTGCGCGAGGGTCGCCAGGACGTCGAGCTGTTCCGCATCCTCGCCACGCTCGTCGACACGGTGAACGTCGGAACGGTCGACGACTGGAAGTGGGTCGGGCCCCGCGCGGAGTTCGGCGGGCTCACCCGGGAATGGGGTGTCGGCAAGCTCGGCGAACGTGCCGAGTCGCTTCGCCGACTGAAGTGACGACCAGGCGATCTGCGGCACACGAAAGCGACCGATGAAGGCTGCTTCCTTCCGGACCTGACCTGATTCTCGGGCATCCGTTGCACAGGACCCGGTCGCCACCCCACTCGACGAAGCGACGACGATCACGCTAACCGCCCGCTCGTGCGCACCGATTCGTCGGGCGTAACCGCGTGCCCAGATAGCCTGCCGTCGTTCGTCGCGTCGCGTTCGGCGCAACGGGATTCGGAGGGGTGCGAGAGCGGCCGAATCGGCGCGCTTGGAAAGCGCGTGAAGCGCAAGCTTCCGTGGGTTCGAATCCCACCCCCTCCGCCAGCGCCGTCGAGTGGCGGGAAGTGTGCGACCGGTGCACAGATAGCGTTGCCGGACGGAAGGGTGCCAGAGCGGCCGAATGGGACGGTCTCGAAAACCGTTGTGGGTGAATGCCTACCGTGGGTTCAAATCCCACCCCTTCCGCCACATGATGTTCCGCCGACGTCGGGATGACCGCTGGTGAACCTCGCACAGCGCCATGCCGTGATCTCGCGGTACGTCGCCGCGTTGCGCACCGTGGCCGACACCGTCGTCGACGGCGTCACCGTGCGCGCGTCGTTGCGTCACGGCGCGACCGACCTGTGGGCCTCGAGCGAGGTGCGCGAGAGCAGCCCGTGGCGCGATGCATCCCAGTACGACCAGATCACTGCACTGATCGGATCCGGTCACGCCGACCAGCCGGGCGCACAGGGTCGTGGCCGGCACCTGCCTCGCGCCGGTGCGGCGTGGTTGCGTTCGCTCATGCACGCGCTCCGGCCGCACCGGACCGCATCGCTCGACGCCGAGGTCGTGTTCGTCGGGTACTGGCCGACGGGGACCGTCGTCGACCGCACCGATCCATCCGCCTGGACCTCGCCGTATTTCGGGCGGCTCCCCGACGAGCTGCGTCGTGCCGGCGTCTCCGTCGGATTCCTCCACGTTCACGCCGACGGACCCGTCACGATGCCGCCGCGCGGTGTCCGACGACGACTCGGATGGTTGGGGAACGGGGGTGCGCGTCACCAACTCCTCGCCGACCAGCACGGGTTCGCTGCATGGTGGCGCGCGTTGCGTACATGGACGCAACTGGCCCGCCGCGTCCCGGGTGCCCGCGAGATCGGCGAACGACTCCCGTCGGGCGGTGATGCGCGCCTGTTGTGGGGGTGGTGGGCGCGCAAGTACGAGGGCTCGGTGTTCGGATCGCATGCGGTGCGCTCGAGCCTCCTCGCCGAGCATTCGCGTGCGGTGGTGGAGGGGAATCCGCGGACCCGGCTGTGGATCGTCGCCTTCGAGGGACAGGGCTGGGAGTCGTGTCTCGCCCGACAGCTCGATGCCCACGGGGCCGCATGGCTCCCGTACCTCCACACCATGATGCGCCCGTGGGATCTCCGCGCCCACACGTTCCTCGCCGAGCACACCCCGCGACACCTGGCCGTGCACGGCGCCCACGACCGCGCCGAGCTCGCCGGGTACGGCCCGACGATCGTCGAGGTGGAGGCGCTGCGTTACCAGCACCTCGCGAATCGGGACGCCGACGGCGTCCGCAGCACCCCCGACGGTGTCCCGACGTGGCTCGTGGTCGGCGGGGCGGACTGTGCGGCGTCAGCGCGGGAACTGCAACGATTCCTGGCGGCGGTCGCGCAGCGTGGTGCGGACCGTCGCATCGTCGTGAAGTGGCACCCGCAGTGCACTGCGCCGGCGCCCGACGCCGCGTTCGTGGTGACCGATCGTCCGCTGCGCGAGGCGTTCCGCGGCGCGAGCGCCGCGTTCATGGTCGGCAGCGCGGCGCCGCTCGATGCGTACCTCGCCGGCGTTCCGTCCTGCTCGCTCGCCTCGGTGTCCGGTCTGTCGACGACACCCGTCGAGGAGGACGACTTCTTCCATGTCGCCGTCGATGCCGTCGATGCCGTGTCGTGGTTGTCGGCGGCCGAGTCGCGCCGCAACGACGACCCGCCGGTGCACCGGTACTTCATTCTCGACACGAGCCTGGCGCGCTGGCGCGGGGTCGTCGACGGTTACGTCAATCCGAGGTAACGACGGGCACGATCGAGGTCCTCGGGGGTGTCGATTGCTATCCCCACCGATTCCACCTCGATCATCCGGACCCCGATGCCCATCTCCAGGAAGCGGAGGATCTCGATGTCCTCGAGCGCCTCGAGCGGTGTCTTGGTGTCGCGGGCGGCGAACGCACGCAGGGCGTCCGGCCGGAATGCGTAGAGACCGACCTGGCGCCTGGCGCCACGGAACTCGAGTCGTTTGGTCGTGGGAATCGCCGCCCTGCTCATGTAGAGCAGCCGGCCCTGCGCATCGGTCACGACCTTGGGCACCGTGGTGCTGCGGAAGTCCGCCTCGTCGACGATCGTCGCGCACGCGTTGATCACCGACACGTCGTGCGTCGCGATGCGCGTCGCCTCGATGGTGGTCCGCAAACCCTCCGGGTCGAGGAACGGCTCGTCACCCTGCACGTTCACGTACCACGAGGCAGGGACGCGTCCGGCAACCTCCGCGACCCGGTCCGTCCCGGTGAGGCACGCGCCGCTCGTCATCTCGAAGCGCATGCCGTGCGCCCGGCACTCGTCGGCAATCCGCTCGTCGTCGGTGGCCACGATGATCCGCTCTGCATCGACGGCGAGCCGGACCCGATCGTGGCACCGTCGCAACACCGTGGTGCCGCCGAGATCGGCGAGGGCCTTGCCCGGGAACCGGGTCGAGGCGTACCGCGCCGGAATCACCACCAGGAAATCGTCGGGACTGCCGGGACGGGTCACGACGGCATCGCTCACAACGGGGCGAACATCGACCGCTGCGGCACGCGGTACGCGGACCGGGTGATCGCCACCACCGACGTGGCGGGATTCGCCGCACGGAAGACGTCGAGCGTGTCCTGCATCATCGCGTGCCGGGTATCGGCCTCGGAGTACCCGTCGAATCCGGCGAGGAGCACCCGCTTGGCATCACCCGCAGCGAGGATCGCCAACACGTACGCCGCCACGATCGGGTGGGGGATGACCACGCCGGTCCGCTCCGAACCCATCTTGCCGGGGACGACCCGGTAGCCGACGTCGCGGAGCTCCCCGACCTGCACACCGATGGACTCGAGGAGTGCCCGCGGGGCGAGCACCGTGCAACCGAGTTCGGCGAGCGCGGAGGCGTCGAGGACGGCACGCTCGGGGTGGCACGCTGCAACGACGTCGACGAGCGCCGGGTCGATCGGCACGTGGGCGTTGAGGGCCACGACGAACGGCTGGTGCTGTCGCACGAACATCTCCACCTCCGCACGTTTCGCGGCGGCCTCGGGGCCGTTGGCAACCACGAGCACGTCGCGGGCCGTGAACCAATCCTGCACCGCGCATCCGCCGGGGAACTGCAGCGGATCGCCCTGCACCGCGTCGGTGAGCCGGCGGACGTCGAAGCTCGTCGCACCCCCGGCGTTGAGCCGGTCGAGTGCCGTCACGATTTCGAGCGGGGAGTACCGGTCGTCCTTGGTGAGTTCCATCACGTAGGTGGGGTGCACCGCCTGATTCGCGGACTGGAAGTAGTAGAGACTCGAGCCCCATCCGTACCGCGACTTCAGTGCGGCGAAGTCGCGTTCGACGAGGTTGACGAGCGGATTCACCCGTGCATCCGTGAGGCCGCGCCTCGAGAGTTCCGTCACGAGGTATTCGGTACGAACGTTGCCGGGTCCGCGGCCCATGCCCTGGATCGTGGAGTCGACGATCACCGCACCCGCGTCGACGGCCTCCATGGTGTTGGCCAGTGCGTACGACATGTTGTCGTGCAGGTGGCAGCCGATGTTGGTCCCGAAACCGGCACCGAGCGCGCGCATGATCGGGGCGACGTCGGCCGGGCGCAGCGCGCCGAAGGAGTCGGCGATGTACGCGTAGGCGACCCCGAAGTCGAGGGCCCGCCGACCGAACGACTCGACCGCCGCGAGTTCGAGCTCGGAGACCTGCATCACGTTGAGGGCCGTCTCGTAGCCGAGTTCGTGCAGTTCCTCGATCGCCGGTCCGAGGCGCTCCACCTCGTTGAGGTTCGCCGCGATCCGCACGAGGGAGACCGCCGAGTTGGCCCGCCGGGCGAACGCCGAGCGGATCGCGTGGCGCGAATCGGCCGCCGCGACGATCTCCTTGGCGTTGAGCATGACGGCGAGGCGCAACGAGGGCGGCGGTGCGAGTCGCTCGACGAACGCATCGGTGGTGTAGGCCGTGGCACCGAGGTAGCCGTCGGCCTGGAGCGTGCGGAATCCAAGCTCCACCACGTCGATACGCGCGGCGCCCACCGCGTCGACGTACCGCTTCACGAGGTCGAACGGGTAGTCCCAATCGTTGTAGTAGCCGCCGTCCCGCAGGGTGCAGTCGAGGATCTGCACATGCGCCGTCGGGGTGCGGTCGTCGCCACGTGGCACGAATCCATCGTACCGAGGGTGCCGTCCACCGTCCGACGTACCGTGGTGTCGTGCCCGACGAGGACGTGATGCGACTGGCGCTCGCGCAGGCCGAACGCGCGCGGCGCCACGGCGACGTACCGGTCGGGGCGGTCGTCGTTCACGACGGTCTGGTCATCGCGGAGGCGTGCAACGAGCGGGAGTTGCGCAACGACCCGACGGCGCACGCGGAGTTGCTGGTGATGCGCGACGCTGCAACCCGACTCGGTCGGTGGCGACTTGACGACTGCACCCTGTACGTGACGCTCGAGCCGTGCGCGATGTGTGCCGGTGCGATCGTCAACTCCCGGGTCACACGGGTCGTCTATGCGGCCGCCGATCCGAAGGCCGGGGCGATGGGATCGCTCTACAACCTGACCGCCGACCCGCGGCTCAACCACGAACCCGAGGTTCGTGTGGGAGTGCTCGCCGCCGAATCGGGTGCGTTGCTCGGGGAGTTCTTCCGCGCGCTGCGGTGAGCACCCGGTCGGCAACGCCTACTTGCAGTAGGTCTCGTCCTGTGGAACGGTGAGATCGATGAGGTAGGTATCCACCTTGTCGACCACGCAGGTGTTGAGTCCGTAACCGGTGTGGCGGTCCGCCTCGACGATGACGAGGACGCCGCGTTCGAGCGCCGCCGCCGCCTTGCGCGTACTGGCCAGCGGTGTCGCCGCATCGCCGGTCGTGCCGACCACCACGATCGGACCGGCACCGGCACCGGTGACGTTCACCCGCTCGGCGATACGGTGCGGCCAGAGCGCGCACGCGTACCCGTAACCGAAGTTCTCGCCCAGACGCTTCGCGGCAGCGGCGAACACGCGGACGTCACGGTCGACGGCGGCAACGGTGGATCCCTCCGGGTCGTCGAGGCAGGAGATGGCGAGGAACGCCTCGAGCTCGTTGCCGTAGGTTCCGTCGGGTTGCCGCTGGTAGTACTCGTCGTAGAGGCGCAGGAGTCCCGCGCCGTCTCCATTCACCGCATCGGCCAGCGCCTCCTCGAGTTGCGACCACAGCGTGTTGCTGTACATCGCCTGGACGACGGCGGTGTAGAAGACCCCCTGCGTCACCGGCGTGCGACCGGCTGCCGAGGGAATCGGTCGCGAGTCGATGTCGCGCGACAGTTCGTCGAACAATGCGGCGGGACGGCCGCCGTTGTAGATCCTGCATGTGGGACGTTTCGCACAGTCGGCGAGGAACGCGTCGAGCTGCTGCTCGAAACCCTTCAGTTGCGCCATCGCCTGGTCGAATCCGCTGGCGTTGGGATCGGAGGCACCGTCGAACACCGCCGCGCGGACGGTGTCCGGGAAGAGGGTCACCCACGTGGCGCCCAGCTCCGAGCCGTACGAGAAGCCGAAGTAGGTGATCTTCTCCTCACCGAGCGCCCGACGGATGGAGTCCATATCCCGGGCCGAGGCCTCGGTGGAGATGTACTTCAACATCTCCCCGTTGCGTTCCACGCACGCGTCGACGAATTCCTGCGTGAGTTCGACCATCTCTTCCTTGGACGCCGCATCGTTGGGCGGCGAGTCGATGCCGAAGTACCGGTCGTAGTCGTCGACGCAGTCGACGAACGGCGTCGACCTGCCCGTTCCGCGCGGATCCCAACCGACGACGTCGAATCGTTCGAGCAACGACGAACTGAGGTACCACTCCGACTGCTCGGCGACCGAGGTACCGCCGAAGCCGGGACCACCCGGGTTGACGAGCATCGAACCGATACGCAGCTCCGGCGAATCGGCACTGCGACGAACGAGCGCGAGCGTGAACGTTCCGACCGACGGGTCGTCGTAGTCGAACGGCACCTCCAACGTTCCGCACTGGAGCGACCCCGTCGTCAGCCCCGGATTGCACGGTTGCCAGTCGATGGAGCCGAGTTCCGGGACGACCGTGGTGATCGGGTTGTCGGCGGCCGGATCGGAATCCGAGATCTCCGCGGTGCCACCGTCGACGGTGGATTCGGTGTCTGCTTCGTACACGAGTCGCTCACCACAGGCGGCGAGCGTCAGTGCCGCGATCGCGACGATTGCGAGGCGCCGCGGGTAGGACATGGGACCCACAGCATAGATTTGCGGGTGACACGACGGCAATCGACGTCGGTCACGACACCACTCCGCATGACCCGAGCCTCCCGACCGCCGAGCGCCGCCGACCAGGCGCCCGACGCGCGCAGCGTTTCGGAGTTGATCGCCGACGTGAACGACGTACTCGCCCGCGAGTTCCGGGACGTTTGGGTCTACGGCGAGGTCGGGAAGGTCAGCAATCCCTCGAGCGGACACTGCTACTTCGACCTCATCGAGGACTCCGACGGCGACAAGAGCGTCGTTTCCGTCAAGCTCTTCCGCGGTGTACGCCAGGCGCTGGCCGCCAAGCTCCGCGACCACCAGGTCGAGATCGTGAGCGGGGTCAAGGTCCGCATCCGCGGTACGCCGGACGTCTTTGCACCGAGCGGATCGTTCGGGTTCAAGATGTCCGACATCGACCCGCGCTTCACCCTCGGTGATCTCGCGGCCAAGCGCCAGGAGATCGTCGACCGGCTGAAGAAGGACGGCTCCTACGACCGGAACAAGGCGAGACGTCTTCCCCTGGTTCCGCTCGGAATCGGACTCGTGACGAGCATGGGATCGGCCGCGCACGCCGACTTCATGAAGACGATCGAGCAGTCGGGCATCGGGTTCCGTGTCTTTCTCTGCGACGTCCGGGTGCAGGGCGAGGGCTCGGCCGCGTCGGTTGCGGCGGCCGTCTCCCACCTCGGTTCCCGCGACGGGATTGATCTCGTCGCGGTGGTGCGCGGCGGCGGGTCGAAGACCGACCTGGCCGCGTTCGACGACGAGTCGTTGGCCCGTGCCATCGCCGCCTGCAACAAACCGGTGTTCACGGGAATCGGCCACGAGGTGGACACGAGCATCGCCGACGAGGTGGCGTTCTCGTGGAACAAGACACCGACCGCGTGCGCCGTCGCAATCATCGACCGGATCCTCCAGTTCACCGGTCGCGTCGACCTCGCCGTACAACGCATGTCGACGCTCGTACTCACGGCGCTCGCGGCCGGGGAACGGCGCATCGCCGACGCCGCCGGACGTCTCCGGACGCTGCGTTCCGCGGCGCTGCAGGCGGCAACCGCCCGCATCGAACTCCTGGCGAGCGAAGTGAAGGGCCGCGATCCGGTGGTACTGATGCGGCGCGGTTGGAGCATCACCTACGACCGGGATGGTCGGGTCGTCTCGTCGGTGATGCATGCGGAGAAGGACTCGTCGATCACCACCCGACTCGCCGACGGTACGGTCACCAGTACCGTCGCATCGATATCACCGGATTCAACCACGACGAAGGAGCACCGATGACACGCAAGAAGGACGACGCCGGGATCGGCTACGAGGAGGCAGTCGGCGAACTCGAGGAGATTCTTGCTGCACTCGACGGAGAGGACGTCGACGTCGACCACCTCGCCGAGCGTGTGAAGCGGGCCACCGAACTCGTGAAGGTGTGCCGCGACCGGATCGCCGCCGCACGGCTGGAAGTGAAGCAGATCGAACTGCCCGAGGAGTCCCACTGACGAAACCGTCGGGTGGCGCGCGGTGTCGGCGTAGCCTCGTCTCGTGAGTACGCCCCCCGCAGCCGTGCGCGAGGTCGCGGGTCGGGTAGACGCCCGCTTGGCCTCGTTCCTCGCCGCGGAGACGACCCGTTGGACGGCCTTCGACCCCGACCTAGCGGTTCCGTTCGGAGAACTGGAGCGGATGGTGGTTGGTGGTGGCAAGCGACTGCGTCCGGTGTTCGCATACTGGGGCTTCGTCGGCGCCGGTGGTGCGCCCGACGACCCGCGGGTCGTCGATGCCGGTGCGGCGTTCGAGTTGCTACACGCCTTCGCGCTGTTCCACGACGACATCATGGACGGATCTTCGACCCGCCGGGGTGCGACCACCACCCACGTTGGGCTGCAGGCCGAGCACCGGTCGCGCGGCTGGGCGGGCGACGCCCGTCGGTTCGGTGACGGAGCGGCGATCCTGATCGGGGACCTCTCCTTCGTCTACGCCGACACGCTGCTCGCCGGGCTCGGCCCGCGGGGATGGACGATGTGGAACGAATTGCGCGTCGAACTGAACCTCGGGCAGTACCTCGACATGCTCGGGTCGGCACAGAACGAGCGCCGACCCGAGAAGGCGGCACGGATCTGCAGGTACAAGAGCGGCAAATACACGATCGAACGCCCGCTGCACCTCGGGGCCCTGCTCGCCGACGAGGACACCGCGCTCCTCGGCACGTATTCGGCCTACGGCCTACCGCTCGGGGATGCGTTCCAGTTGCGCGACGACGTGCTCGGTGCATTCGGGGACACGAGCGTCACCGGCAAGCCCGTCGGTGACGACCTGCGCGAGGCGAAACCAACGCCGCTGATGGCACTGGCACTGCAGCGTGCCGATCCGAGTCAACGCGAGGTACTCGAACGGGTCGGGCGGGACGCGCTCGACGACCGCGACATCGCACGGGTTCAGGAGGCGATCGTCGACTCGGGTGCGCTGGCGGAGATGGAGACGACCATCGAACGGCTCGCCGCGGAGGCGGTTGCCGCGATCGGCAGGGCGCCGATCGCCCCCGACGTGCGGGACCGACTCGTGGAACTGGCCCGTTACGTGAGCGACCGGAAGGTATGAGGAGCGGAGCGACATGAACGACCGCCATATGCACGTGATCGTGATCGGTGCGGGACTGGGTGGACTCGCAACGGCCGCCCATCTCTCCCGCAGCGGACACGACGTGACGCTGCTCGAGCGCGACGATGTCCCCGGGGGGCGCGCAGGAATCGTCGCTGCGAACGGCTTCCGACTCGACAACGGTCCGACCGTCCTCACGATGCCCGGTCTGCTCGAGGACGTCTTCAATGCGGCCGGCGCGGAGATGGCCGACTACGTACGAATCAAGAAGGTCGACCCGATGTACCGGGCGGTGTACGAGGACGGTAGCGAACTGCTCGTGCGGCACGGTCGCGAGGCGATGGCCGACGAGATCGCGCGCTTCTCCAACAAGGTGGAGGCGGCGTCGTTCCTCAGGTTCTGCACGTGGCTCGAGGAGTTGTACCGGGCCGAGATGTCGTCGTTCATCGACACGAACTTCGATTCACCGCTCGACCTCGCCCGACCGTGGCGCGACGCGCTCAAGCTCGTGCGCCTCGGGGCATTCCGCAGGCTCGACAAGAAGGTCGGCGGTTTCTTCCGGGACGACCGGTTGCAGCGCATCTTCAGCTTCCAGTCGATGTACGCGGGCCTCGCGCCGTACGAGGCATTGTCCCTGTACGCCGTCATCACCTACATGGACTCGGTGGAGGGTGTCTACTTCCCCGAGGGCGGCATGCACTCGATGGCGACCGGCCTCGCAGCCGCGATCGAACGGGCGGGGGTAACGATCCGTTACGGCGCGAACGTCTCGCGGATCCTGCGCTCGAGCGGTTCGCAGGGGTACGTCACCGGGGTGGAACTCGACGGCGGGGAGCGGATCCTCGCCGATGCGGTGGTGTGCAATCCCGACCTCCCCGTCGCGTACCGGACGCTGCTCGGCGGCGTCGATGCACCGCGTGCGGCGCGCAACGGCAAGTACAGCCCGAGCTGTCTGCTGTGGGTCGCCGGAGTGAAGGGCGTCCCGGATGCACGGGTGGCGCACCACAACATCCACTTCGGTGCCGACTGGAACGGATCGTTCAAGGCGTTGATCGACGACGGTGTCCGGATGCCCGATCCCTCGATCCTGGTGACGCTCCACTCGCTCGATACCCCGGGTCTGGCACCCGATGGTCACTCCTCTCTCTACGTGCTCGAACCCACACCGAACCTGGACGGGAAGATCGACTGGTCGCGCGAGCGCGACCGGATCACCGCCGACCTGCGCGAACGCGTCGCACGCCTCGGGTACCCGACCGATGTGGTCGTCGAACGCATCTACGACCCGCTCGACTGGGAGAAGCTGGGCATGGAACGTGGTACACCGTTCGCGCTGGCCCACACGTTCTTCCAGACCGGGCCGTTCCGCCCGAACAACCGGGACGGGCGCGTTCCCGGGTTGTTCTTCGCGGGCTCATCGACGGTTCCCGGCGTCGGTGTACCGATGGTGCTCGTCTCGGGCAAGTTGGCCGCACGGCGGGTCACCGACTACGCCGCGCAGCGGGGGAGGTAGCCGGTGGCGACCCCGCCGGTTCCGACGACACGACTGCTCCCGCAGGGGCCGGTGACGCTGTCCGGCAGCTACGAACTGTGCAGGCAGTTCAACAAGCGACACGGCACCACGTACTACTGGTCGACCAAGGTCCTGCCCTCCGACAAGCGCCCGCACGTCCATGCGCTCTACGGGTTCTGTCGCTACGCCGACGACATCGTCGACGAGCTCGGGCCCGTACCCGTTGCACAACGCGAAGCCGCGCTCGCCGCGTTCGGCGAGCGGTTCTTCCGCGACCTCGCCGCCGGGTCCTCGGACGATCCGGTGCTGATGGCGGTGGTCGACACGGTGCGCCGGTTCCCCATCGACCCCGACTGCTTCCGTCGTTTCCTGCGGAGCATGACGATGGACCTCACCGTCACGACCTACGAAACATGGGAGGACCTGCTCGTCTATATGGACGGCTCCGCGGCCGTGATCGGGGAGATGATGCTGCCGATCCTCGAGCCGCGGGAACCGGCCGCGTTCGGTCATGCCCGCGACCTCGGCAACGCCTTCCAACTCACAAACTTCCTGCGCGATGTGAGCGAGGACCTCGACCGGGGTCGCGTGTACGTCCCGCAGGAGGACGTGCGTCGCTTCGGGGTGGACCTCGCGCAACGCCGGTGCTCCCCCGAGTTCGTCGCCCTGATGAGGTTCGAGATCGAACGTTGCCGCACGTTGTACGAGTCCGCCGACCGCGGAATCTCGATGTTGCCGCCCCGCTCGGCCCGTTGCATCAGGGCGGCGCGCACGCTGTACTCACGGATCCTCGAGCGCATCGAGGACGGGAACTACGACGTGTTCGCGCGCCGTGCATCGGTGCCGACCGTGCAGAAGGCGTTGATGGTCGGTCGGTTGTTGCTGCCGCTCGGTCGATGAACGTTCCGGCTGCTCCGACCATCCGTGCGCTGCGGGACGAGCCGCGGACCGGACTCCTCGCCTTCGTCGTGATGATCGCCGGGATGGTGGCGACGCCGCTGTTCGAGCGTGGCGGTGACGAGCGTCGGTTGCTCGCACTCGTCGTGGTGGCTGCGCTCTTCGTCACGGCAGTCGCGGCCTCGGTCGGGACGCACGGTGCGCGGTCGCTCGCCGCCGCGGGGGCGATCGTGGTCGTGACCTTCCTCGTCGAGGTGCTCGGCAGCCGCACGGGTTTCCCGTTCGGCGAGTACGACTACACCGGGGTCCTGACACCCCAACTCTTCGGGGTGCCGGTCGTCGTCTCGTTCGCCTGGGCCGGCATCACGCTCACGGTGCACGGGGCCCTCCGGAACGTCGGAAACGGCCCGCCGCGACGTGCGGCGATCGTTCGGATCGTGACGATGGCGCTCGCGATCACCGCATGGGACGTCTTCCTCGACCCGCAGATGGTCGGGGAGGGGTACTGGCGCTGGCAGACCGTCTCGCCGTCGTTCCGCGGAATCCCGTTCGTCAACTACCTCGGGTGGACGTTGACCGCGGGCGTGACCGCAACGCTCGCCGTCGTCGTCTGCGGACCGGTCCGGCGGCGGGCATCGTCGTTGCCGCGGATCACCTACGCCACGTTGGCCGTGTTCTCGACGCTCGGATTCCTCCTCTTCTTCGACGACGCCGTGGTCGCGTTGGTCGGAGGGTTGGCGATGGGTTGCTTCGTCGTTGTGTCGTTGCGGAGGCCCGGGAGCGATCCCGCGTGACCGAGCGGTTCGACGTCGTCGTGGTCGGCGGAGGTGTCGGTGGTCTCGTCACGGCGATCCGGCTGGCGAACGCCGGTCGAAGCGTGGTCGTCCTCGAACGCAACGCCGAGTTCGGCGGCAAACTCGCGGTGCGCGAGCGCGACGGATTCCTGTTCGATACCGGACCCTCGCTGCTCACGTTGCCGGCGGTGTTCGACGAAGTGTTCCGTCTCGCCGGCACGAGCCTTGCCGATGAGGTCGACCTCGTGCGGCTCGATCCGTCGTTCCGGTACTTCTGGCCGGACGCCTCGACCGTCTCGTTCCACGACGAACCGGTCGCCACCGCCGAGGCACTCGATGCCTTCGGGCCCGGGAGCGGTGCGGAGTACCTCGCGTACCTGCGTCGTGCACGGGCGATCTGGCGAACGAGCGAGCGGACCTTCCTCGCCGGCGACCTCTCGTCGCCGCTGTCATTGCTGCGTCGCATGCGCTCGCCGCGTGATTTCGCGACGATCGATGCCCGTCGCGGACTGGCTGCACGGGCGGAGTCGTCGTTCACCGATCCCCGCCTACGGCAGTGGCTCGGACGGTACGCAACGTACAGCGGCTCGGATCCGCTGCACGCCCCGGCAACGCTCGGCTGCATCGCCGCGGTGGAGGCCGACCACGGTGCCTGGTACGTGCGGGGCGGACTCGGAGCCCTGCGCGACGCCCTCGTGCGAACCGCCGTGCAGAGCGGTGTCGTCCTCCGTGCGGACGCAGAGGTGACGGCAATCAACTCGACCCGTGCGCGCGTGACCGGGGTGAGCCTCGGCGACCGGCGGATTGCCGCCGGGGTCGTCGTATCCAACGCCGACGCAGAGCACCTCTACCGCGACCTGTTCCCGCACGACCGACGGCTGCGGAACGTTCGGCGAACGGAACGTTCGACCAGCGGTATCGCCGTCCTCGTCGGTGTCGAGGGCCGCACGCCGATCGTTGCGCACCACAACGTGTGGTTCTCCCGCGACCACGGGCGGGAGTTCTTCGATCTCCGCAACGGGAGGATTCCCCGCGACCCGACGATCTACGGGTGCATCTCGAGCGTGACCGATCCGACGCAGGCACCTCCGGGATGCGAGAACTGGTTCCTCCTCATCAACGCGCCCGCCGACGGTCGCGGGGTCACCGACGAGGTCGGGGAGTGGTTGCTGCATCGCTTGTCCACCGTCGGTCCGGACCTCCGACGGCGCGCCAGGTTCGTGGAGGTACTCGGACCGCACGACATCGCCGAGCGGTACCGCTCACCGGGTGGCGCGATCTACGGGACATCGTCGAACGGCCGGAGTGCCGCGTTCCGTCGTCCGTCGGTGCGCGGCCCGCTACGGGGCCTCTACCTCGTCGGTGGATCGACGCATCCCGGCGGTGGGCTACCGCTCGTCACCATCGGCGCGCGCATCGTGACCGGCCTCATCCTGCGCGAGCACGCCCGAAGGTAGCCTGACGCCCGTGTCGGTGACCGTACGCATCCCAACCACGTTGCGCCCGCTCTCGGGGGGTGCGAGCACCGTGAGCGTCGACGGCTCGACCTTGCGCGACGTGCTCACCGCACTCGACGCGGCGCATCCGGGGTTCGCTGCGAAGCTCCTCGACGAACAGGGGAACCTGCACAAGTTCGTCAACGTGTTCGTGGCCGACGACGACGTCCGCTACCTGAAGGGTCTCGACACGCCGGTATCCGGCGGACAAACCGTGTCGATCGTGCCGGCGGTCGCCGGCGGTATCTGACCGCTGAGCGTTACAGCCGGGTCTGAATGACCCGACCGACCACGTCGGTCGCCGGTAAGGCGGTCACCACGAGGGCGCGCTTCAACCAGCGGTCGGTTCCGTCGTAGCGGGGTGTGAACGGGGTTCGCCCGTGCACGGCCCGGTCGTTGTCGATGACGAGCAGGTCGCCGGAGTCGAGCACGACCTGCCGGGTCGCCGACTTCACCGCACGGTGCAGCGCGTCGAGCGCCGCCGCCGCCCGCGGCGTGGTTCCCTTCATCAGCAGCTCGTCGTAGACGAACACCCAGTCGTGGCTCCGTGCGGTGATCGGAGTGACCACGACCGTCGCATCGGGCTCGCCGTTGGACATGAAACTCGGATCCACCGTGGTCACGAACTCGTCGGTCTGCAGCACGTCGAGCTCGTTCGCAGTGAGGTGCGTGACGATCTCGTTGATATCGGCATGGGTGGTGGCGGCTGCGGGATCCCCGCGCAGACAGAGCAGCACCACGAAGCGCGGTTTGTGCGGATGGAAGGCGGTCTCGGTGTGCGACCCGAGCATCACCTTGGACGACGTCGACACCTGGGCCCGCTCGAGGGACTTCACCGGGAAGACGTCCTGGATGAGCCGACCGGCCTGCTCGCGGTCGTAGCCGACCGCACGACCGATATCGTCGGCGAAGCGCACGAGCGCCCGGGTGGCGGCCGGGCATGCATCGTGATCGTCGTCGGCGATCGACGGTGTTGCGGGTACGTATCCGGTGAAGTAGCCGGGGATCAACGTCGTTGCCGGGGAGGTCGCAGCTCGTATCGGAGAGACGGTCGTTGCATCCATGCCTTCAGGATGCCGATTCGCATGCTGCGAAAACCGCGGAATAGACGGCTATCATCGCCGAATGACCGCGGAAACCGAACCGTTAGACGATACCGACCGTGAAATCCTCGCCGTTCTGAAGCAGGACGCCCGAATTCCCTGGCAACTCCTCGGCGAGCGGATCGGACTCTCGGCCAATGCGGCGGCCGATCGCGTACGGCGATTGATGCGCCGGAACGTCATCTCCCGGTTCACGGTGACGATCGACCAGCAGCGATTGGGACGTACGTTGAGCGCCATCGTCGACGCGCGGATCGTCACCACGCCCAAGTTCGACGAGGCCCTGCGTAAACGCGACGACGTCGTCTGGGCGGCCCATGTGACGGGTGTACCGGACGTGAAGATCATGGTCGCCTGCGAGGGCACCGACGGCCTCGACCGGTTCCTCCAGTGGCTGCACAAACAGGGTGCCACGGATACCCGGACCGATGTGGTGTTGCGTCCCATCGTGTAGTCGGTTAGCAGTCTCGTCGGTAGAGTGCTAACGCCTTTCCCGCGAAAGGTACCCCCAGAAACATCCCACGTTCATCCCACAAAGGAGACGCCGATGCCCAAAATCATCCTCTTCCACGAAGCAGCCCGCCGCGGCCTGGAATCCGGCATGAACCAACTCGCCGACGCCGTCCGCGTGACGCTGGGACCCAAGGGTCGCAACGTCGTGCTCGACAAGAAGTGGGGCGCACCCACCATCACCAACGACGGTGTCTCGATCGCCAAGGAGATCGAACTCGAGGATCCCTACGAGCGCATCGGCGCCGAGCTGGTGAAGGAAGTGGCGAAGAAGACCGACGACGTCGCCGGTGACGGCACCACCACCGCCACGGTGCTCGCCTGGGCGATGGTGCACGAAGGTCTGCGCAACGTCGCGGCCGGTGCCAACCCGATGAGCCTGAAGCGCGGAATCGAGAAGGCCGTCGAGGCCGCCGTGGCCAGCATCAAGTCGCTCGCCAAGGAGGTCGACAACAAGTCGCAGATCGCACAGGTGGCGTCGATCTCCGCCGCCGACCCCGAGATCGGTCAGCGGATTTCCGAGGCGATCGACAAGGTCGGCAAGGACGGCGTGATCACCGTCGAGGAGAGCCAGACCTTCGGCATCGAGATGGACCTCGTCGAGGGCATGCGCTTCGACAAGGGCTACATCTCGCCGTACTTCGTCACCGACACCGACCGCATGGAGGCGGTGATCGAGGATCCGTACATCCTGTTCCTCGGTGGCAAGGTGTCGGCGGTTCGCGACCTGCTCCCGGTGCTCGAAAAGGTGATGCAGGCGGGCAAGCAGTTGGTCATCATCGCCGAGGACGTCGAGGGCGAGGCCCTCGCCACGCTGGTCGTCAACAAGATCCGCGGCACGTTCAAGAGCGTTGCGATCAAGGCGCCGGGTTTCGGTGACCGACGCAAGGCGATGCTGCAGGACATGGCGATCCTCACCCGCGGCCAGGTGGTGAGCGAGGAGGTCGGTCTCAAGTTGGAGAACGCGACCCTCGACCTGCTCGGTCGGGCGAAGAAGGTGGTCATCACCAAGGACGAGACCACGATCATCGAGGGCGCCGGTGACGAGGCGGACATCAACGGACGCATCAGCCAGATCAAGACCGAGATCGACAACACCGACAGCGACTACGACCGCGAGAAGTTGCAGGAACGCCTGGCCAAGCTCTCCGGTGGCGTGGCCGTGCTGAAGGTCGGAGCCGCGACCGAGGTGGAGCTGAAGGAGAAGAAGCACCGCATCGAGGACGCCGTGAGCACCACCAAGGCGGCGATCGAGGAGGGTGTCGTGCCCGGCGGCGGCGTGGCGCTACTGCGTTCGCAGGCCGCGGTGCTGAAGGTCGTCGAGTCGATGGTCGGCGACGAAGCGACCGGCGCCCGCATGGTCGCGAAGTCGCTCGAGGCCCCGCTCAAGCAGATCGCCGAGAACGCCGGCCTCGAGGGCGGAGTCGTGGTCGAGCGCGTGAAGGGTCTGAAGGGAGCCGAGGGACTCAACGCCGCAACCGGTGAGTACGAGGACCTCGTCGCGATCGGCGTCATCGACGCCGCGAAGGTGACGCGTTCGGCGCTGCAGAACGCCGCATCGATCGCCGCCCTCTTCCTCACGACCGAGGTAGTGATTGCCGACAAGCCAGAGGAGCCGGCCGCGGGTGGTCACGACCACGACCACGGCATGGACGACTACTGACCGAACTGCTCTACTTGCGCGACGCGTACCTCGCGTCGTTCGAGGCGAGGGTTGTCGCGCGCCGCGACGGCGCGGTTGCGCTCGACCGAACTCTCTTCTATCCGACCGGTGGCGGTCAACCGCACGACACCGGAACGATCGACGGTCTCGCCGTCACCGACGTCCGCAAGGAGAGTGAGCTCGTCTGGCACTCGGTCGCCGGTGATGCCCCGGGGGAGGGGACCACGGTGCACGGTGAACTCGACTGGGACCGCCGCCACCGCCTGATGCGCACGCACACCGCGCTGCACGTGCTGTGCGGGGTGATCTGGAACGAGTGGCGGGTGCCGGTCACCGGCGGCAACATGGAGCCGCTCGCCGCACGAATGGACTTCGAGTTCGACCCGTTGCCGGAGGGTTTCGCGTCACGTGTCGAGCAACTCGTGAACGAGGCGATCGCGCGCAACCACCCGATCGAGGTGTCGTTCCTGCCGCGGGAGACCGCGGTCATGGACGAGGACCTCATCCGTACGAAGGTGTCGCTGATCCCCGAGACGGTCCGTGAGATCCGGGTGGTCGACATCGTCGGGCTCGACAAGCAAGCCGACGGGGGAACCCACGTCCGCTCGACCGGTGAGGTTGGTACCTTCCGGGTGGTGAAGACGGAGAGCAAGGGCAAGGGCAACAAGCGACTCCGCGTCGAAATCGGCTGACGATGCCGGTGCAGGGCGTGGAGCGACCCCGGCCCTGGCGGGAACTCAGCGACCGCACCGACGCCGAGCTGCGCCGGGTGTACGAATCGGCGGTCGAGTCGCACGCTCCGCGCGGGCGGATCGCCCTGCTGGCCGTCGGCGGTTACGGTCGCCGGGAGCTCGCGCCGTTCAGCGACCTCGACGTGTTGCTGGTGCACGATGCCCGGACGATCGATCCGGAGTTCGTCCGTTCGCTCTGGTATCCGTTGTGGGATGCCGGACGCAAGGTCGGCCACGCCGTACGGACGAAGCGCGACGCACTGAACATGGTTCGTACCGACCTCGACGCCGCGACGGCGATGGTGCCGGCCCGCGTCATCGCCGGCGACTCCGTGTTCGGCGAGCGGATCGTCGCGAAGTCGCACGCGGTGCTGCGCCGGGAAGGCCGGGAATGGATCGGGCGTCTGCACGCCAGCGTCGTCGAGCGCCACCGACTGGCCGGCGAGGTTGCCTACCTGCTCGAACCCGACCTGAAGGACGGACTCGGCGGACTCCGCGACATCCAGGCGATGTGGTGGGCCGAGGCCGCGGGGTTCCGCATCCCCGACCGGGACCGCCACGAGCTGGCCGAGTGCAACGACGAGTTGCTGCGGATCCGGGTGGCCCTGCACGACTCGACACGACGACCGGGCGACGTGCTGCACCTGCAGGACCAGTCGCCGGTGGCACGTGCGGCCGGGTTCCGCGACGACGACGAACTCATGGCGTCGGTCGCATCCGTCGGTCGACGGGTCATGTGGATCACCGCCGACGCCTGGTCACGACTGGATCCTCCGCGACGGTCGCGCCGTCCGCAGCCGATCGCTCCGGCGGTGTCGCTGGTCGACGGCGAGGTACGGCTGGCGCAGGATGCCGACCCGGCCGGCGACCCGACGTTGGTGCTGCGCGTCGCGACGGCGGCAGCTCGCAACGCCGTGCGCATCGACCGGGACTCGCTCGAGCGTCTCGGTCGTTCCGCCGGGACGTGGCCGTCACCGTGGCCGGCGGGCGCGAGCGACGACCTCGTGGCACTCCTCCTCGAGGGCGAACGGGCGATCCCGGTGTGGGAGTCGCTCGAGCAGCACGACCTCGTGAGCCGGGTGATCCCCGAGTGGAGTGCGGTGCGGTGCCGACCGCAACGGAACGCCTTCCACCGGTACACGGTCGACCGTCATCTCTGGCAGACCGCGGCCAACGCGGCCGCGTTGTCGGAACGCGTCGCCCGGCCGGACCTGCTCGTCCTCGGCGCGTTGTTCCACGACCTGGGCAAGGGGTATCCCGGTGACCACACCGAGGCGGGTCTGCGGCTGTTCGCCGACATCGGTCCGCGGATGGGCCTGCAGGACGATGACGTGGCGACCGTGCAGGCCCTCATCGAACACCACCTCCTCCTACCCGACGTGGCGACCCGGCGCGACGTCTCGGACGACGCGACGATCGAGTTCGTCGCGGAGAAGGTGGGCGACGTCGCGATGCTGCAACTCCTCGACGCGCTGACCGAGGCCGACGCCCTCGCGACCGGACCGACCGCTTGGGGCGGATGGAAACGGGATCTGGTATGCACCCTCGTGGCACGGGTGGCACAACGACTGGCCGGCGAGCCGGTCGACCCATCCACGTGGCGCCTGTTCCCCGACGCCGGGACGTTGGCGGCGATGGCGCGCGGCGGGCGCGACGTCCGTGCCGACGGCGACACCGTCACCGTGGTGAGCCCCGACCGCCCCGGATTGTTCACCTCGGTTGCCGGGGTGCTCGCCGTGCACGGACTCGACATCCTCTCCGCCGAGGCCCACAGCGACGAACAAGGGATGGCCGCCTCCCGGTTCCGGCTGAGGGAGGTGCCGCGCGACGGCTGGACCGGTGTGCTCCGCGACGTGCACGCTGCGTTCGACGGCGGCATGGACGTGGATGCGCGGCTGCGCGAGCGGGCGGCCACGTACTCGCGCCGTCGTCGCGAATCCGCGCTCGGGCCCCAGCCTCCGGAGGTTCGGTTCGACGACGGGGCGTCGTCGAACGCGACGGTGATCGAGGTGCACGCACCCGACCGGGTCGGGTTGTTGCGTGCAATCAGCAAGGTGTTCGCCGACGAGGCGCTCGACATCCGCCACGCCCGAATCGTGACGCTCGGCGACAACGTGGTCGACACCTTCTACGTCCGACACGGCGACGGCCGGCTCGTGACCGACGAACGAAGACGGCGCGACCTCGCGGCGCTGATCCTGCGGGCGGTCGCGTAGGGAGGTTCGGGTATCGTCGGCCCGGTGCCGGGGGAAGAGCCGCAACGATTGGAGGGCCAGCTGGCGCGCTGGAGCGAGTCGCTCGCGGCGATCGCGCGAACCGGGCTCGCGTTCACCGCGAACCTCTACGAGCGCGAGCGTTACGAGGAGGTCCTGGCCGTGGCGGCCGACATCAAGGCGACGCTGGAGGAGGCGGGGGAACTACGGCGCGAGCGCGGGCACTACGTGCAGGAGTGGATGGACAACATCGGTGAGGGAATCCCCGGTTACGTCACACCGAAGGTCGCCATCGGGGCGATCGTCGGCAACGACGACAACGAGCTGTTGCTCGTGAAGCGCAAGCCCGGTGGGGCATGGCTGTACCCGACCGGATGGGCCGACGTCGGCTACTCCGCGGCGGAGGTGGTCGTGAAGGAGGTGCACGAGGAAACCGGCATCCGGTGCGAACCCGTGCAGTTG
Source organism: Ilumatobacteraceae bacterium (assembly GCA_044344715.1). Lineage (GTDB taxonomy): Bacteria > Actinomycetota > Acidimicrobiia > Acidimicrobiales > Ilumatobacteraceae > F1-60-MAGs027. The sequence goes on along the minus strand of JBIJCI010000010.1, from coordinate 3,127 downwards.
CTCGGCGTCGTCGACGGAATGCGGATGGGATTCACGAAGTTCGGGATGTACATGCTGCTCTTCCACTGCCGGGCAACCGGCGGGACGCTCACGCCCCATCCGCTCGAAACCGACGGCTGCGGGTGGTTCGCGCGTGACCGCCTTCCGGACGGAACGGTCGGTGCCGGGTGGTGGGCCGAACGGGCCTTCGCCGCCCTCGACGGCGAGCGCTTCGCCGCGACGTTCGACGCGCCGCGCTCACCGATGTGGCGCGGCGGGGCGGACTGACCCGGCTACTCGGAGTTCTGCTCGCGCAGGAAGCGTTCCACCTCGTCGACGAGTTCGGCGGCGTCGGCATCCGATGCCTCGTTCCCGAAGTCGAGCTGCAGCTGGTCGTCGCTCACCTCGTCGCTCAGCACCATGGCGGGGTCGGTGGCGTTCTCGAGCCGCTCCACGTACTCGACGAGGTCGTCGTCCTCGTTCACCAACGAGTTGACCTGCTCTTCGTAGCGCTCGATGAGGTGCATGACCGCACCGACCGGCGCCGGTGTACCGATCATCTCGCAGGCACGGCGCATCAGGGCGAGCGAAGCCTTCGGTGACGGCACCTGCGATGCGTACGCCGGCACCGCCGCCCACAGTGATGCCGAGGGCAGAGCCGCCCTCGTGAACTCGTCGTGCAGTACGCCGATGATGCCGGTGGGTCCTTCGTAGCGCGACCGCCTGAGGTGGAAGCGCTCGATCAACTCCGGGTCGGTGGCCGTGCCGATGAGCTGCACCGGTCGGCGGTGCGGAACGTCGGCGAGGAGTGCCCCGAGAGTCAGGTACATGCGCGCGTTGAAGTGTTCGGCGACCGCGAGCATGTCGCCGGCGAACCGTTTCCACTGGAGGCTCGGTTCCGGACCGAGCGAGAGGATGACGTCGCCACCCGCCCCGGTGACGTGCCACAGCGAGACGGTGGGCCACATGATCCTGCGCTCACCGTTGTCGGCGAGTCGCACGTGGGGACGGATGGTGGCGAAGTCGGTGTACGGCTCGGGACTGATCTCGGCGAGCGGTGTTGCCGACCACCCCTCGATCAGGTGGCGAACCGCGCTCGATGCGGCGTCGGCCGCGTCGTTCCAGCCCGTGAACGCACTGACGAGGGTGGGGTTGCGCAACGCCGGTTTCGACAACCAGTGCACCGACGACGGGACCGCCATTTCGGTCTGAACCCTATCCGTCGGTCGCAACGCACGGCACGGGGAACTCACGCTCCGACGGATCGGGCTCGAGGGGTACAGTTATTCGACGATGTCGACGGTCGTGGTGGAGCCAGTCGTCGCGGTGACCGACGAGGTGGTCGCCGCGTGCCACCGTCTGATCCCGCAGTTGTCGTCATCGAGTGCGCCGATCACCCGTGCCGAACTGGGGGAGATCGTCGGTGCGGAGTCGACCGTGCTCTTCGCAGCGCGCAGCGACGGTGCAATCGTCGGATTGCTCACGCTCGCGATCTTCAGGATTCCGACGGCGGTGCGCGCCTGGATCGAGGACGTCGTGGTCGATGAATCGGCGCGCGGCAGGGGCGTCGGCGAAGCGCTCAACCAGGCTGCACTCGCCGAGGCACGCCGTCGCGGGGCGAAGACCGTCGATCTCACCTCGCGACCGAGTCGCGAGGCGGCGAACCGGCTGTACCAGCGGATCGGGTTCGCGCGTCGCGATACCAACGTCTACCGCTTCGAGTGGTGAGTCGTGCCCGCCGCGGTGACCGCTCCCGACGATCACGCATGACCGGCAGTCTCCTCATCTCCCTCGACTGCGAGGGGAAGTGGGGATGGGCCGACGATCCGCGGATCGTCGACGACACGGCGATCCGTGACGGGAGCCTGCGGGAGGCCTACGACTTCCTCTTCCGTACGCTCGACGAGCACGGGCTGCGGGCCACCTTCGCCACCGTCGGGCTCTTCGTTGCCGGCCGGGAACGAACGGAGGAGTTCGTTCGGAGCGTCGCCGACGACCCGGCGTACCGCAGGTGGCTCGTCGCGCCGCGCACGGCGCTGGGATCGGGACGAACGGAGGGCTGGTTCCTCGAGGACCTTCCCGCCCGGGTGCTCGCGTCGGATCGTCACGAACTCGCCTCGCACGGCTTCTCCCACCTGCCGTTCGATTTCCCTGGGGTCGACGAACCGACCGCGCATCGCGAACTGCGGGCGATGCAGGATGCGTCGAACGAATCGGGTTGGGGTATCGAGTCGATGGTGTACCCGCGCAACGCGGTCGCGTACTCCGGATTGTTGCCCGGCTACGGCATCCGCCGCCACCGTCGCAGCGTCGAACCGGTGACGTTCACCGAGCGCCTGCGCTCGGTGATCGGCGAATTCAACGTGCGCGCCGTTTCCGACCAGGTCGCCGGCGCGGACGACCTGGTGTCGCCGGGACGTTTCGTCAACTGGCGGTCGGGTCCGCGGCGTGCGGTCCCGCCCGCGGTCACGGTACGGCGCTGGCGCGGGATCATGTCCCATGCCGCCGCATCGGGCGGGTGCGCCCACCTATGGTTCCACCCGCACAACCTCGTCACCGGGCACCGTCAGCGCGAGCTGGTCGGTGCGATCCTGGCGAGCGCCGGGCAGTTCGTGCATCGCGGTGAGTTGCGGTCGCTCACGTTCAGGGAGGCGACATGACGGTGCCGCGGGAACCGGTGACCGTGCGCCTCGACGACGAGTTCGATGCGTGGACCGGAACCGCCACCCCGGAGGTCGTCTCGTTGATCGGTGGGATGTTCGCCGAACAGGGTGAAACCCGCAGTGCCGAATTGCTCCGGTGGCAGTACCTCTCGCACCTCGGAGGTGCGCACGTCTGCATCGCGCATACCAAGGCGGGTCTCCACGCAGGACCTGCCGCCCTCTACGCGGCGTTTCCGACGAGGTTCCAGGTTGATGGCCGGGCGGTGGCGGCCTACCAGTCGTTCGACACGCTCACCGCCGCCGCATTCCGCGGCCGCGGTTTGTTCGTGCGGTTGGCCGAGCTCGCGTACCGTCGGATCGCCGATGCCGGTGCCGGTCTCGTGTACGGGATTCCGAACGGCGAGTCGTTCGGTGGCTTCGTCCGACGCCTCGGCTGGTCGGCGCTCGATCCGTTCCCGATGATGATCCGCCCCGTTGGTGTGCGC